>CAYTGW010000182.1:0-8110 GCA_964437395.1 uncultured Desulfocicer sp.
CCGGCGAAAGCCGGACACGCAGTGAAGCGTAGCGCTATCCATATTCAGGTTGAAAACCCAACACTTTTAATTGCACCCACCTCCATGCGGACATGGCAGAAAAACCAATTGATGGATGAATTCAGACGGCGCTGGTTTGAAAGGAATATTGGTTTCCGGTTTTTGCAGGCAGCGGTTGATCCATGAGAAAGACCGGCGCGGATGATACCTGCGCTATATCTGGTTTCAATATCTCCGGAATCGGGATACTCTGGGCTAAAGTAAGGTATAGCCGGTTCCGCCCTACAACCATCCGGTCTATGATAAAGGTTGTCGGGAACAATGCAACGGATTTGATGATATCAAAGGGGATCAGGTATTTGGGCAGGTTTTCATAGAGCCGGACATAGGTTCCGACAATCGCGACCACGGAACGAAGCAGATGAAGATAGTCGCCTTGTATGATCAGCCCGAGATGCTGGGTATTGGACATCAGATGCATGACCACCTGAAGGCGCCGGTGCAGGCCATCTGTTCTTTCTTTATATAATTGCAGGAGAAAGTTCCATTTCAGGGGGGTGATTTTTTTCCGTTCCAATGTTTGAGTCAATGTGGCAGCGATTTCATTCTGTCTGTTCCGGTTCAATTCAGAATCGGCGCTCATTTTGATCAATGAATCGGTTAAGAGAGCCACATCCGCAGTAAGCGCTCCGACAATGTAATCCCAGAACGGTTTCCATTTTCCTTCCAGATTCACGCAATTGCCCCAGTCGATCAGAAAGAGCTCGCTTAGTTGAGTTACAAGAACATTCCCGGGGTGAAGGTCACCATGAAATTCCCGGTATATCAGAACATGCAGCAGAACCGTATATAAGAGACGGGCGGCAATATCTCTTGCAAAGCGTTTGTATTTTTTACGCGGTATTTTTGCAAGGGCACTCATCACGCTCTCAGCCCCGGGAATATATTCCATTTCAATAATACGCGGGGTTGCCGTATACACTCTGGGAATGCGCCAGAAAATGGATTCCGTGCTGCGCTGGTAAAATCGATCCTGGATGGCCGCTTCTTTTAAAAAATCGAGTTCCTGCTGAAATCCTTTGATAAACTCATCCACTTGCTGCTGCATTGCTTCCAGGAAAGGTGCAAGCTTGGAATGCGGAGCCCAGTACTGGCTGCTGAGGATGGTAAGGTTGAGTGCGGTCTTCCCCATCAGAAATTCTCGATCCAGGCGGGTTCTTCCGATTTTGACAATAACCGGAATCAGAACCTCCTTTCCGTTTTCAATGGCTGGTTTTTTGGCAAGGTATACCGAGCCAATGGAGCCTGACTTCAATGGCTTTTCCGGATTAAAACCATAATAACATTCATTTACCGGTCTTCCAAAACTCTCCTGAATGGTCTCAATGACTTCTTCCGGACTCATTGGCGGAACATCTTCCTGAAAAACCATCAGCTCTCTTGCGATTTCTTCCGGCAGAAAATCCGAATTGGCTGCGGCGACCTGTGCCAATTTGATGAAAAAGGGACCAAATTCCCGAACCATTTTTGCGATGATCTGCGCCTGGGCTCGAAAATCTTTCGGGTCTGTCTGGAAAAAAAGTTTTACATAGCGTATGGCTTTGATCTGACGTTTGATAATGACAAGGTCATGCCGGATCACCTTGATTTTGGTCAGCAGAACAGTAAATTTGGTTTTGGTGTTTCTCTTTGTTTCTTTCAGCAGGTTGATCAGTTCCACCAGCAACGGCTCGTAGGTTTTCAGAATCAGCCGAATAATATCCAGATTCTGTTCCATCAGCCCTTTAATTTCAGGGGCATTCATCAGCTCATGGAAAAAGGTCCAGAATTCCTGAACCACAACCTCCGGGATATTGATCGGGCTGCGAAGCAGTACCTGATCGATCACATACTGAATCAGTTTTTCCGTTGTTTTTTCATTGGGAATCAGGTTGTTCTGACGCAGATACTGTGTCAATTTCCGGCTTTGATGAATCAACGGATGCTGGTAAAGCTGCTCAAAAATATTATCCAGAACGCTGGATAGCTCTTCGTGGGTGATCTCTTCATCACTTGCCAGTATACGGGTCAGCGGAAAGAATGTGCGGGAGAGAAGAATCGTCTGCTGGGTAAATGTTTTGGTATTGGACAGCAGTTTAATGGTTTTTTCTCCGAGCATCCGCACACTTGGAACCAGAGGAGCTGGTTCCTGTTTTTTTTTCTGTGTATGGAGCTTCGGTTTTTTTTGGGGGGCATTTTTTTGGTTTCTACGTTCATATTTTTTTTTTGACCTTACTTCAACCTTTATCTTATTTTTGTTGATTTGACAAATGTGGAATTCAGTTATTTTTAGAGCTGATTTCAAAACGATTAAAAAGCGTCACACCGGCGAAAGCCGGTGTCCGGAAAAGAGCTGAAAATACTGGATAGCGCTACACTTCACTTCGTGTCCGGCTTCTGCCGGAATGACGGGCAACGCTACAACCGTCATGCCGAACTTGATCCGGCATTTACCCAACGATTTTAATTACACCCGTGCAGAGATTACATTTTGACATGGAATTTGATGACTGATATGTCAGATGGAAACGAGAAATAGTAACAAAAAGGGAGGAAAAGCCAATGACGGACAATATTGTAATTGTATTATCATGCGGAACCGATAATCCCAATCGCTCAACACGCGCACTCTTTCTGGCCATGGCAGCCCATAAGGCTGGAAAGAATGTGAGTGTGTTTCTTCTGGATGATGGCGTCAACATCGCCATGCAGGGAATTGCTGAGAACATCCGGGCTGCAACAGGTGACAGCGCGGATGATCATTTAAGTTATCTCCAGGCAAACAATGTCCCGATCCTGGTTTGCACGCCATGCGCCAAATACCGGAAGATGACGGATGAAAACATGATCGAAGGCGCCCGCCTGGCAACCGGAGCGGAATTGATTGACCTTTCCTGTAAGGGAGCGGTGATCAGCCTGTAGCCCGGGTTGAATCATCTCAGTGTGATATGAACAACATGGATTCAAACAGCTCCGGACGTCTGGAAAAACTGAAAGCATTATTCCGGTCATTCAAGGGCAAGGAGCCGGATTATGGAAATCTGGATCAGGCAGATCCTCACCAGACCGAAGAAAAATATCAGAAAGAGCAGAAAAGATGGCTGGATGAGGTGCAGAGGAAAAAGATGGCTGATTCCTTTGTTATGCATTCCATTGGTATGGTGAGGAAAGAAGATGACCGGTCAAGGATTGAGATTCATCCTCCATACAGGGATGCGATGCTCGGACTTGAGGGTTTTTCCCATATCCATGTTTTGTTCTGGTTTCATGAAAACGATACACCGGAAAAGCGCAACACCATGCAGGTTCATCCGAGAAAGGATGCTGGAAATCCATTAACAGGTGTGTTTGCAACCCATTCTCCGGTTCGACCCAATCTGATCGGGCTGACCCTGTGCAGGATTCTATCCATTGAGAAAACAACCATTGAAATCGAGTCCATTGATGCAAGGGATCAGACACCGGTCATGGATATAAAATGCTATATTCCTTATCCGCAGAAAAATCATGAAGTAAGGGTTCCGGACTGGGTCGGGAAGCGGGAAGGGGATTGATTTTTTTGTGGATGCGTGCCCAGTGTTGATCAGCGTCCAGGCACAATGATACGGGTGTCCTTTTTCTTCTGTTCCTCCTCCTGTAACTTCATGATATTTTCCATCATTTCATTCAGAGCCTGACTCATGGCCTGAGGGAACTGATCGATCGCTTCTTCAAGATTGTTGGCCTTCAACCTTGCATGAATCGGGATCGGACCCTGCGGAGACATCAATTGCGTGTGTCCGACATATATCGGAGTCCGGCTTTTATCTTCCGACCCATCGATATTTACAGGGATAAGCCTTCGGATGGAGGCAACATTCAGATCGGTTATGGAGTCCTCACGGTATAAATTTTTTTTATTCACGGAAAAGTCAATTTGTTGTTCCTGCTCATCAATACTCATCGTATGCCTCTGATGCTTTTGGGGTTAACTTCAATACAAGAAAATGTTCCAACACTCTAATAATAGATCTGTGATGTTGTCAATATTTTTGCGATCCGGACGAAAGAGGATATCAATTTCTGCAAGTGTCTATTCTGCAATCTCCTGAACAAAAATCACCGGTTGACATGCAGGCGGTTTCATGTCATTTGAAAACAAACATACCAATTGGTTTGTTTTTTTCAAGGTATGTTTTTCCACTCTGATTTATTGATTTTTTTCATCAAGGAGTTTACAGGATGGCAACGTTCAGCGCAAAAAGCATTCTCCGCAAGACCCTTGGTTTTTTGAATGTGGGTTCCATGTTCAAATTTCTGGCCGCCTCTCCCTTTCGTCGTAATCGTGTTTTTTTTATTTTCGAAGGGCGGGCATACACCTATGCAGAAACCTGTGCCGAAGCCCGGCGCTATGCTGCATTGTTTCTCTCTGTAAAACAGGAGCAGATCCAGAAGGGATGCCTGAGATCTCAGGATCCACTGGCTGTGGGAATGTATCAGGAAAACACGCCGGAATTCATTTTCGCTTTTTTCGGCGCAGCCATGAGCGGATCAGTGCTTTTTGGTTTTAATACCGGTTTCCGCGGGGATACCCTGGTGAATATTATCAATCAGGCCGGAACCTCAATTCTTCTGGTGGATGAACCCAACGTCCCTGAAATCAGACGGATCTTGCCGGAACTCAGAACCCTTGATCAAAATCGTATTTTTCAGGTCAACAGCCCGGCGTCAGCCAAAGAAGATTCCTTCCCGCGCATTGCGGATGCATTATCTGGTGCAGCCGTTTTAGATGGAAAAAAACATAAGCCTGTTATTGATATTTTTGGCCCATTGATTGTGATTTATACCTCTGGAACAACCGGACTGCCAAAAGGGGTGCCCTGTTCCCATGCCAAATGTTTTGGCGCGGGTATGATTACCCGAAAGCGTATTGGATTGAAATCCAGTGATCGCGGCTATATCTGCATGCCCTTGTTTCATTCCAATTCCATTCTTCTTGGCATTATGCCCCTTGTTGTAACCGGAGGCAGTTTTCTGCTGAAACGGAAATTCAGCGCCAGTGCGTTTGAGGGCGATATCCTGGAACACGGGGTTACCTATATGAATTATGTGGGGCAGCCGATTCATTACATCTTGTCTGCCCTGGAACAGAAATACGGCAGCGGCGAAGCGGTTACCAAAGCCCTGGCCGGTCATCCCGGAAACCGGTTCAGGATTGCCCATGGCAACGGCGCCCTTCCTGTGGATCGCAGAAAGCTGATTCAATATCTGGGAATGACACATATCTATGAGCTTTACGGTTCCACCGAGGCTCCGATCACGACGGTTGTCCAGCCGGGGGATCCTCCGGACAGTGTCGGAGAGGTTTCGTCAGATCAGATCGTGATCCTGAATGAACAGGATGAAATCTGTCCGCCGGGAGTCGCTGACAGTGCAGGAAATCTGTTGAATTATCAGGAGGCTGTGGGGGAAATTGCACGGAAAATGAAAGAAGACAATATTTTTTTTGACGGGTATTTTCAGAACCAGTCTGCTACGGAAAAAAAGTTCCGGAATGGTTATTTCCGTTCCGGTGATCTTGGACATATCCGGATTGTAAACAATAAGCGCTATTTGTATTTCAATGGCCGGACAGATGACTGGATCCGGAAGGATGGTGAAAATTTTTCTGCAGAAAATGTCGCTCAGTCTGTTCTGAATCTGGCCAATGTTCAGCAGGTCGCAGCTTACGGCGTGCCTTGCGATGTGGCAGACGAGAAGGTAATGGTGACGGTCCAACTGAACGGGCCTTTTGATCCCAAACAGATCCATGATGAATTGATCGAGCAGCAGAAGCAGGGAGGAATGGATCCAAAGTGGATGCCGGATTTTATCCGTGTGCTGGATGACTTTACGGTAACCCAGACCCACAAAATTGTCATACGTCCGCTGAAACAGCAGCATTTTCACATGGAACGATATCCGGATATGAAGGTCTACTTCAGACAGCGGGGAGACACTGCCTATCATCTTTTGACTACTGAGGCGTTCACGGCCATCAAGGAAGAGTTCAGGAAGAACGGGAGGCTGAATCTGCTGGAGCATAATTAAAGGTTCCCGTTCCACTCGAACCTGTATCATTGTTTGTAACAATTTAGTCCCTTATTTATTCAGGAGAAGAAGACATCAGCTATAATTTTGGTAAAGCGCGGCCTGTGCATCGGACGTACTTGCGGTGAGGAGTATTTGTAGAAATTGTAGTGGGTGAACACCCTGCCTGCGGGCGGTTTGTACCAGACTGGTAAGAATGCTATGGTTTTTCAGTCCGGATTCAGATCGTGTTCCAAAGGAAGTTTTCCGGAAGATCACGAGATGGCGGATCGATTGTTCCGCGTGATTGTTAGTCGTCGGCACACCCGGATGCCTCAGAAACGTAAAGAGGTATTTTTGATCCGGACCGGCAAGAAAAGCCCTGAGCGTTTCCGCCGGTTTGAAACCCGTAGGTTTTTTACAAATCTTGCAAAGTTTTTTTATGAAATCCTTTTCGATGCCCGTTGCATTTTGCCACGGGGTACTTCCGGATTTTATTTTTGCACCGGTTTCACATGCTTTTTTGAAGAAAGCAACCACCTGATCACAAAACCGAACCGTTGCCGTTTCTCTTTCGATCTGCGGCAACAGGTCATGCTCCCGTTTAATTTCCTTGGTTTTTGTGATGATATGGGAAAGACAGGACTGCCATTCGCTTCCAATGCCGTTATAGGCCGCATACCGGTCCCGCACCAATATCCCATCATAATGTTCTCCAAAGATGGATTTGGCGACATCGGCGGATCGATGCCGGTCAATATGAAAGAAAGCCAGCTTTCCATTGCCGGCAAACCAGACATAATGCCCTATGCCGTCATTGCGCCAGGATGTTTCATCAGCATGAACCACATCAGAAACTCTTATCTTTTCTCGTAAATCGGAGCGCCACAGGCTGATGCTTTGCGATCAAATCCGACGGCAGAGGCTGCAACAAACTTTAAACCGAATAACTCCCCAAGTAATCTGGTTGTTTTCCGGTAGGAGATGCCGATCCGATAACGCAAATAAATCGCCACGGATTTGGCAACCGGTCCAATCGGCGCATTGAGAATCTCGTCTTGTCCCGGCTGAACCACCAGCCGGTTGCAGGTTGAGCAAAAAGCCTGTCCGTGCACATAGCGGGTCACAACAGTTCTGGGGGTAAGGACAATATCTTCCTGAATATGCTCGTGTAAGGACGGGGCAGGCGTTAGCCCCAGCTTATGGCAGTAGGGACATATCGTAGGGGCGGCAACCGCAATCGTTTGATCAATGTTCACCGGCTTGGGGCGCTGCCAACCGGGATGTCCCATAGGCGCTCCCCGTTTTCTCTTTAGGGGTGCAATCGATGCGTTGCCTGGCAAGGGTGCTGCATCATTCTTTTTATTCGGCTTAAATCGCCGTTCATGCATCATCTTCACTTTTGCTTTCAGTTCAGCATTTTCCCGCGTAAGCTTGCGTATCTGTTCATCCCGCTCTTGTATACTCTCCTGGAATCGATCGATGATCTTAAGATGCTCCTGATACTCATCCTGCCCATACTGATACTCGCTGAATACCCACCGGGTGGACAGAAAATCCAGATGGGGGCAGGTATGTTCGTAAGGACACTTAAAGTCATGCGGCGGATAGGCCATGCTATTTGTTTTCCATTTTGAGTAACTCGAAGTTGACTTTGGACAAAGCCTGGACCATCAGCCACATTTTCTTATAACGCTTGCTCCACTCCAGTGCCATCGGGGCGATGTCCTTACGAACATAAAGTGTTACGGTTTTGCCCTCAACCTTTGTGGTCAGGTTATGTCCTGTCATGGACGGCGACTTGGCCACGGTTCCAATGATAAAGCTGTCGAGCATCTCTGTAATGTCGTTTTTCAGTTTTGCCCGGCGTTTTTTCAGAATATCCTCGCTTTTCATATGTACCTCCTAAATGAGTATTTATACTCCGATATTTTTATGCAAAAAAAAACCCGATTGTCCAGCAAAAAATGCAATCGGGTGAAAAAAAATGCTATTTATTTTACCGAAAGGGCTAAACTGTTAC
>CAYTGW010000183.1:0-8077 GCA_964437395.1 uncultured Desulfocicer sp.
TAAATACTTAAGAGGCCGGATCGTTTTTGGCAAACCCCTGATTACAAAACAGGTACTTCGGCACCGGCTGGTAAAATGGTTGACGGATATCGAATGCCTCAAACAGCTTACCTATCATATTGTTCGGATGAAAATGGCCGGTCAGGATGTTTCCAGGGAAATATCCATGGGCAAGCTGTTCAGCGGCAATCTTCTGGATGAAATGGCCGGCGGGTGTTTGCAGATGTATGGCGGTATGGGCTTCATGAATGAGATGCTGATATCCCGTTACTATCGGGATGCCAAACTGATCTCCATTGGTGGCGGAGCAAGTGAAGTGATGAGCGAAATTCTGTCAAAACTGGAAGGTTTTTAATCTGGAGAAGAGTGATGAAAGATATCTGTAATGATCTTTATGATGAATATAAATCGCTTGACTCCATTGTTTCCAATCTCAACGATTCGGAATGGGAGAAAGTCACTCCTTTTTACGGCTGGACCATCAAGGATGAGATCAGCCACATCGCATATTATGATGAGGCGGCAAGCCTTTCAGCAACCAGTCCGGAACAGTTTTCCAGACATATGGAAAAGATGCTGGAGGGCTTTACCAGTTTTGATGATATGCACGCAAAGGTGAATTCGGTTGGAGGACGGCTTTCTGTGAAGGATCTGCTGGAATGGTGGAGATCGAAGCGGAATCAGCTTATCTCCGAATATCAGAAACTCGATCCCAAAGATCGTCTTCCCTGGTATGGGCCGACCATGAGCGCAAGATCGTCAGCCACAGCCCGTCTGATGGAGACCTGGGCACATGGCCAGGATATTGTGGATGCTTTGAAGGTGAGCCGTACAGGCACAGGTCGGTTGAAGCATATTGCACATATCGGTGTATCGACTTTTGGATGGACCTTTAAAAATCGTGGAATGGAGCTCCCTGCAAAAAAGGTAAAGGTGATATTGACCAGCCCTTCCGGCGATATCTGGTCATGGAATCCGGAAGAAACAGATGAGATTGTGAAGGGTACGGCGGAAGATTTCTGTCTGGTGGTGACCCAGCGACGAAATGTAGCAGATACGAAACTGGAGATAACAGGTCAGATTGCAATGCAATGGATGAAGATTGCCCAGGCCTTTGCCGGGCCACCGGAAGATGGGCCAGCTCCTGGGGTAAGAGCGCGTTAACTCAGAACAGAAAGAGCAAGAGGGAACGATATGGATTCCAATAGACAACCAGAAAAAGTATACCAGAATTATTTTACCAAGGAACATGATTTGTTGCGGAGTGCAGTGAGGGATTGGATCCGGAAGGAGGTTGTTCCGAATATTGACGATTGGGAAGAAGCGGGTGAATTCCCAAAAGAGTTATATGGGATGGCCGGAGAACTGGGTTTTTTGGGCATTGGTTTTCCAGAGGATGTTGGCGGAACATCCGGAGATATTTTTGATACGATCATTCTCAATGAAGAGATGATGAGATCCGGTTCCGGAGGATTTGCTGCCGGGCTTGGTTCTCTTGGTATTGCATTGCCACCGATTATCAACAAAGGCACAACCGAACAGAAGGAAAGGTTTGTGAAGCCTGTCATCGCCGGTAAAAAAATAGCTGCCCTGGGAATCACAGAACCTGGAGGCGGGTCAGATGTTGCAAACATTCAAACCACGGCGGTTCGGGATGGCAGCGATTATATTGTGAATGGGAGTAAGACATTCATTACAAGCGGTGTCAGAGCAGACCAGCTTACCTGTGCAGTGCGAACCGGCGGAAAGGGCGCTCACGGAATCAGTTTTTTGGTGATCGAGTCAGACACACCAGGGTATTCTGTTGGAAAAAAGCTGAAGAAAACAGGCTGGTGGGCTTCGGATACGGCTGAGATCTTTCTGGACAATTGCCGGGTTCCTGCTGAAAATCTGATCGGTGAAGAAAATATGGGGTTTTATACGATCATGGAAAATTTTCAGATGGAACGGCTTCAGATCTGTGTCATGGCCAATATCACCGCACAGATGGCCCTTGAAGAAGCATTGAAATATACAAAGGAAAGACATGCATTTGGAAAACCACTATCCGGATTTCAGGTGACACGTCATAAGCTCGTGGACATGGCGACACTTGTCGAGGTCAGCCGTGAATTTACCTATCGGGTTGCCTCAAAAATCCAGGCAGGTTTGAATCAGGTGAAAGAAATCTCCATGGCAAAGAATTTTGCATGCAGTATCAGTGACAAGGTTACATTCGATGCAGTTCAACTTTTCGGTGGCTATGGGTATATGCGTGGTTATCTAGTGGAAAGGCTATATCGGGACAACCGGATTCTATCCATCGGAGGCGGGACAACGGAAATTATGAAGGAGATTATTTCCAAGCTGATGTAAAGAAAGAAGACGGGGAAAATTCAACAGAATGCCGAACTGAGTTTTTTGAAACATTTGTGAAAGGAAAACCAATGTATCCGTATTTATCGAGTCCGATTACAATCAATTCACTGGAGGTCAGGAATCGAATCATATATCCGGCCCTCGGAGTTCTCTATTCTTATGACCGTAAGCTGAATGATCGATATTATCATTTTTTTCAGGAAAAGGCCCGTGGGGGTGCCGGGATTGTGACCGTGGGACCCGTGGGAGTTGATTTTATCGGTTCCGGAATCATTGTCCTTTCTCTGGCAGAAGACGAGGCGATTCCTTCATTTACCCGGTTGACATCTCTTATCAAAGAGCAGGGTGCGGCTCCCTGGGTTCAACTTTTTCATGCAGGCGCTTATTCACATCCTTTTATCATTGATGGGAAAGAACCTATCGCGCCTTCACCGATTTTTTCAAAATATTCAAAGGCTATGCCACGGGAGATGACACTTGAAGATATTGACCAGATACAGACCGCATTTATCCAGGCGGCCCTTCGGGCAAAAGAAGCTGGATTTTCCGGTGTTGAAATCATTGGATCGGGCGGTTATCTCATCACCCAGTTTGTTTCTCCGCTCCGCAATCAGCGCACCGATCAATATGGCGGAAGTTTTGAGAACCGAATGCGGTTTCCAAGGGAACTGATTGAAAGATTGCGGGAAAAGCTGGGAGCGGATTATCCGCTGACAATCCGGATGGCAGGAAATGATTTTGTTCCAGGCAGCAATACAGATGCAGAGACACCCGCCATTGCAAAAGTGTATGAAAAAGCAGGAGTCGATCTCATTAATGTGACCGGAGGGTGGCATGAAACCAAGGTTCCGCAACTTCCCATGGATCTTCCGCGATCCGGATTTTCTTACCTGGCTTCCAATATCAAGAAAGTGGTATCTGTACCGGTTGCGGCCTCCAATCGGATTTCCGATCCGGATGTTGCGGAAAAAATTCTGCAAGACGGATGTGCGGATATGGTCAGTCTGGGGCGTGTTCTGATCGCTGATCCCTACTGGCCGAAGAAAGCATTTCAGGGCAAAAAGGAGGAGATCCGTCCTTGCGTTGCCTGTTCTCAGGGATGCACAGACGAGATTTTCAGTGGCAAGCCTGTTTTCTGCACGGGGAATCCAATGGCCGGGTATGAGGGGGAAAGAAAAATAAAAAAAACCGATCGGCCCAAAAAGGTCATGGTGATTGGTGCGGGTGCAGCCGGACTGGAGGCAGCCGTAACCGCAGCGATCGCAGGACATCAGGTTACGGTTTATGAAAAAAATGATGATATCGGTGGTCAGCTTTATATTGCCGGGGCCCCTCCCCATAAAAATGAGATCTGGGAATTTATCCGGTATTACCGGGCCATGATTCGCAAATATAATATTCCGGTATGTTTGAATACGACTGTGGATAAGAATTTGATTCAAAAAGAAAAGCCTGAATTTATTCTGGTCGCGGAAGGTGCAGAAGCGCTGGTTCCGCCCATTCAGGGGGTTGATGATCCATGTGTGTTATCTGCATGGGATGTGCTGAAGAAAAATCCGTTGCTGGGAAAAGAGGTTGCGATTATTGGTGGCGGGGCTGTGGGTCTGGAAACAGCTCTTTTTGTGGCAGATCGAGGAACCATCAAACCGGATGTGCTGCATTTTCTGTTTGCCTATGATGCAGAACCAGTGGACAGGCTCCGGGAATTGATGTTTCGCGGGACTTCCCGTGTAACGGTCTTTGAAATGCTTCCCAAGGTCGGCAAAGACGTGGGCAAATCAACCAGATGGGTTCTGTGTGGAAATCTTGAGAAATATGAGATTCAGATTCGAACACGGGCAAAAGTGTCTTCCATCAAAAATGGGACAGTAATGTATGAGACAGATGGGAAAACAGAACAGATGCAGTTTGATCATGTGATTCTCGCATCCGGATCACGACCGGTTCAACGGCTTTCCCAAGAAGTTGGAAAGTCAGGAATTCCCTATAAAATCATTGGTGATTGCGTTCAGATCGGCAAGATCAATGATGCGATTCATGGGGGTTTTCTGGCTGCCCTTACCATATAGTTTATTATTTATAATGATCAGCCCTGGACCAGATAAATCAATTTTATCCTGATCCAGGGTTTTTTTGCGGGGTTGATCTGCCGGCTGAACCGTATCTTGGCTTTTTGTCTGCTTGAAGGATTTGTGATCAACCAATACTGGTCTCCCAAATTTTGCAGATGGATATGACTGGATTTTTTCAGTTTTTTAAAGCCGAGGGCAGACAATTCTGCCGGGTTCTGAATGGCGGTTGTTAAACTTCCTCCTTTTTTGATTTGATCTATCTCAAGGATCAAAGGCTGAAGGCCAAGCCTGTCCAGAATCTCATGCAGAAAAATCGATTCAGCATGAATCGTCATGGGAAAAATGACGAATAAAACAGAGATGACTATATATTTGAACAATAGGTTAAGATGGTTCATTATATACCTTCTGTTTTCCCTTTTTTGACAACCATCTCAAGTCGATCTGGTTTGAAGGATCAATTGGAAGACCTAGATTGATTTGGAAGACCACTATATTGGAAAAAGGCTTGTATGTCAACGGACCTGTTTATACATTTTCCCTTCCAAGTATATAACTATTTATTTTAAATTCGATTAGATATCATTATTCTATTGCCAACGTTACTATACCGGATGTAATCGCCTGTCCTGTTGAATAGGATAGATTGTCCTGTTGTTTAGGACATGCTCCGCAATAAATTCCGGTTCATGATTTAAAAAAAACGGTTTTGATTTATAATCTGTGGAAATCATATATAAAAAAATAATGAAAAAATGCCAATTTTTTGGCTTGATTTTTGAATTACTCCCCCAGACAGATGGCTTGCTTTTTTAACTTTCAATCAATAAAAAAGGAGACAAAATAATGTACTTTAAGAAAATCTTCATGGATCAAATAGGGTCACTTTCATATCTCATTGGCTGCACAGAATCAAAGGTGGCTTGTGTTATCGATCCGAGTAAGGAAGGGGTAATGGATTATATTGAAACAGCGAATCAACATGATATGGAGATTACCCACATTTTCGATACAAGTGCAACAGCAAACCATCTGAACGGAAATATGGAGCTTAAGTTCCGAACAGAAGCAGACATCTATTATCTTCGCAATAATGTGGATATGTTCAGTCATTTTAAAACAATAGAAGGTGATGTTTTTGATTTTGGCAGTGCCAGGATAGAAATCATCAACAGCCCGAGACATGACCCATATGTAAACTCCATTATGGTAACCGATACCCATGATCCGGAAACACCCTGGCTGATCCTGAAAAAAGAGAGTCTTTTCATCGGAAATATCGGGGAGCCGGCAAAGGGAGGTATGGATCTGTCCAATGAGGTTTTTAATTTTATCGATTTTAATACAAGTTGCCCGTCAGGAAACTCTGCATATGATAAATACTCTGGTTATGGCGATGCGAGAAAATATGCAGCCAATTCAATAGCGTAAGAAAGATAATATGGTTGGGAAAATTTGATATTGAATTTTTAACTCCGTTTTTTCAAATGGATTGGTTACTGTAATCATAAATAACATGTTCTATTCAGTTGAATGAGGAGAACAGATAATCAGTATCATTCAATAACGTTACTATTATATGCAGAATAAATAGCCGTAGTAATTGTCGTAAGAGGGGGATCTTTTCCCCTGAATCAAACGGTTTGTTCATCATACCTTTCTAGACATCCTCCATTGACCAAAATTTTTATCCTTCCCATTTTTTTTCTGTACGACATCAGGGTAGAACTTGAGATTCTTTTTCACTCGTGATTATAAATCAGATTGCTGGTGAATATTCCTCATTATAAAGGGAGGCACGATTTGAAAATCAAGTTTACCCACACGATAAACTATTTTGAAACAGGTATGGATTATAAAGCAAAATTACCTATTTTATTTCAACAGCTTCAGAATGCAGCAGTATTCCATTCGGAAAAAGTAGGATACGGAATGGATTCCCTGATTCAGAGCGGGCAGGGCTGGGTTTTGAATAAAATGGATATGCAGGTATTCCGTTATCCAGAGTATAAAGAGGCAATCGAGATTATTACATGGTCCAGAAACATAAAAGGTGTAAAGGCAAAAAGAGAGTTCCTGGTTTATGCGAATGGAGAAAAGCTGATATCCGCTTCCAGCGTCTGGGTGTTTGTTGATTCAATTCGCATGAAGATTATCAAGACGCCGGAAGAGATGGAAGGACGATATACTACGCAACCGGAAGTGGCATTGAATGAGAATCTTGATCAATGGAGAGCAAACAGGTATCTGACAGCGGAATTTCAAAATCGTATTTCAACACGTATATCGGACTATGACGCTATGGGGCATATCAACAATACGGTTTATATTGATTTTCTGGAAACAGCAGTCAACAGGGAGATCGGTAAATCGAAACGAATTTCTGAAGTGAAGATTCAATATTTTAAAGAACTCAATCCAGCGAAGCTTTGGGTGAATGTCGGTTTTCAGAAATTGGAAGGCCGGTATCTTTTTGCCATATCAGATGATCAAGATCTGAATGCCGCCGGTGAAGTGGTGCTGGAAGATTGTTAACGGGACGACCCAGTATACTCGTCTGGTTTGTTTGACAGAATAACCTGTCAATTTTTTGACTGAATCCATGAATGCTGTACTGTCCATGGGGGACGCCTCCTCTCTGTTTTTTAATATCCAAATGAGGGCTCATGATTATCAAAATCATGGAGCAATGGTCAGCGCTTTTGATTTCAAGCTTCTGCAGAAGTCTCTTGGATTCGGATCGTAATCATATCTTCTCCTGAACCTTTTTTCGAAGAATCGGCATGGGGTTTGCAAAAATCCCTTCAGAGGAGGCAACCATGTTTGAAAAAAATTATTATACGCTTCGCGGAATAGCAGATGAGTTGAATATCGGAGAGTCCACCATCCAATACTGGCAGGATCAATATGATTCCTGGATTCCGTGCAAGGATAATGACAAAGAAAAGTGGTATCCGCGTCAGGCAATCAGTATTCTGCGGTTCATCATGGAAAGCGATAGTTCCGGCATGAACGAGGCTGATATTGGGAAAGAACTTACAGCACGATTTCCAGGGGCAAAAGATTTTTACAAACAGGAGGCTTTTTTGAACAATCATGAGAGAGGGTTACAGGTCACGTCCGGAGATTCTGTTTCCGGGGCTCTTAAAGGATTGATAGAGGGATTGAGCGGCCAGCAGATGAGAATCGCGGACGCTCAGGAACGAAGAGCTGCTGCAGAGGAAAGGAAGGCAGCTGCAATGGAAAAGCGCGCAGAAGCGCAGAAGTTAATGGCCGATGCGCTGAATAATGTTGCCTCTGCCTTGAAACATATCACTACCCGGGGAACGGAAAGAGATTCGTGGAATATCCCGAAAATGGTGAACTCCTTGAACAGCGAAGTTCTGCCGGAATTGATAGAGACCTCTCAGGAGGTTTTTATTCAGGATCAGAACGAGCAGGAGATGCGGGAAAAAGTTCTGGATTCTCTTCTGAATGAAATTTCGGAAGGAGACAGGGCTTCTGGCATTTCGAATGGTAGGGATCTCAATGAATTGCGGAAAGATTCCGCAGATGAAATCGCCCCGCAACTCGATGATCTGTCCGAACTGCTGGAAAGTGCTTCTGCAGAAACCGCTCCGGAATTGGATGATCTGTCTGAGCTTGTG
>CAYTGW010000184.1:0-362 GCA_964437395.1 uncultured Desulfocicer sp.
CATAAATAAAAAATTCCGTTTCGGAAACCCACGATATCCTCTGTACCCCGCACCATGGGCGCGGTCAGAGAAACTGGTTTTTTTCCGGTAAGTGCTTTTGACGGTTTTTTAAAACCGTCAAAAGATAGGGATAAAGCTTTATACTCTGATCGTGGAATCCAGGTTGTCTGTGTCAAACAAAAATTGAATCCGTCCGATGTTTGTGTAATTATTTTCCGGATCATGATTCGATGTGCAGTGACACACATATATATTTAATATTCTTTATATGATTTTTTTATTTCAGTATCGTTGAAAAAACGTAAACAAGGAGACAGAGCAATGAAGATCCATGACTATAAGGAAAAGGAGTTCTTTCGAAA
>CAYTGW010000184.1:372-8047 GCA_964437395.1 uncultured Desulfocicer sp.
AAATACCCGTACCGGAAGGAGGAGTGGCGCATTCAAAAGAGGAAGCTTTCGATGTCGCGAAGAAACTCGGGTCTCTTCCGGTGGTTGTGAAAGCGCAGATCCATGCGGGCGGTCGAGGCAAAGGTGGTGGTGTAAAACTGGCAAGATCCCTTGATGAAGTGAAAACTATTGCCAATGAGATTCTCGGGATGAATCTGGTTACCCATCAAACCGGTCCCGGCGGGCAGAAAGTGAAAAAAGTTCTGGTGGAACAGGGGCTCAATATTGATAAGGAGTTATATCTGAGCATTGTCCCGGATCGGGAAACCGCTACAATTGTGATTATGGCGAGCCAGGCCGGTGGGATGGACATTGAGGCGGTTGCAGCAGAAACACCGGAAAAAATTATTCGGATTCATGTTGATCCGCTTGCCGGCATTCAGCCGTTTCATTGCAGAAGGACCGCATTCGGGTTGAATCTGTCTTCTGCCGTGATGAAAGAGTTCAATAAAATGGTAATGGGTTTATACCGCTTTTTTGTTGACTACGACTGTTCTCTGGTAGAAATCAACCCCCTTGTCATTACAAAAGAGGAAACAATCATTGCGCTGGATGCCAAGGTGAACTTTGACAGCAATGCACTGTTCCGGCATAAGGATATTCTTGCTTATCGGGACCTGGACGAAGAAGATCCACTTGAAGTTGAAGCATCAAAATTTAACCTGAATTATATCAATATGGATGGTAATGTCGGCAATATGGTAAATGGAGCTGGTCTGGCAATGGCAACCATGGATATCATTAAACAGGCTGGTGCGGAACCTGCAAATTTCCTGGATGTTGGCGGCGGAGCGAATGCGGAAATGGTTGAAAATGGATTCAGGATCATTTTAAGTGACAACAAGGTCAAGGGGATCCTGATAAATATTTTCGGGGGAATTTTGCGGTGCGATATTCTGGCTCAAGGTGTTGTTCAGGCTGCAAAGAAAATCGGTGTTACGGTTCCGATTGTTATCCGTATGGAGGGAACAAACGTCGAGGAGGGCAGAAAGATACTTGCAGATTCAGGGTTGAATTTGATTACAGCAGTGGATTTGAAAGATGCGGCTGAGAAAGTCGCTTCCATCGTAAAGTAGATAGAATATCCGGAAAGAATAATATCATCAATAAATGTGTGTTTGTTCACGTCTATTGATTTTTGAGGGATGTGAGGAAAAAAGAAATGAGTATATTTGTAGATAAAAATACCAGGCTTTTGGTTCAGGGGATTACCGGAAACGAGGGAAAATTTCATACAAAACAGTGTATTGATTACGGTACGAATGTTGTTGCCGGTGTAACTCCCGGAAAGGGCGGGCAGACAATGGATGGGGTGCCTGTTTTTAACTCAGTCATGGACGCGGTTCAGCAGACCCGTGCAAACTGCAGCATGATTTTTGTTCCACCCCCCTTTGCTGCGGATGCAATACTGGAGGCTATTGATGCTGGAATCGAGCTGGTCGTCGCCATTACAGAAGGTATCCCGGTAATGGATATGATGAAGGTCAAGAACCTGTTGAAAAATTCCAATTCCCGTTTGATCGGTCCGAACTGTCCGGGCATTATTTCACCGGGTCAGGCCAAGATCGGCATCATGCCGGGAAATATTCACCTTCCAGGCGGGCCTGTCGGAGTGGTATCAAGGTCCGGGACGCTTACCTATGAGGTGGTTCATCAGCTTACCCGGAAAAATCTTGGGCAGACAACCTGCATTGGAATTGGCGGAGATCCGGTTAATGGAACCAACTTTATTGATTGCCTCAGGGCGTTTGAGGCAGATCCTGCGACCAAAGCCATTGTGATGGTTGGAGAGATCGGGGGAAATGCCGAAGAAGCAGCAGCAGAATTTATCGCAGATCATGTCAGTAAGCCGGTTGTGGGTTTTATCGCGGGTCTTACCGCGCCTCCGGGGAGACGTATGGGGCATGCCGGTGCGATCATCAGTGGAAACAGCGGGACGGCGCAGGGCAAGATTGCTGCAATGAAAGAAGCGGGTATCCATGTTTGTGAAAATCTTGGAGAGCTTGGTGAGGTTTGTGCGGATCATTTTTGATATTTTCAGACCGAATGCCGGATATGAATTGATGAAAAAATAAAGAAAGGATCCAATCGATGCATGAGATGGGCATTGCAATGCAGATTATTGAAATCGCAGTCTCTTCAATACCGAATGAACTGAAAAACGCCAGTATTAAAAGGGTAAATGTAAAGATCGGAAAGCTGTCTGCGGTGGTGCCGGACAGTCTCCGGTTCTGCTTTGAGATTGCAGCAAAAGACACCTGTTTATCCGGCGCAGAATTGGACATTGAAGAAATCCCTGTCAGGGTCAGGTGTCGGGAATGCTCTAAAGAGTGGACAATTCACGATCCGGTTTTCAAGTGTATTGAATGCGGTTCCGGCGGCATTGATATCCTGTCTGGCCGTGAATTGGATATCACCTCTATTGAAGTTCAATAACAGGATCAATCAGGGGAGGTTTTTGGGTATGGAGATAAAAATTGTTCGTAAGGGTTAGAACCGTGGCTCGCCTGGTTGAAAAATAAGGTTCAAGAAAAGCTGAATTAATCAAACAAACTGTTAAAGAATGATTTGGATTTTTTTTCGTTTGCGTTATCGGAAGTTGTTGTCTGGACATTATTTTGATTGGGGGAAAGCTTAGCTGTTACATCCTGTTCCGATGTTGTAGTGCGATCTTCAACAATTTTTATTCTTTTTACTCCACCGGAAAGCTTTGTCTCAGGTGAAACATAGCCGATGGCTCCGGCTGTAAGGGCAACGTGAGCCATCAGGCTATTTTCATTTCGAAATGAGGCCGGCGGAATACCTCTACCGGAAAAAACCAACTTTTTCCAATACCGGTGGTATTGTGCCGGTGTTTTCTGGATATAATGCCGGATAAACAGTTCATGTGTTTTTCCGCTGTCAAGCAGCGCAAAGCTGATTTTCTGGCCATTTGCCCACGTTGTTTTTTTCCGCTGATAAATATCCTTTAATTCGTTGACACCCAAGGAGTTAAAGGGAAGTCTTCTGTTTCCAATAATAATAACATCTTTTATTGATTTATCAGATGGATACGCAGGATCTGACAACCCCTGGAGCAGTATGCAAAAAATTCCAAAGAGCAAAAAAAAAGCGGATATTTTTTTCATCTGTACTCCATCTTGTAATACTATTTAATCCTGCCCAAAGACATGAATATGTATGCCGATACGAACGCCTGATAATGTATATGAATTCCGAATCAGCCTAGCTTTACCTGACAAGCAGAGATGATATTGGGTAACGCTCTTATCTGATTAACAATGTCATCATTCATCGGTGTATCGATATTGACCATACAAAGAGCCTGGCCGTCTCGCCTTCCCAGTTGAAAACGCCCGATATTGATATTGTGTTGACCCAGCAGGGTACCGATGTTTCCAATCACACCGGGTTTGTCATGGTTGCGTATAATCAGCATATATCCTTCCGGAATCGCATCCATATATATTGCTCCGAGCCGCACAATTCTTGGGTGTTTTTCTCCAAATATCGTTCCCCAGATTTCATTGGGGCTGCTCTCACAGCCTTCCAGTTTTATTTTTATCAGACCGGTAAAATCATCGAATGTCTGACTCATGGTTTCCTTTACCGCGATTCCTTTTTCTTTGGCAAGTGAAAGGGAGTTGATATGGTTAACCGGTCTGTCGGTAAAAGAGGAAAGCAGTCCTTTTAGAACCGCATGGGTGAGCAATCTTGTGTCCAGCTTGGCAAATTCTCCACTATAGGTAATGGTAATATCGTGAATTTTTCGGATAAGCTGTCCCATGAGTGATCCCATTTTTTCACTCAGTGAGAGATGTGGGGCAATATGAAGCAGGACATCTTTTGATAGGGAAGGAAAGTTAACCGCATTGGTGATAATTTCTTTATTCAGATAATCGGCGATCTGATCCGCAATCATGACCGCGACTTTGTCTTGCGCTTCATCCGTGCTGGCGCCAAGATGGGGTGTGAAGATGATTTTCGGGTTTTTCAGGATAGCAAGGGATGGATCTGGTGGTTCTTTTGGGAATACATCCAGGGCCGCTCCGGCTACGTGTCCGTTTTGAATTGCATTATGAAGTGCATCAAGGTCGATAACCTCTCCCCTGGAACAGTTGATAATCCGTACACCAGGTTTCATTTTTTGAAGGGTTTTATCATTTATCATGCCGGCGGTTTCTTTTAAGCGCGGCACATGCAGTGTAATAAAATCCGAAAGGCTGAAAAGCGCATCAAGGGAAACCAGGTCCACTCCCATTTCCCTGGCAGAAGATTTGCTGACAAAAGGATCTGATGCGATTACGAGCATCTTGAGACCCCTGGCTCTTTCAGCCACAACCTTACCAATTTGTCCCAGCCCGACAATACCCAGTGTTTTTCCCGTGATTTCAACACCGGTCAGTGCTTTTTTTTCCCACTTCCCCTCGCGTAACGAGGCTGTTCCCTGCGGGATGTTTCTGGCAAGTGAAAGCATCAGGGACAGGGCATGTTCTGCTGTTGTAATGGTATTTCCGCCGGGTGCGTTCATGACAATAATACCGCGTTTTGTAGCAGCTTCCACATCAATATTATCTACTCCAACACCGGCACGGCCGATAACCTTGAGGTTCGGAGCATTTGCAAGGACTTGATCTGTGATTCTGGTTCCGCTTCTGATGGCAATGGCATGAAAGTCCTTGATGATAGTGGATAGGGCTTCCGGGGTGTTGGTTTCCTTGTTGTTATCGACAACCACTTCAATTTTACCCAGAGCTTCAAACCGCTCTTTTGCGACAGGGGACATGTTATCCCGGATCATGACTTTGAACATATCAATGGCCTGTACTATATTTAAATATCGTATTCCCCTTCAAAACGATGTGGGGATTGGTTTGGAAAACCATAAGATTGATTTGACCGTACACTATATCCAAACCGGCTTTCATTTCAAGCTGTTTTTCGAATATTTCGTCATGAAAACAGGATAACATTTTAAAAATTTTATTTTCAGGCGGCTGTTATTTGAGTGCATACCCGGTTCCTTATACCGAAGTTGTTTTTGCTGCACCATATGAAATGCGTTATTGGAGCCAATTTCAAAAGTCTGTTGTTTGTAGTTCCGGCGAAAACTAGACATGCAGTGAAGCGTAGCGCTATCCAGTATTTTCGGCTCTTTTCTGGGCACCGACTTTCGCCGGTGTGACGCTTTTTAATAGTTTTGAAATTAGCTCATTGGTTTTGTTTCCAGAATGGCGACATGTTCCGTAAGGTTTTGATGATCGGTGGAAGCTTTTCAATGATATAATTCACCTCATCCATCGTATTGTATGTGCTCAGGCTGAAACGAATGGTACCATGGGCTGCTGTAAAAGGAACTCCCATGGCTCTTAATACGTGAGATGGCTCAAGGGAACCGGATGTGCAGGCTGAACCGGATGAAGCACAGATCCCGAATTGATCCATCATCAACAGGATGGCCTCCCCCTCCACATACTCAAAGGCAATGCTGGTTGTGTTGGGAAGCCGTTTTTCTTTGGCACCATTCACGAATGAGTGGTCAATTTTTTTCAAAAGACCCTTCTCAAGGGTGTCTCGGAGTGTTTTTACATCCGTATTCTCTTTTGTCATCAGTTCCTGAGAAAGCTTGCTGGCAGCTCCCAACCCGATGATGGACGCAACGTTTTCGGTGCCGCCTCTTCTTCCTTTTTCCTGATGTCCTCCAATTAAAAAAGGAGAAAACTTGGTTCCTTTTCGGATGTATAATGCGCCAATTCCTTTTGGAGCGTGAATTTTATGCCCGGACAGGGAGAGCATGTCAATGTCGGAGTTTTTCAGGTCAATGGGAATTTTTCCAACAGCCTGGACTGCGTCTGTGTGAAAAGCAATCCCTTTTCCTTTGACCACAGATGTAATCTCTTCGACTGGGAAGATTACACCTGTTTCGTTATTGGCCCACATGATGCTAACAATGGCGGTATCATCGGTCAGGCTTTGATACAGAAAATCAATATCAAGAGCGCCATTCTGATCTACAGGAACAAAGGTAATCCGGAATCCTTCCTTTGCAAGTTGTTCACAGAGATTTTTAACAGCCGGATGTTCGACCCGGGTTGTAACAATATGTTTTTTGGATGGGTTGGACATGATTGCAGCTCTGATTGCCGTACTGTCGCTTTCTGTTCCACAGCTCGTAAACAGGATTTCTTCCGGTGCTGCATTCAGCAGAGAAGCGGTCTGAGCCCGTGCTTCCTGTATTTTTTTTCCGACCTGGCCTCCGAATGTATGCATACTGGATGGATTTCCATAATATTCTTTAAGATAGGGCAGCATTTCATTCAGAACACTGGGAGCTATCTGCGTTGTTGCATTATTGTCCGCATAAATAATATCCATCAGTTTACCTCCTGAACTTCCAGAGAGTCGGAAACCAGTTCACGCAGTTTGGTTTCAACATAATTTTTAAGGGTTATCTGGGATTTGCTGCATGTTGCACATGTCCCCCTCAATTTCACCGTCACTTTGTTTCCATCCACATCGATCAGTTCAATATCCCCACCGTCTTTTGCCAGGGCTGGCTGAATTTCACGGGCAAGTGTTTCTTCAATCAGTTTGATTTTCTGGATATTGGTTAAGGTCTTTTTTTTCATTTTGGGCTGAATCTGTATCGTACCGGACTGCTGGTTGATTATGGCTTGAATCTTTTCATGACATTTACCACATCCTCCTCCGGCTTTGACATAATCCGTAACATCCTCAATTGTGGTCAGTCCGTTTTTCGCAACCGCTCGTTGGATTTCAAGATCCGTGACACCAAAGCATTCACAGATGATTTCTCCTTCAACCTTTTTTTGGGATTCTCCCCGGTAATAGGTAATTGCCTTTTCAAGAGCATCTCTTCCCATTACCCAACAGTGCATTTTACCGCTGCGCAGACCGCCGAGATAATCTGCAATATCTTCATTCGTGATTTTTTCTGCTTCTTCCAGCGTAATTCCTTTCATCATTTCCGTAAGTGCGGAAGAGGATGCGATGGCGCTGGCGCAGCCGAATGTTTGAAATTTGGCATCGACAATACGCTGGGTTTTATCCACTTTAAAGGTCAGCTTAAGTGCGTCACCGCAGGCCAGTGAACCAACCTCACCAATCCCATCCGGATCTTTGATTTCGCCGACATTTCGGGGATTCAAAAAGTGATCCTTTGTTTTTTCAGTATATTCCCACATAACAAAACCTCCTGAAAGAGTATATTTGCATTGATCGAACAGTATATGATATCTGGAATGTCAACTCCAGTCTCAGTTTTCTTAAGTTTCCGGACTTTAAATATAATACCGATGATTCATGTTACAATACATGAATACGAAATAATTTTGGAAAAACTGTCTTTTTTCAATCAGTCTAAATTTATTGACAGGAACCAATTCAAATCATAGATTGATGATATCTTATCTGAAACAATTATTCAATCCACAGAGATCTGCAAGTATTTGAGGTGTAATATGAAAATCAGGAAATCTGTTTTTTCCGGGAGCTGGTATCCTTCCAGGGCTTCAGAGTGTGAGGATATGATTCAGCAATTTCTTATGGATCCAAAGAACAGCCAAAAACCGATGGAAAGAAAATATTATGGTGGGATTGTTCCCCACACCGGGTG
>CAYTGW010000185.1:0-1893 GCA_964437395.1 uncultured Desulfocicer sp.
GCGGCTGGAAGCCGCTCCCACATAATTCGATTATCCAACAGTTTTGATTACACCCTGTCAATCAAAAATAATCTGCCGAAATAAGAGGCTTCAATCTGTTGACATAAAATACAATTTTTGCAATACTGAAAATAAAAAAGAAAGAAACTGAACAACCATCGGCGGAAAGCCGGAGGGTTCAATTTTATTTAAGACTGATAACTCATACGAATAAAACCCCAAAAGAAGATAAAATCATCTGAGATTCACAATTTTAACGAATCGTTATCATCAAAATTTCTGTTAAAGTGCATGATACAGGACAAGCAGTTTACACAGGAGGAAATATGGCTACCAAAGTAAATCCTACTTTCCAGAACCATCTTGTTTCCGTGAAAGAGGGAACCCGAAAATTTGAAAATGCTTTCCAAGGCGTATCCAGGATGATTCTGGAAAAGAAGATCGACAAGGTAGTGGTAAACGGAAAGACGACCTATGATTTTGAGATTTTTCGCAAGGGGAAAAAACACATTATCGGCATGTATGACGAGCTGAACAGTTTTGTCTCCTATGTAAAAGATGCTGCTGAAGGTGGCTCATCCAAAGAGATGGCCTATGTTTTAGTGGGAGAGCCCGGCAATGGAAAAACCTTTTTTGTGGATTATCTCTGTGCAAAATACAGGGAATTCCTGTCCATCCCTGTGAATAAAAAATACACCTTCAAGTTTATGAATCTGGACAAGATGGGAACCTATGGCAGGATCACAGCTATTGAATCCCAGACCTACGAAGACCCTATGATACTGGGAATGAACCTGTTTGAGGATCTGGATGAAAACAAAAAATATCTTTCCCAGAAAGCCGGTTTCACAGACCCTGAAATCGAAACCCTGTTTGAAAACTACCGACCGTTAGGCGCATGCAGCGGATATATCTGGAATGACATCCGCAATATAACAGATGGTAAAATCGCACAAATGATAAATTTTATCGAAATTGTGCCGGTTCCGCTTACGGAAAGCCTGGGTACGATTACCGGAAAATATCCGGCAAAAGATAAAATTACTTCTTCAGCCGTCGATCTTCTGGGAGAAGAATCCATTCAGCGGCTGCTGCATATTACGGATACCAACAATCCATACCGGTTTGATTTACGGCGGGGTGCATTGGCCCGTGTAGCCGGCGGGGGCATCCATTTCAGCGATGAGATCTATAAAAACAAAAAAGATCTGGTTCAGGTATATCTTGGTGTTATCCAGAATCGGAATATTGAAATGGATGGATTCAAATGGCCGATTGATACACTGATTATTGCTACCAGCAACAATTCGGAATTCAATCGATTCCTGGAAGAAAAAGAGGAAGCTCCGATTGTGGACAGATGCCGCATCTGCTATGTTTCCCACAATACAAATTATAAACTGCAGAAAGAATTAACAGAATACGCCATCGGCAGCGATTCTAAAACAACACTGACCATGGAAGCCCTTCACCAGGATCCCAATCTGAATTATGCTTCCTCCGTGGCCATTGTCCTGTCCAGACTTCCACGAACCGAAAAAATCACACCGATTGAAGCCATGAAACTTGCCGCAGGCGAAGTTGCCGGAGAGAAAAGCATCAAAACACTGGCAGAAGTAATTGACACGCTGAATCAGGAACCCGACATCACCAAGCGGTTCGGGCAAAAAGGATTGGGACAGCGAAACCTGGGCAGAGCCATTCAGTTGATGATTGAAAGCTCGGAAACCAACGAAGGCAAGTGTATGTTTGCCTATGATATTTTTAAAACCATTGAACGTGTCATCCTGGATTATGTCAACGACGTCTCAGACCGGAACAAATATCTGGAAGATCTGAAAACAGCAAAAGGGCTTTACCGGGAACGCATCATGACGGAGATGTTCAACGCCT
>CAYTGW010000185.1:1903-8017 GCA_964437395.1 uncultured Desulfocicer sp.
GTTTGCATACGATATCTTCACGACACTTGGCCGCATTGTCCTGGACTATGTTCCGGAAGCCAACGAGCGTGCAAAGTACCTCGAGGACCTGAAGATCGCCAAATGCCTCTATCGCGAACGGATAATGACGGAAATGTTCAACGCCTATATGGATGAACCACTAGCCATCACAAAAGACGTAATGAGCTATGTCAACATGATTATCGGGATTGATGCAGAAAATCTTGGCCCGGATAAAATGTGGAAATTCAAAGATCCTCAGACCGGAGAGCTGAAAGCGATTAAAATCGATAAACGCTATATCAACAGTATTGAAGAAAGATTGGGACTGAAAACCGATGAGCAGCGGGAGACCTTCCGGACATCCATCCGGAAAATCTATGGCCAGAAAATATCATTGGATCCGAATTACAACTTTATGGACAATCTTGAACTGGTAAAAGCAGTCACCGATGTTCGTCTGAAATCCGATATTGCCGGAGCCGGAAGCCTGATCGGCGCCCTGGCAAACCGGACGAATGAAGAAAATAAACAATTATATGATCGTATGATCAATACCATGCTGAAAAAGCTGGGGTACTGTAAAACTTGCGCTCAAAAAACAATCGAATATTTTTGTACACAGGAAGATGAGAAGTAGTTGAGATATGGATCCAAAACTTTATCTATATTATCAGGAGCTCAAGGAAAGAGGGCTGTCCGCTGAACAGGAGAATCTCATCCAGGCGGAGATAAATTTTCCGGGAACCCATTTTCCTGAACCAAACCCTGGGGAGTTGAAACTCCACAGCACGGACAAACCATCGCTCAACCCCATGGACCTGTACTCGTGGAATGACCTGAATGCCCTTCACCGTAATCCTCCTCCGGTCTACTCCTATGTCACCGCGCTTCGTTCACTGGATGATCTCCTTAAAAGGGATAAACAGCGTGAAGAGGATAACTTTCCCCGGAAGGTAAGAGTTGGCAGACTGGTCAAACCAGGAAAAGGTGGAAAAAACAATGTTATCATTGTGCCCACAACTGTTGAAGAAAAATTCATCCATGATTCTTCCTTTGGAAAAGAGGAAGAAGAAACCATGGGAGGGGCCGGTGAAGGAGAAGAAGGAGACATTCTCGGCGAGCAACCCATACGACCTGAGGATGGGCAGGATTCAAGCGGCCCTGGCGAAGGAGAGGGAGGCGCCCATGAGATTGAATCCAGTGCGTATGACCTCGGTAAAATCCTGAGTGAGCAGTTTCAACTGCCCAATATAAAGGACAAGGGGAAAAAAAGATCCCTGACACGTTACACCTATGACATGACCGATAAAAACAGGGGCTTTGGCCAGATTCTAGACAAAAAAGCGACCCTCCGCAAGGTACTGGAAACCAATATCGCACTTGGAAATGTCCCGGACTACTGTAACATTGATCCGACACGCTTTCTCATTGCGCCCAGCGACAAAGTATACCGCATTCTTTCACGGGAAAAAGATTATGAATCCCAAGCTGTTGTCTTTTTCCTGAGAGACTACTCCGGGTCCATGTCCGGGAAACCGACCAGCCTCATTGTAGCCCAGCATGTTTTAATTTACAGTTGGCTTGTATATCAATACTCCATGCAGATAGAATCACGATTTATCCTTCATGATACGGAAGCCAAAGAGGTTCCTGATTTTTACACCTATTACAACTCAAAGGTAGCCGGAGGTACAAAAGTATCTTCGGCCTACAAGCTGGTGAACGAAATCGTTGAGAAAGACAATCTTGCACAGAATTATAACATTTACGTTTTTCATGGCACAGATGGTGATGACTGGGATACCGACGGAAAGGAAGCCGTTCCGCTTCTGGATAAAATGACAACTTATGCCAATCGAATCGGAATCACCATTGCCGAACGTGGATACGGCTCCAAAAAAGAGAGTGAAGTTGAAAAATATATTAAAAAATCAAACCTTCTTACCCAAAAACCAAAACTGATCCGGATGGACATCCTGCAGGAGAATGCAGATGAGCCCAGGCTGATTGAAGGAATCAAACATCTTTTATCCGAGTGATGAATGGAACTGATTAATCAACATACCAAAAAAATCATGGAAGGCTGCAAGGAGCGGGCAAGGGATGCAGGACTTTCCTTTGATAACGAAACGCTTGAATACATCGTAACCAACCGGGATCTTCTGGAGCTTTCTCCCAAAGTCATGATACCGACTCTTTATGACTACTGGGTGCATGATGTAGAGGTTCTCAAGGAACAGGGGCGATATGAACTGTACCCCAGCAATCCATATGAAACCGTTATCAACACAAGGCCGGCCATATCTTTTTATAATGACAACAATCCGGACTGGCTGAACGTCATGATTTTCTATCATGTACTGGCGCACATCGATTTTTTTCAGAACAACCTCTATTACCGTCATACCTGGGACTTTGATTTTACAGGCCAGGCCCTTGCGGATAAACGCCTGATTGCAAGACTTCGATCTGAAAAAGGAAGATGGGTGGATTACATAATTGAATTCGCCCGCGGCATTGATAATATTGTCGGGTATTTCAAGGAACTGTCTCAACTCAATGGGGCATCTAAACCTTTGAAAACCAGTCGGCTGGATTTTTATTTTGATCTGTTTCTTCAAACGGAAAAAAAAATACCCGTGCACGAGTATATCCAGGAGCTTGAAAGATACAATCAATCGATTCGGGAGTCCGGCGAATCCGGTGAAAAAACCTTTTTCTCCGCAGTCTCAACAAAATATCCGGAGTTTGAAGCCATTTATGAAAGATATTGTGAGGAAAAAACAAAACCATATATCGACCTGCTCCAGTTCCTGATCGAACACTCACCGTTCTTGAACCAGAATGAAAACCAGTGGATGAAATCCATTCTGCATGTGGTCCGGAAAACATCATTGTTTTTTCAGCCGCAGATCCGGACAAAAATCATGAATGAAGGCTGGGCTAGTTACTGGCATGAGGTATTATTTTTAAAGGATGACCGTATCAAAGGGCATGAAGTGGAGTTTGCCCGCGTAAATGCCGGGGTTACAGCCCTGCCCCGTGTCGGACTGAATCCATATGCACTGGGGATGCGCCTTTTTTATCAACTGGAAGAGATCGCTGACAAGGGCAAATATTCCATGAAATTCCGCCGGATCCTTGACTCCATAGCCCGGGACAAATTTGACCAGCAGACAGGAAAAGGGAAGGAATTCATATTTTCCATCCGGAAAAATCTTGCTGACTTTCTGTTTGTGAACACCTTCATTGATCAGGACTTTGTTGATAAAAACAGGTTGTTTGTTGCCGGCAAAAGACTGAATCAAACCCAAACAGCCTGGCAGTACTATGTAAAAAGTAAAAAAGCGGAAGATTACCGGAAAATGATCACGGATGCGCTGTACCATCCCCCTCATATTGAAATTGACCCGACAAAAAACCGTAATGGTTCGTTATATCTTGTGCATCATTTTGAAGAAAAACCACTTGTAAAAGATTATATCCGAAATACGATGCTCGGAATCGAATATTTGTGGGGTGCACCTGTTCACCTGGAAACAACGGAACCAGCCGCAGATACTCCCCCGAAATGGAGTCTCTCCATGCCCTTTATGGGAGGTACACCTCAAGAAGAAACAAATCGAGGATTGGGGATGAAACTTTCCAGAGTACTATACACAATGGAAAAACGAAAACTGACCCGAAAAGTTTTATAATCATTTTTTGGATTGTTTAGAAATTATGAATAATTTTGAAAA
Source organism: uncultured Desulfocicer sp. (assembly GCA_964437395.1). Lineage (GTDB taxonomy): Bacteria > Desulfobacterota > Desulfobacteria > Desulfobacterales > SURF-7 > QZKS01. The sequence goes on from CAYTGW010000185.1 coordinate 5,647, forward strand.
AGCATTTTCCAATTTGAATACAAGTATGGGGGAACGGGATCAACGGGCTTCAATCCCCTTCAAAGAATTTTTGACACTTCTGTCGGAAAAACCCGGATTGATCATGCGAAACATTTTCCGGACGTTTCACGATATGGTCATTTCTTATGTTGAAAAAGGGGAAGATGAATATTCCGATGATCCGGAATCGATTCATTATGTCGGATATGACTGTTCCAAACTCTTTATTGAGAATGTTGACAATCCGTTTTTTGCAGACCGCCTCTTTGCAAACCGTCTCATCAATCTTGCAGAAGCTCTTCGCCATGGAGCCCAGCAAAATAAAATTTACATTTTTGAAGGGCCGCCCGGATGTGGTAAAAGTACTTTTTTAAACAATATACTCAGAAAATTTGAAGAATATTCCCATTCTGAAGAAGGGCTCCGCTATGAGACCATCTGGCGGATCAACCGGAAACTTTTTGGTACTTCCATTGATGCTGAAACCTTACCTTCAGCAGAGAGGCTGATCCAGCTTTTGATGAAGACAGCAAGCGGAAACCCGGGAAAAAATTACAGACCGCCTCATGTTCCCAGCGGCACAGACGAATTCATTGAAATCCCTTGCCCAAGCCATGACAATCCCGTCATGATCATCCCCAAGCACTTTCGCAGAGCCTTTTTCGATGATCTGTTTAAAAATAACGAGTTCAAGTTCATACTTTCTTCTGAGAAGGATTATGCATGGGTTTTCCGCGATACCTCCTGTACCATTTGCAGCTCTTTGTATAGTGCCCTTCTGGAAAATCTGAAAGAACCGGAAAAAGTATTTGAGATGATTTATGCCCAGCCCTATAAGTTCAACCGGCGACTGGGACAGGGGATTTCCGTTTTTAATCCAGGTGACAAACCCTTAAGCAGGCCGATACTCACAAATGAAATTCTGCAACAGAAAATCAACACCATTCTGCGGGACAGCAATCAGGTGGAGTATATCTATTCCCGATATGCAAAGACCAATAATGGTATTTACGCCCTCATGGATATCAAATCCAACAATACGGAAAGACTGATTGAACTTCATAATGTCATCAGTGAAGGTGTTCACAAGGTTGAAGACATCGAAGAAAATGTCAATTCACTTTTCCTTGCTGTAATGAATCCGGAAGACAAGGCAAATCTGAAAGACTCACGATCGTTTCTGGACCGCATCGAATATATCAATATCCCCTATGTCATGGACCTGAATACAGAGGTTAAAATTTATCAAAGCACATTTGGGAAGCATATTGAAGGCAATTTCCTCCCACAGGTGATTGCCAATTTTGCAAGAATGATCATCTCCACAAGGCTCAACCCGGAATCCAAAGCCCTTCTTGAATGGATTGGAACCCCTGAAAAATACCGTCTCTATTGTGATAAAAATCTTCTGCTTCTGAAAATGGAAATCTATCGCGGGGTAATCCCGACATGGCTCACCGGAGAAGACCGGAAACGGTTTACCGCCAAACGGAGACGAACCATCATTGAAGAGTCGAATAAAGAAGGTTCAAAAGGGATTTCCGGAAGAGATTCCATCAACCTGTTTAACGAGTTTTATTCCATATATGCCAAAGAAGATAAACTCATCAACATGTCCATGCTGTGCAAATTTTTTGCGCATTATCAACAGGAAAAAAATAATATAATCCCTGAAGGCTTTCTGGATTCGCTGGTTTGCATGTATGATTACAACATTCTGCAGGAAGTCAAAGAAGCCCTTTACCTGTATAATGAAGAACAGATTTCAACCCATATCCAGAACTATATTTTTGCCATCAACTTTGAATCCGGTTCAATCGCACGATGTCATTATACAGGCGAGAAACTCGAAATCACCGAAGAGTATTTCCGTCGTATTGAAAATTTTCTGCTTGAGAAAAAAATTGATGACAAGTCACGACTCTCTTTTCGTAAAGATGCGCAGAAAGAATATACCTCAAAAACCCTGACCCAGGAAATCATGACCGAAGAAAAGCCGATTCAGGAAACAGAGCTTTACCAAAAATTAATGGAACGTTATGTGTACAATCTAAAAGAGAAAGTATTGGATCCTTTTCTGGAAAATGAAAATTTCAGACGAGCGATCAAAGATTTTGACGAAGAAGATTTCAAAACATATGATAAAAAAATCCGCGAGGATGTTACCTTCTTGATGAATAACCTGTATACCCGATATAACTACTCTAAAAAAGGCGCCAAAGAAATCTGTATCTATGTCATTGACAAAGACCTCACGCGAAAATATTCATCCGCTTCCTGACCGGTTCTTTGTGATGATAAAAAAAACATCCCGCGCTTTTCCTTTGACACCCACCCCAGGGTAATAGTATAGGACTCCCTATAATTACAC
>CAYTGW010000186.1:0-8017 GCA_964437395.1 uncultured Desulfocicer sp.
GCAAGAAGAAAAAATAAAACCAGCCCGATGATTCCCATAGAAACGAGATGTAAAGATATACTTCTGGTTACGGTTTCGGCGGTCACACTTTTTTTAAACAGATTGACGCGCCGTTTCCCGCGTAATCGGCTCATGAAAAAAACAGTTATCAGTGCCAGTGTTGTGGTTTTTATACCACCACCGCATGAACCGGGCGATGCACCAATAAACATTAAAAATATCATCATGGCAAGAGTGGCGTCTTTCAGGGATCCAATATCAACTGTGTTAAAACCTGCTGTCCGGCATGTGATAGACTGGAATACCGGCGTCAGGATACGATAAGAAAGCGATTGCTCTGTATTCAGTGCATGGCGCTCCAGAAAAGCAAATATCAGGGCTCCTGAAACGATAAGAATGAATGTTGTCAGCAGCACTGTTTTGGTCTGAATGGATAGTCTGCACCGTTTTTGTTTATTAAACTGGAGCCAACATTGGAGGTCATACAGCACGGAAAAACCGATTCCCCCGATAACGATCAATCCGCAAACCGTCACATTCAGAAGGATATTGTCGCTGTACTGCATCATATTATTGGGAAACAGAGTTAATCCGGCATTACAGAAAGCTGAAACAGAGTGAAAGACTGCTGAATAGACCGCTTTCATGAATGAGAACTCATGGTGAAAATGAATGAATAAAAAAACAGCCCCAAGAGCTTCCACCCCGATTGTCACCAGGAAGATAGTTTTGATCAGTCTAAAAATATCCTTGCGGGGTGTATGGGCATACAGATCCTGCATTACCATTCGTTGCCGAAAAGAAACGGATTTGCCGATCCAGTGGAACATTATAACAGATATGGTCATGACACCCATTCCACCGATCTGAATAAGAGCTAGAATCACACATTGACCTGGAATGGAAAAACAGTTTCCGATGTCTACAACACTTAACCCGGTAACGCATACAGCGGAAGTGACTGTGAATGCGGCATCTATCCAGGAAATCCAGCCTGTCTTCGTAGAAAACGGAATTTTAAGCATGAGTGTACCCAAAACGATGGCGAATAAAAAACTGATCAACACAAGCTTTGCCGGATGCAGTTTGAGGACTTGATTGTGAAATGTCATGACTTGGCCCCAGGATTTTACTATCTTAATTAATGGTTGATTCAGATTCAATAACCGTTGAATACCTCATTCGAATCGATGCTTTCATATCACAAATCACAGATTTGGTATCTGAAAAAATGTGTTTTTCAATTCTATTTATTATTGTTTTACGGATTTTTTATGTTTGACACCAGCGTACAAAATTATAATGATTGAAAAGAAGAATGGCCGTTGCATCAAAAAGAAGATGAAAAACAAACTATTTGCAAATATAGCGATCAGAAAAACATGCGGCAGGAAAATAAAAATAACCTGGAGTAACCGGATCTGAAAATGGAAAAGGATGAAATGATATGGAAATTCAAACACACAAGCTTATCAGCCAGGAATTCTGCGGGACCCCACTTGTCGTTGAAAAAGGATACAGCAAGGTGGAGCTGAAAACATCCGATAAAATGATAGTAGATGAAACCGGTCTTATTCATGGCGGATTTTTATTTGGACTGGCTGATTATGCGGCAATGATCGCCGTAAATCATCCAAATGTTGTCCTAGGAGGAGCACAGGTAAAATTTATCAAACCGGTAAAAAATAATAAAACCATACTGGCGGAAGCTGTTGTTGAAAATAGTGAAGGAAAAAAACAAAATGTGAGTGTTACAATCACAAATGACAAGGAGTCTGTATTCCAGGGGACGTTTACCTGCTTTGTACTGGAAAAGCATGTATTGAAATGATTATATTTTTTTAACTTTTTCTTCTCACCCGTACCAGTTTCTTTTTTTTAGGGGAAGATGAAGCTGTATCTGTTTTAGGCGGGCCAAGGTGGTTCTGCCTGAATGAACAGGTTGCCCTGGGACATTTCAAGCCTTTCTGCCCTTCTGTGGTATTGATTTCAATCAAAAATTGATTTTTGCATAATGGACACTCAAATGGATAGGGTTTCCCCCAACTGATAAATCCGCAATGTGTATTTGAGCATGAATAGTATTCCTGCCCCTTTTCCGTAGTATTGGACAATACTCTTCCTGTATTGCAAACCGGACAGGGAATCGCGATGGTTTCTTGAAAGGCGGCAATCTTTTCTTCAATGTCTGTTCTGCCAATAAGATCATTCTTATCGCTCACATCCCTGTTCGCTTCCTTGTTTTTTCTCAAATCTGCTTCTGCTTCCCGTGCAGCGATTTCAGCCTCTTTTGCCCTTAATTCCGCCTCCCGTGCCTTTATTTCTGCTGCCTTTGCTGCGATCTCGGTTGCCTTTAATTCCGCCTCCAGTGCAACTCTTTTTGCTTCTTCAAGAGCTGCTTTTTTTTCTGCCTCAAGAATCGCTTTGGATTCTGCTTCTTTTAATGCAATTTCCGCTGCTTTTCTGGCCAGGATTTCCTCTTCACTGGGGCCTTTGGGAAAAATTTCTTTTACATCCAATCCTCTGTCAGACCATGTGGCTTTGATCTCTTTCTGAGGTGAGCTGCTTTGGGACATTTTATTCCGCAATCTTTCAATTTTTTCAACATATGCTTTTTTCAAGTCATCGGATAGCTGCTTTGCGGCTTTTTGATCCAGTTTGCTTCGCGGTTGAGTTGTAAAGAAATTTTTTTCATCACTTTTAATCTGTTGTTGTGAAAGCGGTATCCCTCTTAACTGGAGCGTCTTGTCAAACTGCTGGATTGCATCATTCAGATCCTTTCGATTGCTGGAGACTTCATCAATCGTCTGAAGGATATATCCAATAAGATTCATTCCCTTCATGCCCGGGAACAGATTGTCGAGAAAGCTAACCAATGCAAAGGCGGAAATCCGTGCATTGTACCTGTTGTTCTGGTCGATTTCGACATAACCATGCTGGGCCAGTCCCTGAAATGAGACCATAAGGGTATCATCGATGTCCAGTCCGATATCGGAAAGATCATCCAGAAAAGTTTCTCTTGTATACCGGTCAGGTGGGGATTGTGAAAAATTTTTAATTTCATTTTCCCTTTCAACAAGCAGCAAGAGGCAGGCAATTGTAGAAAGGTTAAAGGACAGAGACGCTTCCAGGGTTTCAATTTCAAGAAGCCTTTGGATATGTTTTACAAGGATTTCATCGAATACGGCTTTAACTTTTAGTAAATTCAGATTTTTTTCTATTGAAATTTCATTCATGTGAGTTCACCTGCGAATTTTTAATAAAACAATACAGGCAAGGTCGACATTAAAAAAATGGGATGGTATGCGATTTACTCTTGATTGATTTCAGATATCATATCCGCAATTTTAGAGGCCATCTGAGAAACGTTTTCATTCACTTCGACTTCAGATTCAACCAGTGTATTGTCGGCAGGATCATCATTTATATTCAGACGGTCATCGGCCCCGGATTGCTGAACGGACCCAGATGAGATTGAACCTTCCTGGTTTTTTACCTGTTCGTCGGTAAGCGCGGAAACAGTCAGACACTCGCCCTTGCGATCAAAAAGAACGGAAAGAGAAATCCGGACATCAAAATTCAATTTGTAAGCAATCTGGTTGTTATGGACAACAATGTCACCATTTTTATACTCAATATCTTCTTGAAATCCAAGATGATACTTATTTTTAAAAATTTTTTCTATGGCTTCCCAGTCCAGATCCCCGGTGATAGCATCTATCAATTCTTTTTCTCCTGTCTGTATAATATCTGAATCCGTAACTTTCACCAGGCCCCCTTTTGTGTTGTATGATAACCGGAATGATCTTTTTAAGATTGATGAAAAAATGTATTGCGAGTTTCAAGCTGATTTATATTTTACTGCAATCTATCGCTTCTGGCAATAACTGTTTGCGATTTATATGAAAAAACTTTAAACCATCTGTAATCTAGAAAAGATGGGGTGTTAAATCAAGCGATTTTTTTTATCAATTCAACTGATAAATCAAAATAGGCCTGAGAGGCCTTTGCCGAGATATCGTACAAGGTAACAGGCTTTCCCGATATACCTGACTTTCGGATCGTATCATCCGTCGGGATGGTGGTTAAAAAAGATTTATACGGAATAGCTCCCAGTTCATTCTCTGAAAAAAAATGATTCAACTCATCCTTTCCGGAGCATTGGTTGAACAGAGTTCCGGCAATCTTCAAATCCGGATTCAACTGTTCCTGAACGATTTTTAAAACCTCATTAAGATCTGAAATCTCATCCAGAGTGGAAAAATTACATGTGATAGGCAATATCACCCAGTCAGAGGCCGCCATTGAACATATTGTAAAAAAACTCAGAGAAGACGGTGAATCAATGATGATATATTGAAAATCATTTTTGATTTCCTGTATAATCTTTTTTAAAATAAGCTCTTTGCCGGGCTTGATTGCCAGCCTGTGCTCTGTCAGAAAAAGATTTGGTTTTGATGGAATAAAGGTCAAGTAATCGATTGGCGTCTTGATCGCTAACTGCCTGGCAGAGGCCTTACCCATGAATCCGTGATACAGTGTTTCTGTGCTTTCCTTAGTACAGATACTGCCATATCGGGAAAGGTGGCTTTGAGGGTCACAATCAATTAAAAGTGTCTTTTTCTCAAAAAGCGCCAGAGTGGCTGCAATGTTGACAGCAATCGTTGTTTTACCGGTTCCTTCTTTTTGGCTGATGATGCTGATTGTTTTGCTCATAAGGGAATATTTATCATAAAACTTTGACGTTGAACAGGTTGTTTTTCAAAAGTTGCAAATCTGATCCAGCCGGTATACAATGAAATTGATTCAATAAACACTAACTGCAAATCTATCAATCCAATCCTGTCACTCGAGTTTCAAGTTTTTTTATTGCTGAAATGAAATAAACTCCATCATTCCAGGCGGAGCGAAGCGGAGACCCGGAATCCAGGGAAATCATCAAAACCACAGGATTTGGTCTTTTCCCGGAACGACTTAAAAAACTTGAATATCGAGTGTCAGGTGAATTCGTCCTGTAACTGAAATACACTTTTTTCCCGGGGCAGATTCGAGGTACGGAATTGAGTTCGACAATCACAAAAGATGGTCTGGAAACAGCACTTTCAAATCTTCAGTATCGGAATGCAAAGCAACCGAAAACAAGGTTGATTGAAGCGATCCGGCTTTTTTATCAAATCGAGACCGCACTGGAAACGGTGACTGAGATTAACTCGGATCACCTGATCAGTATGATATGGGAACTGGATGACAACCCTGCACTGATAAAATCAAAACGGAAAAATTTAAACAGCATAAAATCCACGATTAACAATGATTTAATGAATCTCTTCCATGAAAACAAAAATCCGGAAGGTATCATAATCGGCCCCTTGAACACTTTTATCATGTCAGATGCGGCAAAGGAAAGGTTGCTATCCTCTTTTGCGGATTCGGCAAGATCTCAGGGAAATCTGCCCCTGGAAAAGGTTGCCGATGTTCTGAGTGTCATAAGTGAGTTCATGTCTGGAATTGAAAAAATCAGTACTGAAAATCCAAAAGAGCAGGTCCAAAAAATTCTGGATCTGATCAAAGGGATGGCAGAAAAAGCCGGTTCAGGGAATGTCGCCGGAACAGATTTTCCGCAGAAAATGAATGATGGATTTCAGATGGTTGAAGATGTTGAAGAGATAGATGAAGGTGAAATTGAGGAAGTCGAAGATACGGAGATTGAGGAAATTGATGCGGATACAGTAATCGAAGAAGTGGATAATACTGACCTTGAAGAGATCGATGAAGTTGAAATCGAGGAGATCGAAGATACAGCGCTTGAGGAAATTGATGCGGATACAGTAATCGAAGAAGTGGATAATACTGACCTTGAAGAGATAGACGAAGTTGAAATTGAGGAGGTCGAAGATACAGCGCTTGAGGAAATCGACGATGATGCAGCAATCGAGGAAGTGGATGATGCTGACCTTGAAGAGATCGATGAGGATGAAACAATCGACAAAACTTCAGTTTTTGATCAACTGGGATTGCCTCAGGACAATCTTGAACAAAAAAGTTTTCAGCCAGATACAAATCTTCTTACCGAGCAGTTTGATGGATTTCTCGGAAGTATGGAACGATATTATAATCAATACCTCCTGATACCTGGCGGACAATATATGATTGGAAGCCGGTCAGGTTCTGATATTGATTTACCGGAAAAGGTCATATCCTTGCCGAATTTTTATATTGGAAAGTATCCAATAACCAACGCATTGTTCGAGGTATTTGTCGAAAGAACCGGTTATCTGACAACTGCCGAGAAATCAGGGTATGGATGGGTATTTTCAGGCCGTTTTCAGAAAAATTTTGATTTAAAAACAAAAACCAGAAGCTTTGAATGGAAGGCCAGTTATACCAAAGAAAAAATCAAAGGTGCATTCTGGTATCAACCATCCGGCCCGGGAAGCACACTTCATGGCAAGAGGAATCATCCGGTTGTCCAAGTGAGCGTTCAGGATGCTGTTCATTTTTCAGCATGGATCGGGAAACGCCTTTGTACTGAGTTTGAATGGGAGGCAGCCGCAAGAACCCAGAGAGGATATCTTTATCCATGGGGAAATGAATGGATGGAAAATGCCTGCAATTATGACTTGAGTGCCATCTCCGATACAACGCCGGTGGATCAATATCCTGGTGGTGTAAACAGTTTCGGCCTAGCAGATACCCTCTGTAATGTTCTTGAATGGACTTCAGATCAGATCAAACCTGCATCTGGAAAAATACGGGAAAAGAGATATCACATTGCAAAAGGAGGGTCATGGATATCGGCCCGTAATGTCCAATTATCCAACCGGTTCCGGTTTGAGGCCGATTACACGGCAAATATTCTGGGCTTTCGGTGTGTGGCGGATTAAGTCAGAACAAATTTATTTTTCACAATAACCCTTTTCAGTTGATAAGACACCGATAAAAAATCGGTAGAACCTCAAAATATTTTTTTAAAAGTCCAGGGGACAAAGCCCCTTATTTTGGATAAACGATTAAAGCCCGATCTTTTGCAGACAGGCTATTTATTGTAATAATAATCTTCATTTTCGAACAGCCATCACGGTATATTGATTTCCAGAATGGCCATTCCCGCCAAGGGTTATCTTCCCAGCGTAATAATCCTTTTTCAAAATCTTCATTAGGGATTCTGTCCGGAGTTTTTTTCCTGTGTTGGTAAAACCTGATAACCAGGAAGGAATCGTATACCGGTCATCAAATGCAACATAAACGGTTGCGGGTGTATTGATATCAAAGGACAGGAATGCGCTGTCAGTTCTCAACTTGTCATCGTTGGCCGTCTGAATGAACATCGACTTCAACAGGTAGGATGGAACTTCACTGTAAACGTACGAACGGTCAATATAAGAGGTAGAACCATTGGCCAACACATATTTCACCGGATAAATCTTGCCGGATGCTACTTTGAGATTGGATATTGTGAGATCCACAACAACTGGTTTTTTAACAACCATGACTGTATAATGATTTCCAGCATTACCATTCCCGCCTAGGGTCACCTTCCCGGCATTATAATCTTTTTTAAAAATCTTCATCAGGGATTCTGTCCGGAGTTTATTTCCGGTATTGGTAAAACCCGATAACCAGGAGGGAATTGGATACCGGTCATCAAATGCAACATAGACAGTTGCAGGTATATTGATCGTAAAGGATAAAAATGCGCTCTCGGTTCTCAGCTTGTCACTATTGGCTGTCTGAATATACGTTGATTGCAGCAGATAGGAAGGAACTTCGCTATAAACATACGTGCGGTCAATATAACAGATGGAACCATTGTTCAAGCCCTGTTTAATCTTATAGGCTTTTCCTGATGCTGCTGTAAGATTTGTAATTGATAGATCAGCAGACGGTGGTGGTGGCGTGATAACCGGTATGCTGTAAACAACCGTCAATGCCCGAATACCCAGATTTCCCGCAGCATCGGTTGCTGTAATTGTCAGGATATTATTCCCCTCAGCAAGTGAAACACCTGATATTGACC
>CAYTGW010000187.1:0-233 GCA_964437395.1 uncultured Desulfocicer sp.
CCCCTGGAAACGTAAAATCGAACAGTTATACTTTAAGGTTAACGGTTTAAAAAAGCCGAATTACCGATCCGACCGGCAAATAGAAAAGTTTTTATCTTTGGCGAGTTTTAAATTGAATCTTATTGAACCATGCGCTCCAGAGCGGGAGGAAACATGGATTGTCGCGGGGATCTGATTCCGGTTCAACAGGATACAAGCATGAATGAAAGGAAATATCTGACCAGCGCTTAACA
>CAYTGW010000187.1:243-8014 GCA_964437395.1 uncultured Desulfocicer sp.
CTGTGCGCTTATAACCACTGGTCCAAGGATTTGAGTCCTTGTCTGGTCAAGCCAATTCAACACGTTGTATTCACAAAATTCTTGACTCACAGGCAGACTTCAATTACAACCGGAACGTAAAAAAGCAAAGTCTTGTCATTTCTTCATTCTAATGCCACTTTTGCTTTATATTCAGCATTGTATTGTTTTCTGTTGTTGCTCTTTTCTATCTCCTTTTTTGCTTTGGAGATAGAGTCTGGCTTATTGCCCAGCTTTTGGGAACAACCACGGAATGAATAACTTTCCATAAAGGAGAAAAAGATGAAAAAATATGATGGCAAACTCACTACCATAAACCGGATCATGCTGTGCTGCGTGCTTGCATTAACCTTAGTGTCCTGTGCAGCGACCGGCCATTACAAGCTTGATGTCCGCTATATGCCGCAAACAGAGTCAAAGGCTGCCGACTCCGGCATGCAGCAGTGCATCATCACGACCGCTCAATTCAATGATGAACGCAACGAACCTGACAGAGAGTTCATCGGCAAAAGAATTCAGGGCGACAGCAGCGAGCGTAAGGCGGTTCCTCTGACAATGACACCCTCGGAAACAGTGGGAACTGCGATCAAGGATGCCTTTTTCAAAAATGGTTATACAGTGTTTGGCGGCACACCGGCCTGGGACTGCACCGGTACTTCCGTCCGGGAGGAGTGGGGCAATCTGGTGGTCGGCGGTTTCATCGAAGAGCTTGATGTAACAAGCAAAACAGACTTTCTGAGCGCTGAATACAAAACAAAGGTAAAACTTCGCGTCATCTTTGCCGACGTGAAGCAAAAGAGCATTCTTTATACCACGAGTATTGAAAGCTCTTCATCATTCAGCCATCTGTTTTTCAACCAGTCACGTATGGAGCAGGAAATAAGCAATACCCTGTCCAGTGCTGTTGAAAAAATGTTTACCGATAACAAGGTCAAGGAAATTATCAGTACAATGATTCAGAAGTAAGGATTCCGTATTCTGTACATCATCGGAGAAGACATATTAGGCGGACGGGATGCATTTCCCGTTCGCCTTTTTTTCGGGGGACTCCACTTATTTTGTCTTAGCGCGGATCACTGCCCTGATTTCCGGCATCATGGCCCGGGTAGCTTTTTCACCAGCCTCTATCAGCCTTTTTTTCTGGGAAAAATCATCGTACGCCACATTACCCACATCCGGATGAATGATCACATCAGCGTTTTTCACTCCCAGCACTCCGATCTCCGAGGACATGATGGTAACCGCATGGTAGGCCACTTCCAGCGGATTTTTGGGGGCTTGCTGGGGCAAGGCCGGATCGATGACCACGGCGATCACAACATCCGCTCCCTTTTTGCGCGCCAACTCTACCGGAATGGGGTCGGTTACGCCGCCATCGACAAAAACACGACCGCCGATTTCCACCGGCACAAAAACTCCGGGTATGGCGCAGGAAGCATGAACAGCGCGTGCCACGGATCCCTGTTCAAACATAACGGCCTTCCCCGTGCGCAGATCAACCGCTACAGCGCCAAAGGGTATTTTAAGGTTCTGGATCTCCTTATTGCGCAAATGAGTGTTCAAAAACTTTTCCAGTTTTTCCCCTTTCACAAAGCCGCCTGAAAAAATGGATAAGGCGCCGTAGTCGAAAATATCCTCTTCATTGATGGAAATGGCGATGAATTCCGCATCCAGCACGCTGCCGGTATCCGCATAGATGGCTCCGATCAGACTGCCCACGGAAGTGCCCACGACCAGGTCAATAGGAATCTTTTCCTGTTCAAGGGTTCTGAGAACACCGATTTCAGCAAAACCTCGCGCCCCCCCGCCCCCGAGTGCAATACCTACTTTTGGGAGTATTTCTCCGGTTCCGGCCGGAGGTTTTTCCTCATTTTTCGTGGTGGTAGTAACACAGGCCGCAAAAGCCCAACAGATGATGCTCATCATCAGTATGCCCATTGCCGGATTTTTATAGATTTTCATGATATCTGCTCTGTTATTTACTCGTGTGATCGATTATTGAAATCCGATTTTCAAATTCCTTTCCTATGTTCATCCATGCTTTTTTTACACGATCTCGCAATTCTTATGCAATATGTATTTTTGCTCTGAAAATAACAATACGATATGTCAAACTATAGAAACAAAGGTTGACTCCCTTACAATCATGACGTATAAATATTAAAATTGAATACGTCAAAGTTACAGGAGGGCCTCATGATCACAAAACTGACACTGCGGATGGATGAACATTTGATTGAATCAGCAAAAAAATATTCCTTACAAACTGGAAAATCCGTATCGCGTATCGTGGCAGATCTGTTCGAAATTATTAAAAATGAAAAGATAAAAAAGGAAGATACCCTCACTCCAACAGTAAGATCCTTAAAGGGTATCCTGAAAGGGAAACAAATCGACGAAAAAAATTATAAAAAATATTTAAAAGAAAAATATTAATGAAAACCTTATTTGACACCAATATCATTTTAGACGTTCTCCTGGACAGGGAACCATTTTCAAATCAGGCATCATTATTGTTATCTAAAGTTGAGCAGTCTGAAATCATAGGATTTATCTGTGCAACAACAGTTACCACCATACATTATATCATCCGAAAAGCGCTTGGGCTTGAAGCTGCTTCACATCATATCCAATCCCTCCTCTCGCTTTTCGTTATCGCCCCTGTAAATCGTGTTGTGCTTGAAAATGCTGCTGCGTCAAAATTTGAAGATTTCGAGGATGCAGTTCTGCATGAAGCTGCATGCCATGCCGGAGCCAAATATATTGTGACAAGAAATATTGTTGATTTTAAAAAATCAAGATTGCCTGTTTTCGAGCCAAATGAATTTATTAACGCAATAGAATCGTTAAAAAATAATGGCTGAAATCCTCGTGGACATATTCAATTCAATATGAACTGCTCGAATGTCGATCGTTCTTTATCCTGATATTTGATGAGCGGTCGTCCGGGACTGGGTATTCACCTGGTTTTGATTGCGTAATTTGAATTTTCCGAGCAGTTGACGAACTTTATTGGCTTGACTAGCCAGTTCATCAGCAGCGGATGAGGTTTCCTCGGCATTGGCTGAGTTCTGCTGGGTTACAGTGTCTATCTGGTTCAAACCCTGGTTGATCTGGGAGATTCCCTGGGCCTGTTCATTGCCCGCGGCGGCGATTTCAGCGACGAGTTCAGATACCTTGGTGACTTGATCCTTGATCTGGATGAGTACCTGAGAGGTTTTTTCGGCAATGATATTGCCATCTTCGACTTTTTGACCAGCGCCTTTGATAAGTTCCGAGGTTTCCTGGGCTGCTTTGGCGCTACGGGTGGCAAGAGTGCGGACTTCCTGGGCCACCACAGCGAATCCCTTACCGTGTTTTCCGGCCCGGGCAGCCTCAACAGCCGCATTCAGCGCCAGCAGATTGGTCTGGAAAGAAATGGCATCGATGGTTTTAATGATTTTTGATATTTCCAGGCTGGAGGTTTTAATATCAGCCATGGCTGCTACCATGCGAGTCATTTGATCTACCCCTTCTGTGGTGGCGAGGAGAGCATCGGCGGCCAGATTATTGGCCTGGGCAGTGTTCTCCGCGGTGCTTCTGGTTTGCGATCCGATTTCGGTCATGGAACTGGTAATTTCTTCAAGGGAGGCTGCCTGCTCCGTTGCGCACTGGGAAAGAGACTGACTGGAGTCCGACACCTGCCGGGCACCCATATCCACTTGCTCGACAGCCAGCATAAAATCCGCCAGCATGAGGTTCAAATTACCGACCATATCCTCCAGGGCTTTGCTCAGATGATCTTTTTCAGAGGCCATGGAAATCGAGATACTTAGATCTCCCTGACTGATCCGGGTTGCTGAAGCGGCCTTTTCGCTCAAGGAGTTTACAACCGCATTCAGAGCGCCGGCCATCTGACCGGCTTCGTCTTTGCCCTCCAGCAACTTGGCGGATAAATCGCCTACTTTGAGTCGGGCGGCAAAAGCGATCACCTGCTTAAAGGACCGGATAATGTTCAGAGAGATCAAAACCGCAGCAATAATGGCAAAAAGGATGCCGAATACAAATATCAGGACTGTCCAGAATATAGTCTGTTCAATGCGTGTATTAATTTCATTGCCGGCCAGTTCTGCTTTTTCCCTCATGAAATCCCGAACCTTTTCCAGGATGATAATGGTCTCCTTGGCAGCCGGAATTGCTTGCTCATTCAGAACCTTGGCAGCACTTTTATGGGTATTGTCTTGCTGATACAATTCCTTTATCTGTATGGCGGCGGTATGAAGCCGATGATGTGGATTTATTATTTGTTCTAAAAGGATCTTCAATTCTTCAAACCTCTGGGATAGATATCGGGCCTCCTCACTGGCCAGCCATTTTCCCAGGCCGCATTTGGTATCATCGGTTTCCACACTTAATTCAGTGATGCGTTCATCGAGAAAAAGATTTTTAACATTGTGCACCCAGTTTAGATGATCAACGACTTTTTGATTAATGGTGTTTTGAAGATAATTTAATTTTGTTACATCACCGGACAATCGATAAACCTGCCGGAACTGAATAAAGCTGAATGCAGTGATGACCGATACGACCAGAATGGTAGTGCCGAACCCGATAGAAAGCTTGATCCATAATTTTGTATTTTTAAACATCTCCAACACTCCTTAGATAGAATAGAGGGTTTTAAAAAAAATCATGAACTCGTTTATTGGTGTATTTGATTTTTCTGGGAAAGCAATGTAAGGATACAATTTTTGATCAACTAAGCCTGTTATGTTACTCTGTAGGATATAGTATATAATTTATTATAAACTGTCAATTCGAAAATCGACATTCGAAAATTGACTCGAAGATTGAAGAGAGTTGAAACAATTCAGGGGAACTGCATTAAAAACGTAATCCGTTTTTATCCCTCCCTTTTATGAAAAATCGTTCGATTTGCCATATTGTGCAACTCAAATTGGACTGGTCATATTCCAAATTTAAAAAAATAAGGAGAGCGGGTAATGGAAGGAAAGCAGAGACAGAATATTCGTCCCGGTATGGAAGTATCCATAGTATTGAAAAAAGATCAGGGCAGCGGTAAACTGACCCGGGGCCGCGTTCAGGCTATTCTCACCAAATCAACCCACCACCCCCATGGAATCAAGGTCCGACTGACAGATGGTCAGGTGGGCAGAGTTCAACAGATCATTTATGAAAAACAAAAAGAGTAAAAAAATGACGGATCATTCCGGCTTTGATTCCATGTTACATCATAAAAGGTCCGTTCTCATCCTTTTTTTTTTTTTTTTTCTACAGAACAATAAAAATAACAAGGCATAGAATCACGGCACTCACAATGTACAGGGCACTTTTCTTGATTTCAACCACTTCCGTTTTTCCCGTCTCAGCCGCGACCTTTTCCTCCTGGGCAACTTTTTCCGGAGTGTCTTTGGTTTTATCAATTGCCGGAGCAGACGGAGGCGGTGCACTTGCCGCCAGGGTCATCAGCCCCTTTGAAAGGATCTCACGGGCTTTGGCATCCCTTGTTTTCCGGTTCAGTGATCCGAAAACAACGGCAATGGCCCGCTGGTTTTTTTTGGTGGCCGTTGCCGCGATGGAAAAACCAGCCTTGTAGAAATAGCCGGTTTTGAGCCCGTCACAACCTTCCAGATGTCCCAGCAAATGGTTATGGCTGCGCATGATAAAAGGTTTCGGCGCATCCGGCCGGAAAGTTCGTTCCTTGGTCGATGTGTACCGCACTGTATCCGGATATTTCAACAACGCCCTGCAGAGGATGGCGATATCACGGGGAGTGGAAACGTCCGCTGATTGCTCCTTTCCCGGCGGCAGACCATGTACGGAATGGAATACAGTATCCTTCATCCCGAGTTCCTGGGCACGCTTGTTCATCTGCTCTACAAAAGCTTCCGTGCTACCTGCATAGTGAAGCGCAAGGGCAACCGCCGAATCGTTGCCGGACTGAACAATGAGTGCATACAGCAGGTCATCCACGGAAAATACCTCGTGTTCCTTCAGGTACACCTGAGACCCGCCGATTCTGGATGCTTCAGATGTTACCGTCACCTGGTCCTGAAGATTGAGCCGCTTGGACTTTATGGCGTCAAGCAGGATCATCAGATCCATGAGCTTGGTGATGCTGGCTGGATAACCCTTGACATCGGCATTGTCTTCAAACAGAACCTTACCCGTAGCCGCATCGATCACGATCGCTCCAAGATAAGGATTTCTGGCCATGGTTTGAGCCACTTGTTTGGATTTCTGAGAAGCCTGGTTTTTTTTCCCGGCATTTGCCGCCGGTATGGCCGAAAACAGAATCGCAAGGATAACGATTGAGAATATAAACTTTTTCATGACAACTTCCTCTGAAGATGAGTTAATTGAGAATGGATTATTAAAGAATACCTATATGGAAAAAAATATTTTTATTGTCAAGGAGAACTACGCATAAAATGCATTTTAATGGAAATTACGTAGATCCCGTTCCAGGCCCTTTGCAACATTGCTGATGATCCGCCGGTAATGATGACATTTTTCCCTTCAAACATGAAGCAGCTCTCCTGTGATGAAAATAAGTGTTATTCTATAATGATCTGTCTGACCAATCTAACATGCAGTCAATCTACATGCAACACCACGGAAAAACAATTGAAGAGAGCCCATATGTCATTCCCTGCTTTCAGGTTGAGATTCCGGCAGCTTCTGGTTGAAATGATGGCGCACAACTCAGTCGTATCTGAAACACGCACAATGCATTCCGTATTGATTTTTCCTTTGGTGATTTTTTCCAGAACCCCTTTGATCCTGTTGTCGGAGCTGCATACCGGTTCCGTGTCGCTGCTTTGCAGATAAACCCACGGGGCCTTGACTTCGGCTGTCATGAGTCCGCCCTGTCTCAAACCAAGCCTTTCCACACTATCGTTGGTAATCACTGTGGTGATGGGGAAACCTTCGAAGGTCATCAGGTCGATGCGGGCCTGGATGTCTCCTTTAGAGATGTTCCGAATCTTGCCGAAAAAAGTGTTGCGTGCGCTGGTTTTGCGGGAAGACTCCTTTTCCATAAAGTGCTTTGCGATCTTCCGTACTTCATCCTTTGAAAAAGAAACATACGCGGATGTAAGATTGGGAGTGGAGTGTCCCAATATCATCTGAACCGCAGGCAAGGGCATATTGCCTTGCATCAATTCCACGGCCCGGGCTTTCCGGATCATTTCCGGTCCACCCAGTCGCTTTGAAAATCCGCAAGCCTGGGCCCGTTCGTAAAACTTGCGCCGCACAAAACCGGGATCCAGATTCAGCAAGCTTCCTCCCGGGACTTGCTGGAAAGATAAATCGTCAAATGCTTCCTGGATTTCCATGGCCAGGGCTTCCGAGATCTGAACCTCTCTTGATTCCAATCCTGCACCGGTTTCGCTGCCGAGAAAGACCACAACATGTCTGATCCAGTCCACATCATTAAAAGGATTCAGCGACAGAACCTCGCTCAGTTTGGCACCGGTGTAGCGAATCAAAAGAAAAATAATCAAAATCCGCCAACGGGAAAATCTCATATGCGCATGGCGTGCGCCTTTCAGCCATTCTCGAAAAGATTGCTCCAGACGGTTCAGTTGAGCTGGGTCCAGACACTCATCTCCACCGGGATGAGAAATAATGCGCCCGTGATTATTCCCTTTTGAAAAAGGTGTCTTTTCATCCTGCGAGGTTTTCATTGGTTTTTCCATTGAGCCAATTTCAAAAGTCTGTTGTTGTAGTTCCGGCGAAAACTAGACACGCA
>CAYTGW010000188.1:0-7997 GCA_964437395.1 uncultured Desulfocicer sp.
TCATATAAAAAATGAACAGCCCGTACAAACAGGCTATCCGGCTAACGGGCAAACCAGAAAACCGGCGACCTGAGCAACTAGTTCGGTGCCACCATAATTGCTACGCTCTCTTCCGGAATCTTGAACATGGTATGAATCATCTTTTTTAACTGATCCAGTGTCTCCTGCTCGGTTTTACCTCGCATGGCCCAGTTTTCAAATCCGGCACGTCCCATGATAATTGAAACCGATACCCGCTGGCTTGCCTGAACCTGGGACTGGAAGTCCGGATCTAAAAAATCGATATCCACATGGGTGACAATCGTATTTTTCCCAATGGAAGAGGTCAATGGCTGGATCAATTGTTCGATTTTCCGTGTGTAATCCTTTTCAATCGATTGAACCAGAATTCTCTTTTTTTCCAGCAACTCCGGTGAAATAGATTTATCCAGAATCTCCATTCGTTTCAACCCGACCTCTTTTTCCTCCCTTGAAGGGCCGACATCAATACTGATTTTTTTGTGCTCAACAACACCGGCTGAATCTTCGGCATTGGTTTGCATTGCAAAAAGCAGAACAAAAACTGCAATACTGAAAATCCATGACCACAATCGATTATTCATATCCCCTCCTCCTTATTTATCCTTGAAGCTGATTCAACTGAAAATAAAACCCTTTTTTGGCCATCAATTCATCATGTGATCCAATTTCAATGATCCGTCCTTTTTTCAATACCATAATCCGGTCTGCTTTTCGAGCAGTAGAAAGCCTGTGAGCAATCACCAGGGTCGTTTGCTTTGCCAGAAGCTTTTCCATGGCGTCCTGAATCCTGAGTTCCGTATCCGAGTCCACATAGGAGGTTGCCTCATCCAGGATAATCAGCTCCGGATCGGAAGCGATCGCCCTTGCGATGGAGATCAACTGACGTTCACCACTTGAAATGGAACTCCCTCTTTCAGTAAGTATCGCATCCACTCCTTCCGGCAACTTATTGACAAATGGCAGACAGTTTGAAATTTCCAAGATCCTTGTCAATTCTTCATCCATGATATGGGTATTGGTTCCAACAATATTCTCACGGATGCTCCCGGAGAACAGAAACGGATCTTGTGTTACCAGCGCAACCCGGTTCCGGATAGCATCTTCAGGCCAGGATTGGATATCCTTTCCATTCAGCAGGATTCTTCCGGAAATTGGATCATAAAAACGAATGATCAGATTGATCAGGGATGTTTTTCCAGCACCCGTAGGACCCACGACAGCCAGGACTTCCCCTTTTTGGATACAAAAAGAAAGGTCTTTCAGTACGGTCTGCCCGACATCATAGGAAAAAGAAACATTTTCAAAAGCAAGCGTCTGAATTTCATCCGGCTCCGGGATCGAATCCGTAGGAACAGATTGCTTTTCCTCTGTTTCCAGAATCAAAAAAATCCGTTCTGCTGAGGCCAGTGCATCCTGCATAACATTGACTTTTTCTGCAATATCCCGGACCGGTCTGAAAAACATCCGCATATAAAAAATAAAGGCTGCGAGAGAACCCAGGCTGATCCGGCCCTGTATCACACCGCTTCCTCCGTAATAAACAATCACCGCAACAACGACTGTCCCCATCAACTCGATCAAGGGCATAAATACCGCAAACACTTTAATCTGCAGCATGCCTGCCAGATAATACTCATGATTCAATTTCTTCAAACCCAGATAATTATTGACTTCCTGTCTGAACAGTTGAACAACGCGTATCCCTTCTATTGTTTCCGAAACACGGGAATTGATCTCGGCAATTTTAATACGCAGCTCTCGAAATGCTTCCCGTGCAACTCCTGCAAATTTTATGGCCGTATAAACCAATACCGGCAGAATAGCCAGCGTTACCATGGCCAACTGCCTATTAATACTGACCAGCACAATTGCAATGCCAACCAGCAGGAAAAGATCCTTGAAAACAAATGTGATCACGGAAGTAAACATTTCATACATATTCTGTATATCATTCGTTGTTCTGGTAACCAGACGACCCACCGGATTTCTGGTAAAATAGGACATGGAAAGACTTTGAATATGATTAAAAAGCTTCATCCTCAAATCATGCATGATCATCTGGCCGGTATACTCCATGATCATCACCTGCATGAAATTCAGCACAAAGACGGCAATGACGATCAGAATAAGCCCGAGTGCCAGAACCATTACCCCCTTGAAATCATCTTTCCGCAACTGGTAAATATCTTCAGGGAGTATATCTGTCAATTTTTCATACGGTATGAATGCAATATTCTTCTGTATGATAAAAAGGCTGGAATATTTCTTTACAATTGCAGCGACAGACGCATCCTGCAAATCCACCGAATACAAACCGGACCGGACATCCGTACCCTCTTTTTTGGAAGATTCTGAAAGTCCGACATTGGGAACAATATACCGGTCAATGGCGATCTTTGTGACATAAGGAATTGAAATATCCAACAGGGTAATCAGGATCACCAGAAAAACAGTGGCAAAAAAATACCATTGATACTTTCTGCCAAAAGGGATCAGCCGCTTCAGGAGTTTCACATCATATTGCTGGCCCAGTTTGTCTTCATGGAAGTGGCTGTAGTTAGAATGCATGATTCGCCTCCTCCATCTCCTGGAGCCGGAACGTCCGGGCATAATATTCATCCGTGGCCATCAACTGATCGTGAGTGCCGCTTGTTTTGATTGCTCCGGACTCCATCACCAGAATCTGATCTGCATGGCGGAGTGCGGACAGCCTGTGGGAAACAATGATGACGGTCATCCGGCCCTCAAAAAGACGAATGGTCTCAATAATTCTCTGCCCCGTATCCATATCCACCTGGCTGACCGGATCATCCAGCAGTAAAACAGTTGTATTCCGGATAAACGCCCGGGCAATTGCAAGCCGCTGCTTCTGCCCGCCGGAAAGAATCACTCCTTTCTCACCCACAATGGTATTCAGCCCTTCCGGCAAGGCCTTGATTGCATCGTCAAAAGAGGCCAGTCTTGCAGCCTCCATGACTTTTGCATCATCTGCATCCGGATTTCCAAACCGGATATTGTCTCTGATGGTTCCAGAAAACAAAAACGGTTCTTGGGCAACAAAGGAAATGTCATCCCGCAGTTTTTCCAGATCCCACTGCCGGATATCTGTTCCATTGATCCTTACCGTACCTTCTTCTACATCATAAAGACGGGGTAGAAGGTTCAGAAGTGTTGTCTTGCCGCTTCCCGGCGGACCGATGATGCCTAAGGTTTCACCGGGATTCACGGTAAAACTGATCCGGGAAAGAACCGGTTTCTCTTTGTTCCCATAAGAATAAGAAACCTCCTGAAACTGAACCTCTCCTCTGACGGGACCGATCAATACCGGCTGTTTGGGCGGATTGATTTCCGGCTGGGTTTGCAGGATGGAATTGATCCGATCCAGCGAAGCCGCTCCCCGCTGAAGCAGATTCGTAACCCAGCCCAGGGCCATCATCGGCCAGGTCATCAGATTCAGATAATTGATAAAGGCAACAAAATCCCCTGGTGAAATTTCTGTCAAGATCGTCAGCCTGCCGCCAAAAACGATCACCATGGCAAGGCTCAGATTCGTGAGCAGCAGCATAAGCGGAAAAAAAGAACCGGTGATTCTGGCCAGAAAAAGATTTTCCCGGATGCAGCGCCTGGATACCTCCTCCATTCTCTGTTCCGAGTCTTTTTCAAGATTGTAAGATTTAATGATCCGTATCCCTGCATATCGTTCCCGAACCACCTCGGTCATATCGGCAAATGCCCCCTGAGCCAAGCGATATCGGTTATGCATCCTTTTACTGAAATATTTTGCAAAAAAAGCGATCAGCGGCATGGGTATCAAGGCATAAAAAGTCAACCGGATATCGATATAGCACATAAAGCCGATGGCAGCGGTTCCCAGAAAAACCGCATCCGTTGCCGCGACAATTCCCATTCCCGTTGCCATACGCACATTACCAATATCATTTGTGGCATGAGCCATAAGATCACCAGTCCTGGTTTTGTCAAAATAGGGTGCGGAAAGGGTCTGGATATGGCTGAACAGTCGATTGCGAAGCCCTTCCTCCACCCGCCTGGAGGTGCCGATCAGATATCTCCGCCAGAAATACCGTAAAACACAGATCAGCAGTGCCGCCACAAGGATATAGAACGAAAACTCCAATAAGGATTTCTGGGTAGCACGGTATGCTGTCATATCATCCACGGCCTGTTTGATAATCCGTGGAATGAAAAGCTGCACAAGATCCACGATCATGAGACAGAGAACACCAGCCACCACTACCCAGATCCGCTCGACAAAATATGGTTTTACAAGACGGTAAGACTTCATGTTTTAAAACTTCTCTTTTTGCTTTCGCCCAGACTCAGTCAGAAAAAAACGATCCATACGATTATAGGGGCAAACCGATTCATATATATTTACATTTTTATTAACATTAAATTAATTTACAATCGAGGCCTTTTTGTCAAGGTGCTTCAAATGTTAAAAAATATACATTCATATCGCAACATCGACATTTACAAATCGCGCAATCTAAAAGCGAGCCGTTATTATCAATGTATTGTTGATCATTTTGAAACAACTGGGCGTACCTGACACGGAAGATATATGAGGTGGCCCCACTTGTTTGTCCCAAATGCCATGGCGAGATGCGAATCATTGCCTTCATCGATCCGTGTTGAAAACAATGAAACCGCTCTGGAAGAGCTGAAGGAAAAAGGCATCCGGTTGATCGATGAAAAACCTTGAAAAGGTGCCGGAGGAGCAAAAATCGCATTTCTGCATCCTAAATCCACCAGCGACGTGCTGGTTGAGCTTTATGAGCGATAACCAACACCTTAAACGAAAAAACCGGAGCACAGAGATAAATGTTCTCTTTCTCTGCGCTCCGGTTGAGATTCGATATGTCTTATTTTTTCTGGACTCTTTCGGTAAGCCCTTTTAATGTATTGTGTATATTATCTCTGATCCCTGGATTAACAATCAGGGGAGAAATTCTTCCAGCAGGATCATAAAAGAGCTGGTATAAAATTTTTGTTTTATCCTGACCAAGAGACTCTAGAAGGTACTTACCCCGCAGTTCGCTGACCCTAATAGTTCCCTTAATATTTGGAACTTTAAAATCTTGTAGACCATTCAACGTAACTTCTATAACTCCATTTGCACTATTTTTTTTATGGATTCTGATAATACAATCCCTGTCGGAAATCGGCCATGGAAAAGCTGTAGCATCATAATAAATAATTGTATCGTCATCTATTTCTTGTATAATCTCAACTTTTATAACGTCCGGTAACCATTTAGGGAATGCGTTTATATCCCATAGTATTTTTAAAATTTCCGTTATATTCGCAGGGATTATCGTTTCTCCTTTGAATTCATAAAAAGAACTTCCTCTAACGGTTCGTTCCCATACAATGATGCCATCCGAATTGATTGCCTCCTGCCAGACATCTTCAGCCAAAGCGTCGTAACCCTGATACTGGTTTAGTATTAGCCCTACAAACAAATGAAAGTATATAAAACTTACTATTATTCTACGGATCATTTTTTTCCTACTTAACAAAGCTCATAAATCAGGTTTTTTTCTATACATATCTTATTCATCTTACAGGTTCTCCCATTTGATTAAGCTTTTACCCCAGGAGCGGGTTATTAAAACCAGATCGTTTATGTTCTGTTTTACTGGTCTGCAACGAGGAGCGAGTTCATTGAAAAAATCCGTCGGGTTCATTATGCCTTCCGGTGCAAAAACCCCCTTTTTATTGACCAATTTTTTTGCCAAAAGAATAACACCTACAGCGAGAGGTATGCCGGTAGAACCTCCCATTCCTCCCGGCGGCGCGGAAAGTATCATGCTGGCGCAGGATGCAGGTTGACCATTTTTTTTGCCTCGAACAAAAGCAAAAAGAGGCGGCAAAAATGCTTTGCCACGGTTATAAAGCCGCTGCATTGCATTAATTCTTTTTTCAATATAAATATGGCTGGATTCTGGAGCATGAAATCTTTCAGCTATGCTTGCAGCCCTCCAGACAGACAACAAACGTCTGTTAACGAGCCAGCTAATGCATTTTATTCCGATAATATTCATCCTCGAAGCGGTCATAACATTGCAACTCCTTTTTAAGGAACTGTAGTATCGCGGAAAAGTAACTGCTTCAGGGTGTCCAATCGTCCATGCCGAAGATATGCCAGGAATACCGGGATAGTTGATTTTTATCTTTTTTAAGGGTTTTGTATTTATAAATTCCCCGCCGGAAAAAATTTTGATCTCCCCGGAAAGCTGGTGAATACCATGTATCGTCGCTGCTGAAGGTTGAGTACCGATTTTTTCAGGCGTTGCGGCATCCAGATCCCATCCTGTAAAAATTTCTCCAACTTCATTCAGCTCGTTTATTGCGGATACCGCCAGCATATTGGATATTCCTGGGCTTGCTCCAACACCAATAATTGCAGTAATGCCCGCCTCCTCAGCCATTTTATTCAATTTGAACATCTCCAGCGTCGGTTCCCAGTCATCACAGATATCGATATAGTGACATCGACATGCAATTGCCGCTGAAAGGACTTTCATGCCGAATTTATAATAAGGCCCAGTTGTATTCATAACGATATCCATATCAGCCATTGCGTTTTTCAGCTGCCTATCATCATTTATATCTACTCGTTTCCAGCTGACTTTGTGGTCAAATCGATTCGCGAATTCCTTTGCCCGCTGCTCATTAATGTCAGCGACCGTAATATGCTTACAAAGCTTGGACTCTATCAATGACTTCACGGCATAACCACCCATTTCGCCACATCCGCCTATCGCAAGTATTTTCATGTAGTTACTCCTGTCTTCAAATATCACTTGATTTTATTGTAAAATAATATAACATGCGCCGAAAAAGGGAATATTCCTCCCTTTATTAATTTTAATAATGATTGTCAAGAAAAAAGGAGCATTATTCCCTTTTTTTCCGAAGAATCAGAAATGCATAAAATGGAAATGAAAAAAAATAAGTTGAAAATACGGGTATTACCTATACAAAAACGAGCTATAACTACCATGGAATTAATACTGAATACAGCAGCAGAGTTGCTTGAAGAAGTTGGTACTGATGTTCTGACGACAAAGCTTATTTCTGAACGAGCAGATATTCGCATTCGGAATGTTTATCGATATTTTGCTAACAAACGTTCCGTTATTTATGCTCTTGCTGAAAGAATGGCGACAAGAGAAGCAGAATACCTTAATGATTTTAATCTGGTGGCTAATCAGCAGATCCTGTGGCACACCGCTATTGACATGACTGTTGATGCCTTTTTTAAATCAGTCAAGGACCAGCCTGGAATAATATCTATCCGAAGGGCCATGAAATCCGATCCAGAACTTCGGCAAATTGATGAAAACTCTAATAAAATTCTTTCAAAAAAACTTGCACTGGCATTGGAGAATAGGAATCCGGGATTACCATTAAAAAAGCTGAATTTTATATGCTCTATAATCCTTGATGTATCAACAGCACTTTTAGATCGGGCCGGTGAAGCAATGGCTAAATCGAACGAGTCAGAATCTAATGAAATTATCGACGAGTTAAAACGGATTATCCGAGGTTATCTCGAAACATATTGTAAATGAATTTTAATTGAAAAGTGGCTGATTGTGCCGGTTTTATTATTTTTGAGGTGTTTTCCGGTAAGCGGTCCCCTGCATGGACGCGATGATATCCCCGGCTTTGTCCATTACATCGATTCGATAAGTGGCCAGTTTTCGATTTCTTGAAATTTCAGTTGCTTCAGAAAAAAGTTTGCCCAGACAATGGGCGGAAAGGGAATTCATCTTACAATCGGTCGGGATCACGAGGTCTGCAACACCCTGCGGGCATTGGCGTTAGGCGATATCGATATCCAGAGTATGACAGAGACCGCCGGCAAGTCTAAGCCTTTGCCGAGTCTGTCATGAAGCAGCATGAGAAAATTCAGATTCTGGTTAATAACGCAGGCGTGGTCTTGACGG
>CAYTGW010000189.1:0-7846 GCA_964437395.1 uncultured Desulfocicer sp.
CACACCGGCGAAAGCCGATGTCCAGAAAAGAACTGAAAATACTGGATAGTGTTACACTTTAATTTGTGTCCGGCTTTCGCCGGAACTACAACAACAGACTTTTGAAATTGGCTCTTGATTTAATCCTTTTTTATTTTGTCCGGCTTAGGGGCAAGTGTGTTTGAAATGACAGAAGATAAATCAGTTTCTGTGAACGGTTTATGTAAAATCCGGTTTACACCCAGTTTTTTGATCATTTCATCATTGATCGGTTTACCTGTGGTTTTTTCTGTCCCACCCACAAAGTCGCTTTGGGTCGTAATCATAATAATTGGCAATTCCTGCTGATTGTATTTTTTTCGAAGCTCCCTTGTCAATTGAAGGCCATCTATTTCAGGCATATTCAGGTCCGTCAGGACAAGATCCGGTTTCTGCTTGTTGATCTCCTTGAGGGCTTTTGCTGGAAATTGAAAAACCAATGGGGTGTATCCCATTTCGTAGAGTTGCTTTGTATACAATTTTAACATCATGACAGAATCATCAATGGCAACGATTTGTTTGCGTTTCTTTTCATTATCAGAGGAGGCAGTGGTTTTGATTTTTTGAACAATTTCGTTTCTGCCTTTGGTTGTCAATATTTCCAGGTAATGATCCCGGATGGCTGGATTCGCCTTTTTCGCAAGGTAGTCAGAAGCCAGCTCAGGGAAAATATCCCAGTCAACAAGTTCTTCAAATACACAATCTGCTTCTGAGTCGATAAACGCGGCAACAATTTTTTTGGAATCCGGATCTCCTGCTTTTATTAAATTTTTGAGCCCTGCAGTAAGGACATGGGTTAAATTGGTGTCAATTGCTTTAGCAGCCGCCAGACGTACCTGTTCATCCGGATCATTCAGACCATTTGCAAAACTGATAGCTGTTTTTGCGGATTGAATCTGTCCAAGAGCTTCATAGGCCCCGAATCGGACATTAGAGTTGGCCGGGTTCTGAAATAAAAGTTTCTGTATGGCGGATGCTGCTGTTTTGTCACCGACTTTGCCGAGAACCGTCAACGCATGGATCTGGGCATCTTCATTATTGGATTCAAGATTTTCCACAAGGCCTGGTACAGCTTTAGGGCCTATTTTTATGAGACTTTCGATGACCAGGCTTCTGATGTTTGAAAATTGTGAGGTAAGCATCTCACAGAGTTTTTCAATGGATAGCTTGCTCTGGATATCGGCAAGACCATTGATAATCGACAGGTCTGTCCGGTTGTCTCCAGTAATTGCCTTTGATAATTGTTCGACTGCAAGAGGAGTTCCGATTTCAGACATGGCTGAAATCGCCGCCACCTTAAAAACCGGATCATCAGAATAAAGAAAGGGGATTAATATGGATATACATTCTTCTGCTCCGATCGCTCCAAGCGTTTTTATAACTTCTTCAAGGATTTTTGGGGGTTGGCTTGTTTTTGATATTTCAGATAAGGCAGGTATGGCTTCTCTCATTTTGAGGTCACCGGCAATTTTAATATAGGTTGACCGATTCGGGTGTTTGCGTTTGATGTATCGGGTTATCATTTCTGGATTTCCATATGAAATTTCCAAAAGAAGATCATATATTTTTTGGTTGATCTGGTTTTGATTACTTTTTATTTCACATAGGTAATCCAAAACAGGAAAAGCAATGTCATCATTGGATTTGCTGAGTTCGTAAAGCACCCTATTTTGTGTTTTCGGATTTACCTCCGCAAAAAATTGTACTAGTGCTTTTGCTTTGATGATATCGGCCTGGCGGATACAAAAAATGATTTCCTGTATAAAATCTTTCTCATTGATTGTGGGCATGATAACCTCTTATTAAAAAAACGAACCGTTGAAAAGATTCTATCCTGCATTTGAGTTTTGAATCCGTTTACTATGTCAGGAGTGGTTTAAAAAGATATTGTATTGCATTTACTTCAGTTGATAAAAAACCGCACGTAAATATTTTTTGGGTTCAAACAGTTTGGTGTCATTCGTGAGCGATTCGGTTGCACCGATTAACAGATATCCGTCCGGTTTCAGAGCTCCGGCTATTTTTTCATACAGCCTGGAACGTTCCTGAGGGCTGAAATAGATTGCCACGTTCCGGCAGAAAATAATATCAAATTTACCCAATCCCATAAATGGCTGCAAGAGATTGATTTTTTTAAAAACAGCCATGGAGCGTATCTCATCCTGGATTCGCCAGTAGTCTCCATCTGGATTAAAATATTTACGGGCCTTTTCCGGAGGCAATCCCCTTGCAATTTCAAATTTATTATATTTCCCATAACTGGCCTGCGTTATAGCGGCATTTGAAATATCGGTTCCGAGAAGTATGATTTCATACTTTGCAGGATTGAGGTAAAGTTCTTTCAAAACAATCGCAATGCTGTAAATCTCCTGGCCTGTTGAGCTTGCAGCGCTCCAGATCCTGATTTTAATGGGTGTTCCCGGCTTGACTATTTTGCTCCGGGTATCGATAAGGTCTGGAATGATTTTATGCTGAATCAGTTCAA
The DNA here is from genome assembly GCA_964437395.1 of uncultured Desulfocicer sp. Lineage (GTDB taxonomy): Bacteria > Desulfobacterota > Desulfobacteria > Desulfobacterales > SURF-7 > QZKS01. The sequence goes on from CAYTGW010000189.1 coordinate 2,504, forward strand.
ATGGTGCCTTGTCCCGGAAAAAATAGGTCTCATTGGTAGAGATCGCATCAATGATTTTTTTTTCAATTGTTTTGGTTTGATCCATCCGTACTTTATGATAGAGTTCTGCAAAGGATTTGCAGCCCAATTCCGTGAGAATCGGGTTCAGCCTGGTTTCAATCAAGTACTCTTTCCCGATTCCAAGCATGATACCGGATATATCAAGGATATATTTCGTAAATACTTTATATTCTTCAGGTGTGATTTTATACATCTGTTGGTTGCCTAGCGGGCTTTTTTGGCAACAGAATTAACGATTTCCTGTGCCATAATGTCTAGTGATACAACTGCATCTGCAAGGTCAGCTTCAATAATTTCTTTCGGCATTCCAAAAACAGTACAGGAATCTTCATCCTGTGCAATAATAAAGGCGCCGTTTTTTTTCAGGAGTTTTGCTCCTTTACACCCATCTGCCCCCATCCCTGTCATAATGACACCAGTGGCTCTGCCGACATAGTGCTCTGCAATAGAACGAAAAAGATAATCAACCGATGGTCTGCAACTGTTTTCCGGGGGATCATCTGTTATTCGGATAATTCGATTCATACCATCAGCGCTGGCAACGATCTTCATGTGCTTGCCGCCGGGAGCGATTAATGCAGTATTTTTTGTGAGAATTTGCCCATCACGAGCTTCTCGAACAGGTAATGCGGATTTTGCATCCAGACTCTTGGCAAGGGATTCGGTGAAGATTGGGGGCATATGCTGAACAATGAGAATGGGTACACCGATATCCGGGGGTATCATAGGCATCATTTTTGCCAATGCATTGGGACCACCTGTGGAAATGCCGATCGCAACGATTTCAGATTTTGCACCGATTTGCCGGGAAACTTTCTTCATTCTCTGCGCAATGGTATCGTCGGAAACATTTTTTTTTTTTTTTTTTAAAGCACTTTTTGTTTTGGATAATGCTGGATTGGGTTTTCCACTGAGAATGTGTTTAATTTCCCTGTGTCTTTTGAAAGCCTTTAACATGGGCGATAGGAGCGTTTTTATTTCTTCCTTATTATCCGCCATTGTTCCGGAAAGTGGTTTTGGAATAAAATCAAAGGCGCCAAGCTCCAAAGCCCGGATTGTCATTTCTCCACCTTCCTGGGTTGATGTACTTAACATCACGACCCCGATTTCAGGCCACTCTTCTTGAACATGAGCCAGAAAATCAAGACCATTCATTTCAGGCATTTCAATATCCAGCGTTATCAGGTCTGGTTTCAGCATCGGAATTTTATGGAGTGCGAGTTTGCCATTGCTCGCTGTGCCAACAACCTCAACATCAGAAAGTTCGGACAGGATATCTGTAACAATTTTTCGATATACAATGGTATCATCAACCACCATAACCTTTAATGGATTCATTTTGTTCATTTTATTTCAGATCCTGTTATAGTAAATAATTCGGGGCAAAAAAATAAAGATATATAAATGGGATTGAGCAGGGCGTTTTATCTTTATTCAATCAGGTCATGTAGCATATTTACTTGTCTTTCAGTACTTCTTCGATATCAAGTACTCCAATCAGACTTGTTTCTGTTTTGAAAACACCTTTGAAAAAACTGCCCTGAAGGCCGCCGATGTTTGCAGGCGCGGGTTCAATTTTATCGGATTCCGCCAGCATTACATCACTGATTCGATCCACCATAAAGCCGATGTGTTCATCTTTGGAGTCAATTATGATATTTCGGCAGTCTTTATTTTTTTGAATGGGTGAAAGGCCCAGTTTTTTTCCCAGATCGACCACTGTGACGATTCTTCCTCTCAGGTTCAGAACCCCGATCACATAATCCGGTGCCTGCGGGACCCAGGTGGATTCCATGTTTCGATTGATTTCCTGTATGTTCAATATATCAATCCCACAAAGAGCATCACCAATGAAAAAGGTCGCAAGCTCCAAAACTTTCTTTTTTTCCCCTTCAACGATCTTTTCCTGCATGATCGGCTCCTTGTATGCAAAAAAGGAAAGACAAACGAATGTAAGTCAATGGGAAAACCGGCTGTTCATTTTCCCAGATGTATTTTTACTGCTTCAATCAATTTTTCACGATCCAGTTTAATTTGATAGTCAATAATTCCAACACGAGCCCCCTTTTTAATGTCATCATCATCTGCTAGAGATGTCAGCGCAATAATCTTCAAGTGGGCAAAACGATGATCGGCTTTAACTTTGGCAGCAAGTTCAAATCCATCCATATTCGGCATTTCCAGATCCGTTACAATAATATCGACTGAATCTGCATTTTGTTCCAGAAGATTCCATGCAACCTGTCCATCTTCTGCTTCTATAACTCCATATCCGTCATCTTCAAGGAATCCTTTTACCTGATTACGGAAAAAATCAGAGTCTTCTGCAAAGAGAACCATAGGCTTGTCACCAGACGGTTTTGAAATATTTGGTTTTCCTTCAAACCATTCAGGATTGGTGGATCGAACCAGTTCATACATATCGATCATAAGGGTTGTGTGATTTCCGATGATTGTGGAGCCCATAATACCGGTTTGTTTCAGGGTTGATTTATCTAAATTCACAGCAACATCCATTGCATCGACAGGTGGAGTAACCATGAGTCCGACCTCCCTTCCTGCGAGTGTAAATACGATAACTTCCAGTTGACTGGATTCAGGAAGTGGTTTTACATCGGCCACCTGATCCAGGGAAAAGAGCGGTAAACTGCCGCCTCGATATTGAATTACTTTTTTTCCGCCTAAGTTTTCAATATTTGCGACTTTTATTCTTTCAATCCGTTCAACCATGGCCAATGGAACAGCACATTGTTCTTCCTCCCCATTTCTGAAAAGAAGGAGAGCGGTTTTATCCCCTTTGTCTTGTTTTGCCTGAGCCGAATCTTCCTGGGCCTTGTTGACACTATCTAACCTTTCATTGGAGGCCAGTTTCGCCATCTGCGCAAGGCCGGCAACATCAAGGATCAGGGCAACCTTACCATCACCCATAATGGTTGCACCCGCATATCCCTGGCATCCTTTCAAGTGACGCCCCAATGGTTTAACAACGATCTCTTCAGAATCGCGAAGATGATTGACTATCAGTCCATATTTAAAGGGACCGGCTGAAACAACTGCGATATTGATTGCACTATTGATATTTCTTCTTCTTTCCGCAGTTTTTCTTGGAATGAGTTCTTTTTCGTTCAATGTATCGGATGCATGTTCATCTGCCGAAGGACTGTATTGCGATCGGCGATCCGCGATGTTCTCACGCCGATCGGGAGATTCTTCTTTGTCTGAAGGGTCAATATAGACTTTATCAATCTCCAGAACCTTTGAAAGATTCAGAAGTGGAAGCAGATTACCCCTCAGTCGAACCACTTCTGCATTACCGACTTTTTCAATCCGTTTTTTAACCTGTATGGCTGGAATCCGGAGGAGCTCATTCAGATTGACCTGGGGAATTGCATACCGCTCATTTCCTACCGATATGATCTGGCTGGGAATAATCGCCAAGGTCAGCGGCAGCTTAATCCGGATGACCGTTCCCTTGTTCACGGCGGATTCAATATCAACAATTCCTCCCAGTTTATCGAGATTTGTTTTCACCACATCCATTCCAACACCTCTGCCGGAGATATCGGTAACTTGGTTGGCAGTGGAAAATCCGGGCAGAAAAATCAAGGCAATTTTTTCTTTCTCAGACAGGAGGTTGGCCTCCTGATCGGTGATGAGATTTTTTTTCAGGGCTGATGTTACTAGTTGATTTCCATCAATGCCTTTGCCATCATCTGTGATTTCGATGTTGACCTGTCCTGCTTCATGGAAAGCCTTCAGTTTGATAATTCCAGTGGGATCTTTTCCCAGATTGTGACGTACAGATGGTGATTCAATTCCATGATCAACCGCATTCCGGACAAGGTGTGTCAAGGGGTCATTGATTGCTTCAATAATGGTCTTATCCAATTCAACATCTTTGCCTTCAATGAAAAGGGATATCTCTTTTCCGAGATCCCGCGCTAAATCCCTTACAACCCGCGGGAATTTATTAAAGACATTGGAAATTGACTGCATCCGGGTCTTCATGATCGCTTCCTGAAGCTCGGATGTCACCATGTCGATTCGCTGACCGGCGATTTCCAGCGTTCGCTTGTCTCTTAAAGTAATTCCCTGTAGCAGTTGATTCCGGCTTAATACCAATTCACCGGCCAGTGTCATCAGATCGTCAAGAAGATCAACATTCACCCGTAATGATGTTTGTGTTGCAGCCTGTTTCGATAATGCGGATATCGTTTCTTTTGGGTCCTCTTTTATGGGATCGGGTATAGGTATCGAGGCTGTTTTTGGAAGATATTCGTCAGAATCATCAAAGGATACAGGTGGAAGCTCAGCAGGTGCTGGTTCAGAGATATCTGGCATCTCCAATGATTTTTCCGTAAAGTTGTTTTCCTGAAAATCTTCTTCACCTTCAAGAGAGCACATTTCTGAGGTTACAATATGGACATATTTTTCTTCGACATCAAAGAGTGCAATGACAATTTCACGCTCAATGACGGATGCAAAAAGAATATAAAAGGGAATCCGAGTTGGGATATCCTGATTGAGCGTTCCGACGGCTTCAATATCGATTTTTGATTGTATCATTTTCCCGCTGTTGATCAGTGATGATATCACATCCAGAGGCGTTTTCTTTTTTTTATGGATATCATGGATCAGGTCATATTCCACAAGATAAATGGTCATCCCTTCCTTTTTGGCCTGATCAATATCAAATTGGGGGGCCTTTAATAAATTCTTTTTTCCTTTAATCGAAATGTTCAGCGTTCCGGTCAGGCTTTCTTTTTCATCGTCCGGCAAGGACGCTGCTGTAAGGCCGATCAGGGCCACGATATGTTCGGAAGTATCCATGTCGTTGCTATGTTCAACATCATGGATCATATCTTTCAGGGTATCAAAAGCTCTCAAGAGTGTGTTGATCGTTTCGGGTGTGGGGACAATTTCACGGCTGCGCACCAGGCCAAGCACATTTTCAATTTTATGAGACAGTTCCTTGATATTGGAGAGTCCCATGAAACCCGCTCCACCCTTGATGGAATGGGCAGCACGGAAAACATTATTCACAATCTCTTCATCAATATCAGCGCCTGCTTCTTCTATTAATAGAAGATCGTTTTCAATGTTGGAAAGATGATCCAGCGATTCTTCAATATACATCTGCAGGGTTTCATCATCTTCGAAAATCATGTCTATCCTCCCGCTTGATCAGGCGTGGCAATCTGAAAATTGAAGCAATTGATTACATTAAGAATATGCTGTTACCATTTGGTAAAAACATATCGAATAATTTTATGCAAGTCAAAC
>CAYTGW010000190.1:0-7844 GCA_964437395.1 uncultured Desulfocicer sp.
CGGGATGCAATCACAAGCCCCACGGAGATCATGCTGAAACCGCCGAGAAAAAAGATGGTCAGAAGGCTCCAGTATGATCCCTGGCATTTGAAGTCAAAAATCACCATGCATCCCAGAAAAACGATCAGCGTGGTGAGGGTGAGGAGATACATCCTTGAAATAATCTGTGCTGCCAGGAATTCATAAGGTCGAAGTGGGGTCACACTGAATCTTTTGAGCACACCGTTTTTCCGGTATCGCACAACCGTATAGCCAACGCCATACAATGCGCTAAACATGATGTTCATTCCCAATATTCCCGGAAACAGCCATTCAGAGTAATGAATCTCGCTGCCGGTTATTTTTTTTCTTGTATAAAGGGAGTCTTTGCTGACCAGCCCTGCCAGCAGCAACTTTTCAACCATATATCCCTTGGGAGAAGTGGTACTGAGCCAGTATTGTCTGGTATCTGGATTGATCAAAAAATCAATGCGATGGTGCTTGAGTTTGTCCAGAGCGGTTTGAAAAACGGGAAAATTTATGAATTCGGTATATTTTACTTTTTTAAACATGGCAAACTGTGTGTCATCGGTCACAGAACCGGCAATCCCTTCCGCATTCAGATTTTGATTGGGCCCATGTTCATAAACAATTCCGACCTTGTAAAGGACTTGCTGCTTTTCATTGAACATGATGCTGAACCCAATGATAACCAGGAAAGGAAACAGCAGATTCCAGCCATATGCGGCGTGATCCCGGAAAAATTCATTGTTTCTTGCTTTAAATATGGTCCAGATTCTTCTGATCATAATGAATGCGTTCTATGCTCTCAGCTTTTTACCGGTCAGTTTTAAAAACAGATCTTCCAGATTTTGGGGCCGCACTGTCATGGTTGAAAGATCAACCTCATTGTCCAAAAGAATTTTCATGCTCTTGTTCAGATTCTCTGTATAAATTTCGACACCATCCTGTATCTTGATCCATTTGCTTGAAACATGATCCAGTATGCGGTCATCCGGCGATTCTGCAAGAATGATTGTTGTGCCATTGCACTGTTCGTTCAGAAGTTTTTCCGGCGGGCCATCTGCGATAATTTTTCCATAATCCATGATGGCAACCCTGTCACACAATATCTTGGCCTCCTCCATGTAGTGTGTGGTCAGGATTACAGTCTTCTTTTTTTTTTTGATCTGATGAACAATATCCCAGAGATGTCTTCTGGACTGGGGATCGAGTCCTGTGGTTGGTTCATCCAGAAAAATCAGCTCCGGATCATTGGCAAGTGCCATGGCAAGCAGCAGTCGCTGTTTTTGCCCACCGGAAATTTTCCGGTTATTCTGTTTTAAAATCGGCTGCAGATGACAGATTTCGATCAATTCGTTTAAATCGGATTTCCGACCATAGAGATTCCGGAAAGTTTCAAGCGTTTCCATGACGGATAAAAAATCCGGCAACTCCGTATTCTGAAACTGTATCCCTGTTTCTTTCCGAAAACTTGCCCCCCTATGTTTCCCTTTATAGAGGATTTCACCTGAAGTTTGCGGTCGAATTCCTTCAATTACCTCGATTGTTGTGGTTTTGCCTGCTCCGTTTGGTCCAAGAAGGCCCATGCAGGTTCCTTTTTCAATGGAAAATGAAACACCACTCACCGCCTGGATATCGGAATAGTATTTTGTAAGATTTTTAACTTCAAGGACGATATTCATATAAAATGCCAGTTTAACGTTCCATTCAGATAGGTAGCTCCGTATTAACACTTTCCAGGCTCGGGTTGCAATGGTTTTTACTCATGATTCTGTATTGAAAAGCTGAAACAGCTTGTAGATATATGCCGATAATTGAAAAAAGATCGGAAAAGGAGACATTAAATCTGAATTCCGGATAACCCATTCCAGATGACAAGATAAGTATTCTTTTTTATACCAAGTGAATGAAAAATGACACCAGCATCAACTTCTGTCTATGCTGGGCCATGTCTTTATTAACATACTGATTTTAAAAGCTTATAAAAATAACTTTCATTATGGGATGAATCTGTGGGGGATACGATATCATGTGGCACACAAATTGAAGAAGTAGTATAAACGATTGTGAATTCATACACGGAGAGGAGTAAATCCCATGAAGTATTATTTGTATCCAATCTTGTTCGCGACCATCATCATTAATTTCAGCGGATGTGCTCAAAGCCTTTATCTGGCAAATCCTTCTGAAAAGCATAATGTGAAGAATAAAATCATTGGGCTTCCGCAGAATGTCATGCTGGTGGATGATGAAGATAGCGATGTTATTTCCGAATATACTGGAAAGATGAATGAACCGGAAATAGAAGACAATCTATCCAAGATCGAAAAATCGATGGAAGGTACGGATAACAGGGAAGATTCAAAAAGCATGCAACAGAGCGGTTCCCAGGCAATGCTGGACGAAGCGCTTGAACATTGTCAAAACGCCCATAAGCTCCGGGAGCATGGGAAACTGGATGAGGCGCTGAAAGAACTGGATCAGGCTTATTTTTTGATCGTAGATGTCAACACAGAGGTTTTGCCCGGTCTGATGCAGCAGAAGGAGGATATCCGTTTCATGATATCCAAACGGATACTGGAAATTTATGCTGCCCAGGGTTCTGTTGTCACCGGGAAGTATAAGGCAATTCCGATTACATTGAATCCATACACCCAGAGAGAGATCGATTTTTTTACTACCGGCCGCGGGAGAAAGTTTTTTCTGGAATCTTACAAACGATCCGGACAGTACCGGAAACAGATTGTGGAGGAATTAAAAGCCGCCGGACTGCCGGCTGAACTATCCTGGCTCCCCCTGATCGAAAGCGGTTTTAAAACAAGAGCGCTTTCCAAAGCAAGGGCTCTGGGATTGTGGCAGTTCATACCTTCTACAGGATACAAATTCGGCCTGAAAAGAGATACTTTTATTGATGAACGGTTGGATCCGGAAAAAGCCACCAAAGCTGCGATACTCTATCTTAAAGAACTCCATCAGCTTTTTGGAGACTGGGCCACAGTGCTGGCTGCCTATAACTGCGGAGAGGAAAGGGTGCTTCGCATTATCCGGGGACAGAATGTAAATTATCTGGATAATTTTTGGGATTTATATGAAAAGTTGCCCAATGAAACAGCTCGATATGTTCCAAGGTTCCTGGCATGTCTGCATATCATCAATCATCCTGAAAAATACGGGCTTGAAAAAGTTGTGGTTGACACACCCATGGAATATGAATCGGTCTTGATTCGGAAACAGTTACATCTGAAGGATGCGGCAAAGTCAATGGAATTACCGGAGCAGGTGATTGTTGATTTAAATCCTGAACTCCGTCATAAAATTCTTCCTGAGAATGAATATCTGTTGCGTGTTCCTTTAAACAGTGCATCATTATTGCTGGCAAAGGTCGAAAAGATCCCGGTTTCGATTCCGAATTTCTCACTTGTTCAGAAAGAATTACTTGATCATCGCGTGAAACAGGGAGACTCCTTGTGGGGGATTGCACGCAAATATGGGACAACTGTTCTGGCGATAAGGCAGATTAACCATCTGTCACATAACAGCAGTCTCAGCGCAGGGCAAATTTTGAAAATTCCAAATCAATCTCAGAAGCAACTGGTTAATTTCCATGAAATCAGTATGAACAGCGCGGCTGTTTTGTAGGAACGATCCAATACATTAAAAATAGCCATCCATGGATCGGAAAGTCAGATATCCAGTGGTGGCTTTTTCATTTTCTTGTTTTGGATTCAAAAATGAAGTAGGGTAACCCAATTGTTAAGATGCGCAAGGAATTGATTTTCAAAAGATCGAAATCACAAAGGGGTTGCAGGGTATGGACTGAATCTGTTTTTGAAAGGGGAAAATACGTGCTGCCAAAGAGCAAAAAAATATGGGGATGGGCTTTGTATGACTGGGGGAATTCCGCTTTTGCCACAACTGTAATGGCCGGTTTTTTCCCTATTTTTTTTAAACAGTACTGGAGTTTTGGTGCGGATGTGAATCTGAGTACGGCAAGGCTTGGGTTTGGAAATTCAATTGCAAGCCTTTTTGTGGCCCTGATGGCACCGATTCTGGGTGCTATCGCTGACAGAGGCTCTGCGAGGAAAAAATTCCTGATGCTGTTTGCGTATATAGGTGTGTTGTCGACGGCATCCTTATTTATGGTTCAAAAAGGGGAGTGGGAGCTGGCCATTTTTGTATATGCCTGTGGAATCGTCGGATTCTGCGGAGGCAATGTGTTTTATGACTCCCTGCTTCCGAATGTGGCAGCAGAGAGTGAAATGGATTTCTGTTCAAGTTTTGGATATGCATTGGGTTATCTGGGCGGCGGTCTTCTTTTTCTGGTCAATGTGCTTATGACATTGATGCCGGAAACATTCGGATTGCCGGATGCAGCCACAGCGGTCCGGTATTCTTTTCTTTCCGTTGCGATCTGGTGGGGAGTATTTACTGTTTTCATCCTTGTGTGGGTTCCGGAAGAATCTGAAGAAAGAAGGCTCACCTGGAGTGTGATCCGGGAAGGATTCCTTCAGTTATATGAAACGTTTCAGAAGGTGAGGCATCTAAAAACCGTTATGCTTTTTTTACTGGCTTACTGGTTCTATATTGACGGAGTAGACACCATTATCCGGATGGCCGTTGACTATGGAATTTCATTGGGATTTGAATCCAAGGACCTGATTGTCGCCCTTCTGGTAGTTCAGTTTGTGGGATTTCCTGCGGCGATTATTTTCGGAATTCTGGGTGAAAGATGGGGAGTGCGTAAATCCATTTATCTTGCGATCTTCATTTATATGGCGATCACTGTCTGGGGAGCCATGATCACCAGCAAAAATGAGTTCTACATCCTGGCTGTGGCTATCGGACTGGTTCAGGGAGGAATTCAGGCCCTGAGCCGTTCTTTTTTCGCAAGACTGATCCCAAAGGGACAGAGTGCCGAATACTTTGGTTTTTATAACATGCTGGGCAAGTTTGCAGCCATCATCGGTCCGACATTGATGGGCATTGTGGGATTGGGTGCCCGGAATCTCCTAATGCCATCCTCACCAACACAGGAACAGATCAATGCTGTCGGTCAACTATCAGCCAGATACAGTATCGCTTCCGTTATTCTGCTTTTTATCATCGGCGCAGTTCTTTTTTATTTTGTGGATGAAGAAAAAGGAAAGGATGCTGCGCTGCAATTGAACGAGTAAAAGAACTCGGAATCTTTTTTCTTGATTCAATTCACTGTTTTTTTTATAATCAGGTAAACATACACTTCAAGTGATTCCTGATCCTCATCTCAATTCCGATTGACCCTCAATCTCATGATATATACTCGGATCTTCTATTCCAACGGCTTTATTTTTATACGATTTTTTATTTGATGATCCAATTAACGATATAAGACTCAGACCAGATTCGAATTCAAGAAAACAATATTGTTTTTTTCGATTGTTGAGAGGAATTCGAATAACAGGTGAAAGGAGTTGCTTATGATCACCAAAAAAAGAACCATTCAGCAGATAATCGAAGAACAGTCAAAGCGTTGGGAAATGATGAAATCAAAAACAAAACAGGACAGTTATGACGAAATTTCCGTTGTTACCATATCCAGGGAACCCGGAAGCGGAGGTAAACTGATCGCTCAGGGGATTGCTGAAAAGCTTGGTTTTGATCTGTTTCACCAGGAGGTGATTAATGAGATGGCGGAAAGTGCACAAGCAAAGAATATGCTGATGGAAACCCTGGATGAAAAAGGTTTGTCGGTGATCGAAGATCTGATCTCTTCCCTTGTATATGACCGTCATTTATGGCCGGATGAATACCTGAAACACCTTATGAAGGTGGTTGGGATGATTGGAAAACATGGCAGGGCGGTGATTGTCGGACGGGTAGCGAACTTCATTCTTCATAAAGGGAGGGTTTTCCGTATCCGCGTAATTGCACCCCTGGAGCGAAGAATCCGGAATGTAATGAAGGAATATGGCACTTCGGAAGAAGAGACCAGAAGACGCGTTCTGCGTACAGAATCAGACCGAAGGGCATTTATCCGGAAATATTTTAATACCAGTATTACAGATCCAATGAATTATGATTTGATCATCAATACCGACACCATGGATCTGGATAGGGCTGTTAAAGCTGTGACAGGTGCTTTGGGGAAATAGGAAGTTTCGAGCCGCGGATAAATGTAGTGGTGATTGAACTCGGTTAGCAGGTTGCTTTAGAAACGGGCTCTATTTATTCATCCCACAGGATTTGTTGCTACAATAGCCTTAATACCGAATGGTCTGTTCTCTCTTATCCGGAATAAGCATGGTTAACTGGGCCAGCCGTCGAATGCACTTTAGACTTTGAACCGGCCGACCAGTTGCTGGAGCGTTTGCGCAAGGCGCGCCAGGTCTTCGGCGTTGACATTGACCTGGCCGCCATCTGTGGAGATCTCCTGCACCGACTGGTTGACCCCGGCGATGTCGTCGGAGATGGTGGTGGCCACGTCAGAACTCTGACTCACGTTCTGGTTGACCTCCTGTATGCCCTGGGAAGCTTGGGAGACGTTGCCGGCAATCTCTTGACTGGTGGCGGCCTGCTCCTCCACCGCCGTAGCGATGGTGGTTACGATCTCGTTGACCTCGTTGATCACGATGCTGATCTGCTCGATCTGGGTGACCGTTTCCGTTGTCGAGTTCTGAATGCTGTCGATGCGCGTTTTGATCTCCTGGGTGGCCTTAGCGGTCTGGTGGGCCAGCTCCTTGATTTCGTTGGCCACAACAGCGAAACCCTTGCCCGCATCGCCGGCCCGGGCTGCCTCGATAGTGGCGTTGAGGGCTAAAAGGTTGGTCTGCTTGGAGATCTCCGTGATCGCCTCGGTGACCTTGCTGATCTCCCTGGCCGCACGACCCAGCTCATTGACCTTGTTCGAAGCGCTGCCGGCCTGGGAGACAGCCGAGGTGGTGATGGCATGGCCCTTTTCCGAGTTTCGTGCGATCTCCTTGATAGTGGCGGTCATCTCCTCGGTGGCCTCAGCCACCATGTTGACGCTGGTGGCGGCCTGCTCGCTGGCCGCAGCCACGTTGCTCATATTGGCGCTCATTTCTTTAGCGGATGCGGCCACGGTATTGGAACGGCTTGTCATAGTCTTGGCGCTTTCGGCCATCTGCCCAGCGATGGTGGAAAGACCGGCCGAGGATTCGTTGAGTGATACCGCGTTGCTGGTGATCTCCTTGATCAGGGCCTGCAGTTTGCCCATGAAAGTGTTGAACCAGATAGCCAGCTCGCCAATTTCATCCTTTGTATTGCTTATAATCCGCTTGCGCAGGTCGCCCTCTCCTTCGGATAAATCTTTGAAGAAGGATACCATGGTTCTTATCGGCACAAGGATGGCTGAGCCAATGCTGTAGCTCAGAAAACTGATAACGGTGATCAGAAGGAGCGTAAAGATAATCAATCCGATACGAGCTTTGTTTTGAATCGCGGCTGTTTTTTTCTCGATCTTCTCGCTTTCGCGCACCGCCTCGATTACAACCAGGTCGATTTTCGAACGATGCTGTTCATAAAGCCGATCCAGTTGGGAAGCTGCTGCATCTGTCGCACTCATATCGTTCTTTTTGATAGCTGGGAGAAACTCTCCATGGACGACGTTGAAGAACTTGAGACCTGGCTCATACGAATCGATCAAGAACTGATCATGCAATGAACCGGCGGAAAGGTGTGACCTCCAAAAATCATGGCGAACCTGATACTCTTTCTCAAGGCCGGCAAGTCGTTTAAAAAGGTCCTGTTTGCGTGAATCGTTGCTTTCATTATGGATTTGTTTTGTAACCAGGTAAGCTTCAATGAGATATGCCGGTGGTGGCAAAATGTCAGCTACAAGATCC
>CAYTGW010000191.1:0-2473 GCA_964437395.1 uncultured Desulfocicer sp.
TCTTTAAAGTGGTACCATGCATAATAGACCTCTCCTCTTCTTGCATCCAACATGGAACATACCGGAAACACTGAAAAGGAAAAAGAAACAGCAAGTGCATCCAGCGAGGAAACTCCTACGATCGGTTTACCCGTTGCTTCGGAAAGGCCCTTCATTGTACTGATTCCGATTCTCAGTCCTGTAAAACTGCCCGGCCCTTTGGTTACGGCATATCCATCCAACTCCTGCTTTGAAATACCGGATCGGCGAATAGCAGACTCAATCATCTCCATCAGATATCTTGAATGGGTCTTTTGGGTAACGATTGTAATTTCCGACAGGACACTGTGTTCACTCACGATCGCAACGCTGCAACTCTTTGAAGCAGTATCCGCAGCAAGAATAATCATTTTTTCTTTTTACCGGTCTTTTTTGTCCTGGATTTCTTTTTGATCTCTTCCAGTGCGATCGAAAGTACTTTGTCCATCTGTTTCACAGGGATAAAGCTAATTTTCTTTTTCACATTCTTCGGGATCTCGGATAGATCCTTTTTGTTTTTTTCCGGAATAATAATGGTTCGAATACCCGCTCTCAGAGCCCCCAAAGCCTTCTCTTTCAGCCCCCCGATGGGAAGAACCCGTCCTCTCAGGGTAATTTCACCGGTCATGGCCACATACTTGTTGATCGGAGTTTCCGTCATTGCAGAAATCAAGGCAGTTGCCATGGCAATACCGGCAGACGGTCCATCTTTTGGAATCGCACCAGCAGGAACATGTATATGAATATCCCGATTCTCAAAAAAATCCTTATCCACATGAAATGTACGCATATTCGCTCTTGCATAACTCAGTGCTGCACGAGCAGACTCCTGCATGACTTCTCCAAGCTGCCCGGTAATGATCAGCTCCCCCTTGCCAGGTAAAAGGGATGCTTCAACATACAACACTTCTCCGCCGACCTGCGTCCAGGCCAGACCCGTAGCCAGACCAATCTGACTTTCTTCCTGATCCATTTCCGGTATGAACTTTGTAACACCAAGAAATTTTTCCAGGTTTGTCAGAGTAATCGTAACTGGTTTTTTATCTCCCTCTGCTTTTCTTCTGGCCACTTTCCGGCAGATCGTCCCAAGCTCCCGTTCCAGATTCCGCAAGCCTGCTTCCGATGTATATCCGGTAATAATTTCATCCATGGCGTTCGGACTGATGGTCAGACTCTTGCTGGTCTGTAAACCATTTTCTCTGATTTGCCTTGGAAGCAGATATTTTTCAGCAATTATCCTTTTTTCCTCTTCCGTATACCCCGGAATGCTGATGATCTCCATTCGATCCATGAGGGCTGACGGTATCGTATCTGTCAGATTTGCCGTTAAAATGAACATAACCTTGGAAAGATCGAATGACAGATTGAGATAATGATCGCTGAATGCAACATTTTGTTCAGGGTCAAGAACCTCTAAAAGAGCGGAAGAAGGATCACCACGATAGTCAGAACCGATCTTATCAATCTCATCCAGCATAAACACAGGATTATTTGTACCGCACTGTTTCAAACCCTGAATGATACGACCTGGCAAGGCTCCGATATAGGTCCTTCGATGGCCTCTGATTTCTGCTTCATCCCTCAGACCTCCCAGAGAGATCCGAACAAATTTTCTTTTCATGGACTTTGCAATCGCCTGACCCAGGGATGTTTTTCCAACCCCGGGCGGACCGATAAAACAAAGAATCGGGCCCTTCATTTTCGGGTTTAATTTTCGAACACTCAGATATTCCAGAATCCGATCCTTAATTTTGCTAAGACCATAGTGTTCTTTATCTAAAATGATCTGTGCATTCTTGATATTGATATAGTCTTTGCTTGATTTGCTCCATGGCATCTCAACCAACCAGTCGAGATAGGTTCGGGAAATGGATGCCTCCGAAGAGTCGGTATGCATCAACTGAAGCCGTTTCAACTGTTTCAAGGACTCATTTTCAGCATCCTTGGGCATTTTTGCCTGTTTTATTCTTTTTGTGTAATCCTCAAATTCATGGGTCTTTTCATCTGATTCTCCCAATTCTTTATGGATTGCACGGACCTGCTCCCGCAAGTAATAATCCCGTTGACTCTTTGAAATTTCATCCCTTACATCAGACTGTATTTTTGCTTGAACAGCAGAAAGCTCAACCTCTTTGGATAAAAATTCGTTTATTTTATTCAAACGTTGAATCGAATCCGTGAGTTCTAGAAGAATCTGAGCGTCTTCGGTTTTCAATCTGAGATTCGAAGCAACCAGATCAGCCAGTTTACCTGGATCTACTATGTTATCCAGAATGGAACCTACTTCGCCTGTCATTTCTCCCCTGAGCGCTAAAATCTTTTCGCACTGCTCCCGGACATTTCTCATCAATGCTTCAGATTCGAGGCTAACTTCTCCTGCAGCCTGCTCTTCGATTCACTCAATCTTACCCCGATAGGTAGTCTTTTTCTGTGTGTATTTCACAATTCTGGCTTT
>CAYTGW010000191.1:2483-7622 GCA_964437395.1 uncultured Desulfocicer sp.
CACCCTGGACGACATCTGCAAAGGCGTGGAACTTCCCCTGGACCAGGGCTTTGAGACGGCCATCAGGCAATTTCAACATCCTGAGAATTCTGCCGACCGTTCCGACAAGATAGATCTCATCCGGATCCGGATTTTCAATTGTAGGATCCTTTTGTGTTGCAAGAAAAAGAAGCTTGTCATTCTCGACAGCCGCTTCCATGGCTGTAACAGACTTCTCCCGCCCAATAAACAGGGGTAACAGCATATCTGTAAATATAACAACATCCCGTACAGGCAGAAGTGGAAGCTCATCCGGAATTTCTGTCTTCCCTTCATCATCTTGAATCAGACTAATCAGATCGTCTTTATCCGTTTCAGCCATTCCATCTCCTATTGATTCGAATTCATCCCTGAAAGCAGCAGTAGATATACTTTTCGCATTTGTACCATGAGAATTTATTTTTCTGACAATATTATGCGCTTCAATTTATTCAATATCAACTATAAATATAATATGCTCCGTTAATATAAGAACAAACTCTATGTTTACAATATCAACCTTGCTTTTTTTCTGCAACACACCTATGATTGCTGGACTCAACGGATTGATTTTTCATACACCAAAACCCATTGAGAAATATAAATTTATGACACGGATCGGAGTATATTCATACACATGCCAGACTCGAGTGTTCAAATCTATGCTTTTATATTTGGCGCATGCATCGGCAGCTTTTTAAATGTATGCATTTACAGGCTTCCGGCATATAAATCGATTGTCAAACCGCCCTCAAGTTGCCCTGTCTGCAACACCCCTATAAAATTCTATGACAATATTCCGATTCTGAGCTATATTTTTCTCCTTGGCCGTTGCAGACATTGCAGAAATTCGATATCATTCCGGTATGTATGCGTAGAGATTATAACCGGACTCTGCGCCCTCAGTTCTTTTATGAAATACGGATTATCCATCCAGGCCCTGATCACCTTCTCCTTTATATCAGCCCTTATTGTCATTACTTATATTGATATTGACCATAAAATTATACCCAACCGGATCACTTTACCTGGTATTCCCCTGTGTCTTCTTGCCTCTTTTGCTTTTCCAGAGTTACCGTTCAAAGACGCACTGCTGGGATTGCTGACCGGCGGCGGCAGTCTTTTCCTGATTGCATGGGGATATAAAGCTATCACGAAAAAGGATGGAATGGGCGGAGGTGATATTAAACTGCTTGCCATGATCGGCGCCATGATCGGATGGCAAGGGGTTCTTTTTACAATTTATATGGCTTCCGCACTTGGAACACTCATCGGTCTTCCCCTGATGTTTGCCAGAAAAAAAAATATGAAGTATGCAATCCCTTTTGGTCCGTTCCTTTCAATCGGAAGCATCACCTACATTTTTTTCGGGAACACGATTGTGGATTGGTACTTCCTCACTATGCAAGGATAATCATCAGCTCAACAGTAACTACAGATAATCAATCCACCCCAACGATATTCTTCCATTGTCATTTTGAAACCGAAGATTTTCTTTGCTCATTTGCACCTGAAGCTCTGCGAATATCTTCTCCCGTGGATGTTGAATGGAATCATCCGGAATCCTCTGAATCAGCATGTGAAGCGCATCTTCCATTGAAACAGAGGCTGAGTTCTCCTGTTCCCAAGTGCCATAAATGGCAAGGATATCCTGCATCATCAAATCATATATTAATACGGTACGTTCAAGGTTCACGAGAGGAAAGGCTTCCTCCTCAGAGGCTTCGCCGGTCTTGATTCTCTCCTGAATATGTCCTAACCATTTTTCGATATTTTCTTCCCATTCTATGGCAATGTTATCCAGCATTTCCTTGTTAACGGAAGGGGTTTCTGCAACTGCCCTATTTGCGTGGTATTCGGACCAATCATCTGTTAAAATTTTCAGACCATATTGATCTGCCTCTTCCCGTACACGGGTTCCCGGAAAAGGTGCAAGCAGATGAAATCCATAGGCTAAATTCATCTTTTTTAATGAATCGCCAAAGGCAACTGTTTCTTCAATCGTTTCCGGTGTTTCACCCGGAAGACCCAGAATAAACGAGCCGCAGGGTTGGATCCCGGAATCGTTACACATTTTCACCGCATCCCTTACCTGCGAAGTCGTAATTTTCTTTTGAATGGTTTTTAAAATCTTATCATTCCCGGTCTCAATACCAAAACTGATGGCTGTGCATCCGGCTTCTTTCATTTTCGATAACACTTCAGGAGAAACAGTATCTACACGCGCAAAAGAGGACCATTTGACTTTCAAATTTCTCTTTAAAATCTCATCACATATATCGATACAATGTTTTTCATTGGCGGTAAACAGATCATCGGCAAGATTAATCTGAGAAAAACCAAGCTGGATGAGATGCTCCATTTCATCCACAACCAATTTCGCATTGCGGTAGCGAACCTTTGCCCCAACCATTTTTCTACCAACACAGAAAATACATTTAAAAGGACAGCCGCGGCTGGTTGTCATATTAATGGGCATGTTCAAAGCCCGGTATCTTCCTAACGGAAGCAGGTGTCTTGCAGGCATGGGAAGTGAATCAACATCAAGATGTGCTTTTTTTTCAGCCGTACGTTGCAGACCTGATCCGTTCCGATAAACAATGCCATTTATAGAATCCCATTTCTTGCCGTTACCAGCGGCTGTCACCAGTTGAACAAGTGTATCCTCCCCCTCACCCAATACAATAACGTCCAGTTCAGGAAAGGATTCCATGGTATTTTCCGCGCAGAAGGTAACATGAGGGCCTCCCATAACCGTATGTATTGCCGGATCAATCTCCTTGACATCCTGGATAACCTGAATCGCGTTATGAAAACTCATCGTAACCGCAGTAGAGCCGACAAAATGAGGTTGATAATCATTCAAAACCGTTCTGAGTATGGTTTTCGAATATGGAAAAACAACCAGATCCAAAACTTTGACTTCAATCCCGGCTCTTTCCAGGGCTGCACCAAGAAATGACAACCCCAGAGGAGGCGAAGGCCCTTCAGACATAGGATAAAATGGATTCACCAATAAAAAACGCATCTTCTTCACTCTCAATTTTTATTTTTATCATTCAAGTAATAACTATTTCATCATCACAGGCACTGTTTCCTATCTCAGCTTGTTTCTGAAAGCAAGTACATATATCATCAAAAAAAAAGGTCATCCGGCCATGATCCTTGTACGTCAGGATCTCAATGGAATATTTTCAAGAAAAAAAACAGGTTATTTTAACGTTTCATGGGGGATGAACAGATGAAATCGGCCAGGCTTTTTTTCTGCCCTTTCTTTTTCATGTAAAATTTGAAAAACATCCAAAACCTTTTCTTTTGTTTTTTCGTAGCTCATGCTGTTGTCGATCAGGATACTGACAAACTGCTTTTTTTCATCGATAGGCATTTGAGAACGGATACGCGCTTTTGCATCGATTTCAGAAATATGATCGCGGGCGATGAGACGCTCGAGCTGAAGATTTTCAGGTATATAAACCAGGATTATATCCGACAGATTATGGTATAATCCGGTTTCGATCAATAACGGAACATCCAGAATCACGATTGCGTTTGGGTTGCCTGATTCAGCATTGACAATATTCTTCTCCATTTTTTGAAAAACAAATGGGTGAACAATCCTGTTCAATTCTTTCTTCTGGGAATGATCATGAAAGATGATTTTCCCAAGTAAATCCCGGTTGATTTCACCATCAGGCAGCAGGATTTCTTCTCCAAAATGGGCTTTAATTTTGCTCCATGCGGGGTTTCCTTTTTTTACAACCTCACGGGCAATTTCATCCGCATCAATGAGTTCCGCTCCGGCCTCTCTGAACATTCTGGAAACCGTGGACTTTCCCGACGCAATACCACCTGTCAATCCAGCGATAAGCAAAATTTTCTCCTTTTACTCTGAATATTCTTTAAACATCATAGTTTGATTTTCAAACTATTTCATGACCCTGTTTTTTTAAACCTCTCCTTGTACCTGCATTTCCTACACAATGCTTCTATTGCTTTATGGTTCGAGAATCCATTATAGATTGCCTTCGCCCTTTCTGAGTTGATAATCCGGCTAAAATTCTGATCAAAAATATTTCCAAGATTGGTAATCCCTTCTCCGTCCAGGCAACAGGGAACAACCGTGCCATCTACCAGAATCGCAATCTGGTCACGCAAGGCATAACAGAATCCATCTCCATTCTGATAATCCGTATCCAGATTTGGCCATTCAAATTCATAGTCCATATTTAAATAGAGTCTTTCTTTAATTTTGAATCCTTTCCCGGGAATTACATTCCCTTCTATCTCTCCACAAAACCGGTCTTCAATGGCGCTGATAATTGCTTTATTTTTCCCGTCACCAACCATATCCATTTTGTGAAAATTCCATAAGCGTAATGATATGATGATATGGGTCTGAATCAATGCTGCATCTATAAAATGAAAAATATCAAAAAGATAGCTTTCTTTATTATTTTCTACCAAACTGTGAAGAGAAAAATTAATCTGCCGGATTGCCGGTTTTTTAAGAAAGGCATCCTGAACCTTATTGATGAGTACTCCATTGGTGGTAATATTCACCCTTATCCCTTTGTTATCGGCTACATCCAGAAAATCAGGTAGTTCGGGGTGGAGTAACGGTTCCCCTTTCACATGCAGGTAAATATAATCTGTAAATGGTTTTATCTCATTCAGAATATATTGAAATGATTCTTTTGTTTGCATACCGGGCTTTCTTGTACTCTTCAGACAAAAGTCGCAAGACAGGTTGCATGTGTTGGTAATCTCAATATATACTTTTTTAAATCTTTTCATGAATAGTGTATGATTTCATATTTATATGTATGTAATCTATTGAATTTGGAACAATTTTATTTCCCGATCATTTTATAATCAAGTCAAATATTTTGCTTATTGCTGTTCCTGAAAAAATTCAAAATTATATAGATGATAAAATTATCATTTTATTTTGATATGTTATAATCTCTACTACTCATAAAAACAATAAAAAGAAATTTCAATTGATCATCTGAAAAGGGCTTTTTTCAGGAAATAATACTTAAAAAGTATTTTTTAAAAAATTTCCATCATACGGCAGAAAATAAAAAAAAATACCTGGTTTCCCAATTCCGGTGAAAGAAA
>CAYTGW010000192.1:0-2201 GCA_964437395.1 uncultured Desulfocicer sp.
CTTGTCCAAACACCTAAAAACTGAACCTTCGGAATCGACAGAATCAAAAAATCCGCTACAAAAAGTTTCGCCGCCGACATATGAGGTTTTTCCAAAACATGACCGAATACCTCCTGCGGATCGGATCGTCAAAAAGAGCCCTCCTGGTGGTCTTCCAAGAATAGCAATTATTATTGATGATTTTGGCTATGATATTGATATCGCAAGAAAGTTCAGTGAACTGAATGCGGAGATTACATTCGCAATCTTGCCGTTCAGCCCTCAAGGAGAGAAAATCGCACGGATTGCCAAAGGAAAAAATCTTGAAATCATGCTTCATCTGCCGCTGGAGCCGTCCGAGTATCCCAGAGTGAATCCGGGCCCAGGTGTTCTGCTTGCCTCCATGTCTCCGGATGCCTTCATCGAACAACTGACAAAAGACCTTGATTCCATTCCATACATCCGAGGGGTCAACAACCATATGGGTTCAGAAATCACGACCATTTCGACAAAGATGTATCAAATTTTTTCAATATTAAAAAAACGAGAACTGTTCTTTGTGGACAGCAAAACCAGCAGTGATTCATTATGCAAACCTTCAGCCCGTTTGTTAAAACTTCCATTTGGGGAACGGGATGTATTTCTGGATCATGTTGTTGATCCCGATTCAATCCGAAAGCAGGTTCGATTGCTGCTCCGTCTTGCCCAAAGACAAGGGGAAGCCATTGGAATAGGGCATCCTCATAAAACAACCTATCAGGTGCTGAGAGAAAAGCTTCCGGAGATCAAAGCAGAAGTCCAACTTGTGAAAGCCTCTTCCATAGTTGAAATCATTGGTGAATAACAAAAATCACAAATGGCCTATCGATGGATATGTGTATCCACATATCTTGCGAGGATTTCAGCGCTGGCAGCAGGCGGGCGAACCAGAAGGAAGTGGTCAATGATGGAGTGAGCCATTTCATGAGCAAGCATTCCTTCATGAACATCATTGATGTTAACGTATATGGTGTTGCTGTCAAATATATACCAGGCACGGATGTTATTTTTGGATTGATAAATATGGAAATAGACTTCGTCCAGTAAGTTCCGGTCCGGATAGAGGTTAATATAAACCTTGGGGGATTTTTTTCTCATATCCAGGATTTCCTGAACCCTTTCATACAGGTTGTCCACCTTTGCTGAGACCTCTTCATGAAGCGTATCCGGGCTTTTATTGGAGAAAAGCTGCTTCAATCCCCAGAATTTCTGATCAAAATCCATTTTGCTGCTGAATGTTTCAAGATTCTCTGCTTTTAAGAAGCGGATGATGGTATATCTTGTTTCCAGTGTAATCCAAGTGATTGTTTGAGTGCTTTCCGCGTATCCTATTCCAATGATAGAAAAGCAAAGAACCAATGCAAGGAGATAAAAGGATATAGATTTGTTTTTAATCCTCTCCGGCATAAGGAAGGGGTATCCAGGCTATAGAATAAAATTGTTTTCAATTTTTTGTTTCAGAGTCTTTATCCTGTCAACTATCTGATCCGGAACCTGCTGCTCTTTTGCAGACTGTTGCAGAATATCGATTTCAAGAGAAATTTCATATACTTTATCATGGAGGCTGTTGACCATCTGATTTAAGCTATCCGCCATTTCTTTTACCTGATCCTGTTTCCGCAAAACAATTTTTTTGCATAGATCTCCTTGTGCAATGGTTTTAATCTCTTTTTCAAAACGAAACATCGGCCCTGCAATTTTATGTGAGATATAGAGGGTGACAAAAATTGTGATGATGCTAACCACACCCAGGGTAATCAGATTTGTGTATATAACTGCCGGAAGTATTGCAGAGCCGGTTTTTCGGATAACCAGTTTTGAGTGATCGAAAGAAGAAGTAAGTGTGTCCTGAGAGAAGAAAAAAAGCAAGGCGGTTGATAAGATAACACCTGCAAGAACAATCAGGCAGAATTTAACAATGAAGTTTATCTGAAAATCTTTTTTAATCAGATGTGTTTTTCTTTGATAGGAAGGATGTTCCATGATTTGGTTTTTCTCCTTTTATACACCTGAACGAATGATAGAACGCTTTGAGGGTGCTTTAACTGGATATCGATCAGACGGTGAAGATGGATATGAAAAATTATTTTCAGACATGGGTTTGACCGGAATTGATGTTATTCAAGCATGGAAGGGAAAATCTCGATACGGGAATTTTTCCGCAGATTGTCCATCCATTCTTT
>CAYTGW010000192.1:2211-4696 GCA_964437395.1 uncultured Desulfocicer sp.
ATTGTGGAGCTGCTGAAAATCCGGCAGAGCCGGGTTTTGATTTTTCATTTGATCATAATGGAGTTTGATCTCTTCCTGCGAAACCACCACCTTTTTATTGATCTCTTTGCTTTTCAGATCAATCAGATTCCGTATCAGGGTCGATTCCCAGTATCGTTCAATGGTCTGCATGAATTCTTTTTGTTGGTCCAGTTTTTCCCTTTTTGCTTCCTGGATCAGAAGTTCTTTTCGGATTATTTCTTCGAGAAACCGCTTTCTGGTTTCATTGGTTAACTTGAACTCTTCATCCAGTTCCAGCTCAAGTGCAAGCTGGGTCTGAAATTCGTCCAGGGTTAGTTCATAATCATTGATTCTGGATACGATCTTCTTATCCGGAGTATCATCTGAAGAACAGGAGATCATCAGGAAAAAAATGAAAAACAAGGGGAGTAAGATTTTTCTTTTCATATAAAACGCATCCTCAGTATTTGAATGACAGTCCAGTTGAATAAATGTTCAAGGTATAGTCATATAGATAGAAACGTTCATCATCGTTATTGGATTCACTCCTTGTATTTTCCCAATTGGCATGAATACTCCATTTTTCGGAGATCCTGTATGAGATTTCGGAAAAAATCGTTTTCTTGACTTCCCACTGTTTCTCATTCTTATAGGCTCCGCCATAAAAGTTCGCTTTCCGATGGTCATATTTTGTTTTATAAAAGGAGTAGTAAATGTTAACCGATAACGGGAAAGGATGAAATTGATAGGAGATTTCCGGCTGTACCCCATAGGAAAAATAATCATAGTAATTTTCTGTCGCTACATCATCCGAGTAACTGTAACTCTCCATGCCGTCCCAGTAATTCTGATTGCTTTTGTTAATATCCGTTCCGAGTTTCAATCCGGTTTTTAGTTCGCGGGTCAGGTTGTATGTGAACTGGAATGAAAGGGTGTGAAGATGGTCGACCTGCCCATTTCCTGTCAGACCGCCGTTTAAATCAACCACTTTTTTATCGTCCAGTTTTTTATAAAGAATGGAGTATTCCGTGTTCCATGAAAAACGGGTTTCGGATGCCCAGAGATACTCAATCTTAGCCAGTATCCCTTTATAGTCTTTTTCGTCTTTTTCTGTGTCAAGTGCCGAAATTAAACCCAGATCTTCGTTTTCTGCCGCCAGGTCAAGAAGGGATATGAAATTCGGATAATGTCGATTATAGTATTGCAATCCAAAGGTCAGAAGCCCATTCCCTCCTCCAAATCCGGCTTTGCTAAATTCAAAATCCACTCCAGCGCCTGCATCGTAGTAGTTGTAAAGGCCATCATTCCATCCGGTTGATTGGGTATCTTTGTTTAGTGTCGCTGTGTAGAAAAGGGATGGGATCACGGACAAATTACGATCATGCCCGATTCCCATCCGTAACATGGGGGTCAGTGTGTGTTCCTGGTATTCGGTTCGTTGCCTTGGCACATTGCCATCCGAATAGAAATCCAGTTTTTTTTCATATCCGCCATCATACTTGAGAATAAAAAATTGATCTTCTTTCATTTTCCAGCTTGCTGCAAGCAGACAGTCCAGAACTCCTCCAGATAACGAGTCTGCATGTTTCAGATCGGAGTAGGCATACGAAGACTCAATATCGGTAATCAATTTCAGGCGCTCACTGGTGTCTACTCTGACGTCAGATGCTGAAGCAGCATCGGTCCAGGCGGTTCCTGATTGAAAAACAAGGAGTATGATAACCATTACGATCATCTGTATGTTTTTCCAATATTTGAATCTGATCATTGCACAGTCCTTTTTATGGTGAATTGCCATGAGATGGATCAGATTTCCATACCATTCTGGACATGGGGATATAGATGGTATCGATCGGGCTCTCATAAAATCGCATCTGAGGGTCGATTTGGATCTCAAGGTTATTGTTTCCGATATTGGCTGCACCCGGTTCATTGACCCGTAAGGAATCCCAGATATCGCTGAATGCAAGTTCGGTTCTGTATCCTGGAATCTCGCCTCTTTTATCGACTGTATCCCCGTCTCCCAGGACATAGAAGTTGACATCCATTCTGTTGACTGTGCTCTCCAGCATATAACTGAACCCGTTTGTTGCAGGAGATCCGGTATGGATACCGAATTCGCCGGCACCAGGAGAACCGTTCATGGTCATTTGATAAGTATTGTTAGTAAGGATGGTTTTGATCTGTAATGATTCCCCTGTGATTTGCTGTTTATAGTCAGGTGTATTATCCATGTAGCTGCCGGCAAATGTTCTAAGGTTGTTCATTGATTCGCTGCCGGTATTGGTGAATGTAATACTCATACTTTCAAGAAGAGGCGGACGGCTTTCCGATATCCCGGTAACGTATCGCACGGTTTGTCCATCTGCAACTGTCTCCTGTGTATTCAGCCAGTTGCTCCAGGGGAGATTTCTCAAATCTCCGGTATACGCTTCTGAAAAGGTTGTTGCCCAGTTGACAGTGGATAGCCCGGACAGATTACTAT
>CAYTGW010000192.1:4706-7603 GCA_964437395.1 uncultured Desulfocicer sp.
GATGACTATCTCCATTTCTCAATGACACATTCAGCAATTGAACTGTTTCCGCGTCCGGCCTCAGGATGTATTGCTGGACTCTGACCCAGTTACCATGGATATCTTTGAGAACCCTTCCTGCCTGTGCATCAGCCTTTTGGGTCAGCCAGGCATCCCGCTCCCGAATTCCCTTGTATTTTTCTGCGGAGTATAATGAACTCTGGATCATCTGGTTATCATGCATTTCAATGATTTTTTTATTTAATCGATCTTCTTCAACCTGGAATGCATAGGCAAGAAAACCATCTTTGTTGATTTTTTCCAGAGTCGTTGGGTTTAATACAAGCCTTGGGGTTGCGTCATATCCATCCTGTCCCATGGTTTGAAGACCCAGATTTTTACTTTCATCTCCATAAATTTTTTCAATACTGAAATCAGTACTGCTCCAGGTTCCTGGAAAGCCGTATGTTATCCCTTCCGGACTGAACCTTCCGGGAATGGTATTCTTCAGGTCGACCGTTGTCCGCAGAGCAGGATCGTGCGCAGTATCATCCAGGGCAGTCTGAAGACTGGCGGAATCAACAGCCATATCCCACGTGGCATCGGTTCGAATGTGAAGGATGGACAGGGGAATATCCGCATCATCATCATCGATTTCGACATCAGGTTCATCCACGACTGGACTGAAAAAAAGATCTGTATCCGGTTCCCTCTCATCGGGATTTCGTTTATCATGCTGAGCTCCTCCTTTTTCAACGTCCGGTTTTAGGATCACGGTCTCTTTTTCAGAATATGCTTCTGCTGCTCCGGTTAGCTGTTCAGCTTTTGCCTGGATCAGCCCGAGGTCTGTCAACTCCTGAACTGCTGCAAGAGCGAGCATGCAGTTCGAGTCTTCCTGTAAGGCTTTCAAATACAATGCGTTCGCAGCAGCATATTGTCCCTGGTCACTTTTTTCAACCCCTTCAAGATAGTAGCCTAATGATTTGATATTTTTGGTTATGGACTGGTCAATCTGCATTTTCTCCTGTTGGGTTACGGATATTTTGAGCGCGGTGGCTATTTTGAATAAAAGCTCTTTTTCCATGGGGCGAAGCTCTGAAAACAGGTCCCCTTGGGAGGTGACCTTGTCCAGGATTATTTTTGAAGGAACATGATAAATATTGGCTGCAAATATATAGATCTCACCAGTCTGTTTCTGAATCTGTCCGGTGATCAAATACTCAACTTGCAGCAGACTCCCGATTTGAATGGCTGTATCTGTTTTGTTGAGATCTGTAATTTTTATTCCTGTTTCTTTCAGGAGGGCTTCTACTTTTTCCCTGGGCACAACTTTTATGGATTGTATTTTTTTCAAATCATATGTCAGCAGAATAGGGACTCCTTTTTGGAGGATATTCATATTGTGTAGTTCTGTCTGGTTTTCAAAATACAGGATACCGACATGATTCAATGCAACCTGTTTTTCAAGGGCATCATTTTTTTCTGAAGCATTTTTCGCCCAATGCTTCAGATCACCTGTAATTACATTGCTATGCGAGGTCTGAAGAATGAGTACGGAATGAAGTATGCCGATAAACAGTAACATTTTAATAAAGACTTTTTTCTTCATTTTCGAACTCCTTTTAAATGAATACAATCAGACAATGATTCTCGGGTTACAGACAGAAAACATCCGCCACCGCCACCATCATCATTTGAGGATACGGCAGGGTCGGGTTGTGCTGTGTTACCCGTTGTATTATTGTTGCCTCCGGTATCTGTGGTGCCTTCCATTTCAGAACCGAGCAATGCACGATAAGCATTGACGCGACCAGAGGTTGCGTTCGCATCCTTCAAGGATTCACGGACATCGACCGTTGCCATAATTCGAGATTGAATCTGTGCAGGAGTCCAATCCGGATAGTGGGAAACCAGAAGGGCCGCAATACCGGCAACGATTGGTGCAGCAAATGAGGTTCCATGGATTTGGCCGTATCGATCGTTGTTCATCGTTGAAACAATATGCTGACCAGGCGCTGATACATCTACCCAATCTCCCCAGTTTGAAAACTGTGCAGGTTTGTCTTCATCTGTCGTGGCTCCAACGGAAATTAAGCCATCCAGGTCATAAGCGGCTGGATATACAGGGTGGTTTGACCCATCATTGCCGGCGCTGCAGATGATGACAACGCCACGATCAATGGCATACTTAAGCACATCATGGTAACTATTGCTGAATTTGTTGCTTCCGGAGCTTATATTGATAACATGAGCTCCATTATCGGTGGCATAGATAATTCCTTTTGAAATGGAGGCTCCGCTGAGAACCGCTTTGCCCTCTGTATTGAGATAACCCGCCCGGATCAGCATCATCTTGCATCTTCCGGTCACACCTGCGATACCGATGGAATTATTTGTTGTTGCCCCGAGCACACCAAAAACTTCATTCCCATGGGATGATTGAGCCATTGTCGGATCATTATCTTCACCCTGGAAATCGCTGTTCCCATCATCATAGCCTTCTGACTGATTTACAAAATCCCATCCAATGATATCGTCGATATATCCGTTTTGATCATCATCAATACCGTTCTCCGGGATTTCTCCGGGGTTTTTCCAGATATTGTTTTGTAAATCAGAATGGGTGACATCAAATCCCATATCAATAACAGCCACAACAACATTCGGGTCCCCGGGTTCAATATCCCAGGCCTCAAGCATGTTTATATCTGCTTCACTTGAATTGAGATTATTCAGGCCCCACTGCTGAGAAAAAAGGCTGTCATTGGGAGATTCTTGGGATATTGCCAGAGCCGGGTTTACTACCATCAAAAGATTGAGGGTAATTGAAAGAATTCTGATAAGAGACCGAGTTTCCATATTTGTTGCCTTATCTTACAATAAGTTAATATTCTTGATATCGGAACAACAAATCAAGA
>CAYTGW010000193.1:0-6692 GCA_964437395.1 uncultured Desulfocicer sp.
AATTAAAAGTGTTGGGTTTCAACCTGAATATGGATAGCGCTACGCTTCACTGCGTGTCCGGCTTTCGCCGGAATGACGGTCAGCGCTGCTATCGTCATGCCGCCTTGATCCGGCATCCAGCATTTACCTAACAGTTTTGATTACACCCGGCAAATGATCTTATATTGACGGAACATAAAAACAGGTTTATTTATTACAACCAAGTTTTTGTCTATGTGCTGGATCAATAGCATGGATATTGTCAAACAACAAGGCAGGGCATTCGGTGAATCAAGGGAAAATTGTAACAGATGATGCGGAAATAAAAACCATTTTACAACATGCGAAAACCATTGCCATTGTCGGCCTGAGCCCGAAACCTGCGCGGGATTCAAACATGGTTGCTCGATATCTAAAAGAAGAGGGATATAAGATCATACCGGTTCGACCGGCACAGAAAGAGATTCTTGGAGAAAAAGCGTATAAATCTCTGGATGGAATTCAGGAGCCTGTGGATATGATCGTTCTTTTCCGTTCCAGTGATCAGATCATGCCGCATGCCATGGAGGCGATACGATTGAAACCGGATGTTTTCTGGATGCAATTGAATATAGAGAACAGAGAAGCAGCCGAGCTCCTTACCGGCAAGGGTATCCATGTTGTCATGAACCGCTGTATCAAAGTTGAACATGAATTCCTCATCAGACAAACTGTCCTATAGAGAAAAGCGCAGGCAGAGAAAACAGCGGCAGTGCCACTGTTGCACAAGGCCGAACCATTTCAGCTGGTATTGCCGGTGCGGGTTTACAATCTGCCAGGAGTGTATGGAAGAAAATTTCTGGGGTATGTCCTGTAATGGCATCACATGGGAATGTCCGGACTGCGGCGGTCAGAATGGACTTGGGAACCAGTAATGTATTCTTGTTAACAATGTCATGGAATAACGATGAACCGATCCATCCGAAAAATAGCGTTCCGGATTCTTCTGCTATTGATACTGGGAGCATCCTGCACCTTTCTCTATATGAGCAGCCGTCTTTTGAGATCCGAAAAACTGAGTATCCTGATTGAAAACCAGCTCAGTAAAAAACTGGGAATGGCCGTCTCTATCAGCAAGGCGGATCTGAATCTTCTGAAAGGCCTCCATGTCTCCCTGTCGGATTTCCGGATCGGGAAATTAAGTGAAGACCTGTTTATCAAAGCAGACCGGATCGGAGTTGATCTTTCCCTGTTGAAACTTCTGTTTGGAGAGCTGGTCATTCAACAGATTCATCTGGAATCACCGGAAATCCACATGCTACCTTTCAACCTGCTTGCTCTTGGAAAAGGTTCAAAAGGAAAGATTTCCATCCCCCTCACCTCTATCCATAATGGTACAATCCTCACCCGATTCAAAAATAAACCGTATTCATTAACCCATATCAACGGTAATTTCAGTCATGACTATGCCAATTTGAACACACGGTTTTTCAGTACCCAGCTTCAATTTTTCACTCGCCTTGTGGGAGAACATTGGTCCGGCCATGTCAAACTGGATGATTTCCCGCTGAAAGAACTGGACTCACTGATCCAGGGCCGTGTCGATATCAACATTGGATTTCAGGAAGCACAAGATTGTTTTCGATTGATGACCGACATCCGATCCAAAAGCATTGGTTTTCCCGGCGGCGGAAAACCGATTGAAGAGTTGGCTTTCAGGATCATATGCACAGCCGATGACCATTCTATTCAGTTTTCCGACCTGGAATTGAAAACTGCGGATCTCTCTCTTTCCGGAACGGCCCAGATGCAGGGCCCTTTTCAAACCGATGCATACGGGAATACGCCCCTTGCACTGGCGGTTCAATCCCCTTCTTTTGACTATGAAACAGCGGTTTCACATCTGCCTGTTGAATATCTGCCGGAATGGGCTATCCCGCTTTTTTTCCATCAGATCCAGGGTGGAAGCATCCGGATCAACAAATTCGGTTTTACCGGTCAACTGTCAGACCTGATCGATTCGGAACAATTGTTTAAAGACCTGTATGTTGATGCAACTCTGTCCGATTTCAGCTATGGAGCCGGGTACGGCCCTGAACGGATTACCGGAATTTCCGGGACACTGAATATTGAAGAGGGTGACCTCCTGGTCCAAAACCTTTCCGGGTATACAGATCATTCAAAATTGCAATGTGTGGATCTGATCCTTCCGGACATCATGGCTCCTGATTTGAGAACCATTGTCAATGTCGAACTGGATATGCCTCTTGAAGAATTTCAATACCTTTGGAGAGCGGCAATGGAGCCTAAGGTTGTTTATGATCTGCTCCAACCCCTTTCCCAAGTCTCCAACGGAAATATAAAAGCCAATGTCACTGTCCAGGACAAAGTGTTCAACAATTCCACTCAAGTCAGAGGAAAGGTGGAATTGAATCATTGTGATTTCTTCTGGGGTAAAAGGCGCATTGAAAAAATGTCCGGCACTGTGATTGCAAAAAATTTCGCCTCACCCATATTGGCCGATCTTTCCGGAAAAATAAACCAGCTCCCGATTCGGAAATTTAGCCTCTCCCTGGCAGATGTGTTTAATACTCCACGATATCAGTTTTCAATCCAGACCGATAAACTCCCAAAAATACCCGATTTTGATCTATTGCCCGGAGCCTCTGTGGTTTTTACCGGATCCGGAGAGGATGCTGCATTTCAGGGAGCCGCCAAACTCAGCACACAAGGATTCCAATTGTTTGGCAGCCACTATTTCCCCCCTGCGGGAATGATCGAAGGCAGTGGGCTTTTCTCCGGAACACTCTGGCCTCAGGAAAACATCCATTTGCAAAAAATCAATCTATCCATGGATTCCGGTCAAGTGGACCTTGAATATCATGATGAAGACACACGCGGGGTTGTAAGCATCAAGGGAGTCGTTAATCTTTCTGGAAAAGACCGTGACGGGAAGACGACCATAAAAAGCATCAAGGGAGGTCTGGACATGGGGCTGGCGTGGGAGAACAATCGTCCATTGACCGGCCATATCCAGTTGAAAAAAATTTCCGTTATGCGGAATGATTCCAAAACGGTTTTATACGGCCCGGTCGAAATCACCGGTAATATTCTCTCCTCAACCGGTCTGTCATTGCTGCATAATGACCTGAAAACCAGAATTACTGGTTCACTCTCTCTGGAAAAAGATACCCAATATTTTACCGGCGAACTGTTTGCAGATGGATTCTCCATCAGCAGCGAAGAAAGTGAATTGACCAGCAACAAGCTCCCCGAGTCCTTGACAGCCAATATCTATATTACTGCAACACAACCCAAAATTTATGAAATCCCATTTGAAAAAGGTGAGGCAAGACTGCAAATTGAAAAAAGCGTGATGCGTTTCAATGATATTCTGATTACCGGAGAATCCGGAAGGATAACCGGCAGCATGATCCGGGATACCAACCAGGAAACAGTAATGAATATTGATCTTGATCTGAACCGGAATGGCCTGAAAAATCTGTTCCGGACTTTTGAACCGGACGAAACCATAATGGATGGAAATATGCGGCTCAGTGGCAATCTTCAGGGAACAACCGATTCCTTGAACGGCCATCTGGCCTTCAATGCCACCGATGGCTATACCTATCAATCCGCGCTTCTGTCCAACATATTTGCCTCCATGAACCTGTATAAAATATTCAAAACCCAGCAGATCGATATTCGGAAAAAACACTTTACCTACAATCAGATCTCTTCAGGCTTTGCGATAAAAGACAGTGTCCTCTTTTTTGATGATTTCCTGATGGATAGCGATTCCATTCAATTCTCCGCTGTCGGGCAATACAAAATCAATGAAAAAGAGATTCAGGCCCTCATTGGAGTCCAGCCCTTTGAGACCATTGACAAAGCCATAAGTGCCATACCGATAGTTGGATGGATTCTGACCGGGGAAGGGGATGAACTTTTTGTGATCTGCCTTACGGCCGAAGGAAGTATCAAAGATCCCCAGATCAGTCTGGCGCCCAATGATACAGTATCAAAACCTATGGCCAACACATTGATGCGCATACTGAAACTGCCTGGAAAAATCATATCTAAACCCCAGGAGCTGATCCGTGAATCGCAAAATAAATAAAAAAGGTCCATTCTGTACGTACAATACAAAATGAACCCTTTATCAGAAGCGTGATCTATATTTGGTCTTTCAATTTTTTTCCTGCCTTGAATTTTACAACATTGCGAGCATTGATTTTGATCGCTTCGCCTGTTTGAGGGTTGCGGCCTTTTCTGGCTTTCCTGCGTACCTTTGAGAATGTGCCGAATCCAACGAGTGTAACCTTTCCATCTTTTTTCTTGAGTGTCTTTGAAACACCGTCCGTAAA
This sequence comes from uncultured Desulfocicer sp., assembly GCA_964437395.1. Lineage (GTDB taxonomy): Bacteria > Desulfobacterota > Desulfobacteria > Desulfobacterales > SURF-7 > QZKS01. The sequence continues at coordinate 4,326 of CAYTGW010000193.1, forward strand.
AGAGTTCAGTGCTGCTGCTGCTGCAACCTTTGAGATACCGGCATCATTTGCCATTTTTTCAACCAACTCAGCTTTTGTCATAGTGTTTTCCCCCTGTTAAAAGATTTAGTATTTGAAAAACCTTTATTGATGGGTCTTTACGGCAGGTTTTAGTTTAAGTCAATAAAAAAATAAATATTATAGAAAAAAAAGTTGTGGAAAATTTAATAAACAGGCAGGTTTCCGGGGAGTATAGGCTCCATTATGCATGTAAATCGTGGTTTTAGAGCTATCGAAAAAATAGAAAATCCTATCTAGGGAAAAACAGATTCAAGATTATAACGAATTGATTACAATATATAATTTTCAAAATGTATCCGCGGATAAGCGCCCGATGAGATTCTTCACGCAACCCCTTTAAAACAAACCTTCGGCAGCGATCAGTTCTGCCAGAAAACTTCCCACGATCACCTCGCTGCGTGCTCTTACCGGTATCCGTCTTTTATCAGCAGTAACCCATAATTGAATTTTCGGATTCCTGCTTTTTTTAAATACCCCTCCGATATGCTTTGTTTCCGGTTCGATTAAAAAGGTATCATATTTTTTCCCGGCTACCATGATGTTTTCACGGCTCACAACTTTCATTCGACCCAGAACATTTTTTTTGCCATCGGTTACAGGTCTTTCATGAACTGTATTTTCCCACATGGGTTTGATACGTGAAAAAAAGAAAACAGATATCAGATCAAACGTTCCCGGGAGTATGGTGATCGGCATTCTTTTTTCGCCATTTTCCGTCCGCTGGACCAAGGATTTTTCCCAGTTAAAATGATACGTGATCAGCTTATTGTGGCGTCCTGAGATCCGATTTTTTAAAAACACGGAATGGGTCAGTCCTTGATCTGTAAACGCGTCGATCTGTGTATGCACAGGGTAAACACGATCAATAGCACCCTCTGTTTTGCCCCTCAAGACAAAGTGATATGCGGGTTGATCATTGATTTGCGCAAAGGGTAGAACTTCCAAAGTTGCATGTCCGATCAGAATATTTCCCCAGGTTATTTTGAAAATAAACTTTTCTCCCGGCTGGAAAGGCGGTTTTGTTTCTTCCGCAGCACCATACCCTGCGAAAAGAAATCCAAATAAAAAACCAGATATCAGATATTTTGCCAGGTTCATTTTTTTCCTGAATATGATCATTTTTTGATTAACCGGCCAACTTCCGCAACCCTTTCAAACAGCTTCTCGAGATCGATGGTCAATAGCCTGCCGTCTTTCACCAGAACCTTTCCATTGACAATCACATCACGAACATCCGACCCCTTTGCAGCATACACAATGTGGGAGACCGGATGATACATGGGAACCAGATGCGGCTTCTGCATATCAAGGACAATCACATCCGCCTGCTTCCCCTCTTCAAGGGACCCGACCACCTTGCCCAATCCGATTGCATCTGCTCCATCGGCTGTTGCCATATTCAAAACCGTCGCAGCATTCAGTATGGTCGGATCCATGCGGTTCACCTTATGAAGCTTTGCAGCAAAATCCATCTCTTCAAACAGATCCAGATTATTATTACTGGCAGAGCCATCTGTCCCAAGACCAACAGACACACCTTGTTCGATCAGTTCCGGTATCGGTGCGACACCGGATGCCAGCTTCATATTGCTTTCCGGATTATGCGCAACACTGACCCCCCTGTCTGCAATCCTTTTCCGATCCTCTTCATCCATCCAGACTGCATGAACAAGCAGGGTTCCCGGACGCAATACACCGATGATATCCAGGTATTTCACCGGAGAAACGCCATGCTCCTTCATGATCTGATCATATTCCGACTTTGTCTCCGCCACATGAATCTGAAAAAGTACCCCTCTGAAGGCAGCCTCATTACGGGATCGGACAAGTGTTTCCCTGGAACAGGTATAAGGGGAGTGACAAAAGATAGAAGGGGTGATCAGGGGCGTCCGACCTGCCCACTTTTCAACGTACGATATGGCAGTGGCAATATTTTTCGATGGATCCGGAACTCCGGGAGCAGGGTAATCAATAACCCCCTGTCCTGCAACCGCTCGGATGCCGGTCTCAAATACTGCCTCTGCCACCGAATCCTCATAAAAATACCCATCACAGCATGTGGTTGTACCGCTCAGAAGGAGCTCCGCGCAGGAAAGAAGTGCGCCGATTCTTACGGTTTCCGGAGTAATATGGATTGCCTCTGCCGGAAAAATGTAATCATTCAGCCAGGTCATCAAAGGAATGTCATCTGCCAATCCCCTGAAAAGAGACATGGGCAGATGGGTATGGGCATTCACCAGACCCGGCATCACCACACAACCTGTTGCATCGATTGTCTCTTTTGCTGTCCAGAAACTCAGATCTTCC
>CAYTGW010000193.1:6702-7542 GCA_964437395.1 uncultured Desulfocicer sp.
GGCATGGGGTTGGTAATAACTCCTTCTTTCCTGCCCTGTTTTATAACAACACAACCGCTGTCCAGAATATCCCCGATCCTATTGCAGGTTACTACTACTCCGTTCTGTATCTTGATGTCAGCATCCATATTCTGCATCCAATCCCTCCGAAATTTTAGAAAGAATCGCTTCCAGTTTTTTGGCGGATTTTCCGGCAACCTGAATAACCGCCTCCATGGTTGTCGGTTCGGGATGGTCTGGATTATTGATATTGGTAATAATGGAAAGCCCCAGTATTCTCATCTGTGCATGCACGGCAGCTATAGCCTCCATAATGGTTGAAAAGCCCACCGCATCGGCTCCGATACGTTGAAGATACCGATTTTCAGAAGGTGTTTCAAGAGATGGGCCCATCAGACCTGCATAAATACCCTGCTTCACTTCAATGCCAAATGCTGCACCGGCTTCCATTGCTTTTCCGGCCAGTTCCGGATCATACACCTGACGCATATCCGGGAACCGTATCCCCCAATCATCATGGTTCGGCCCGACAAGCGGATTTGCTCCGGTCAGGTTGATATGATCTTTAATAACCATGATATCCCCTGCTGAATACAATGGATTGAGCCCGCCCGCTGCATTGGAAATAATCAGGGTTTTTACCTTCAACATCTGTAAAACCCGGATCGGAAAGCTGACTTCAAGGGGAGAATATCCTTCATAGAGATGAAAACGCCCTTGCAGGATCAGAACCGGCTTTCCGCCAAGCTTCCCCCAGATCAGCCTTCCCGGATGGCTTTCCACCGTGGACACGGGGAAACCGGGTATCTCCCGATAGGATATGGAATCCGGATTTTCAAT
>CAYTGW010000194.1:0-4806 GCA_964437395.1 uncultured Desulfocicer sp.
TTATAAAAAATGGCCACGGTGGCCATTTAAAGACAGTTGCGTGCAAAATTCAGGTTTTTCTTTTCAAGACAATAATCTTTTTGCCGTAGTGAAACAAAGATATTTGCAATTATCCCCGACCCGGTCCAAAAAACTTGAATTTAATAATTCCAGGCAAATATAGTATTGACAAATTATACCACATTGTGACATTTATGTTTTCGTGCTACGTTTTGGCATATTGTGACCACATTCGATATGTCGGTTGTGTTTCATGCAAAATGAGAGCGGAGAAAGCTCGATTAGCAATATAGGCAACTTGGATTTGACAAGAAGGGATAATACAGGATGGCAAAAGAACTCAACTCCACTATTACCGAAATTTATATAGGTTCAAATTTTGCAAAAGAAGTAAAAAAAAAATCTGGAACCGACTTCAACTCATGCTACCACTGCATGAGTTGCTGCGGCGGTTGCCCCTTTTCCGAAGCCATGGATTATCTTCCCAACCAAATGATCCGGCTGGTTCAGTTGGGCCTCAAAAAAGAGGTATTGGAATCATCCGGCATCTGGATCTGCGTCGGATGCAATAATTGTTCGGTTCAATGCCCCAACAGCGTCGACATCTCGGCAGTCACACATACCCTCTGCCAAATGGCCATTGAAGAAAAAGTCACCATCGCTGAACCAGACATTCTCAAATTCCATCAGGAATTGCTGAATACGGTTCGCCGTTATGGCCGCACCCATAAGTTTGAAATCATGCTGCGATATAAAATTTACAAGAAAGATTGGTTCAGCGACATGATGATCGGCATGAAAATGCTGGCCAGACGGAAACTGGAACTGCTCCCCTCACGGGTGACGCATATGCAGGATGTTAAATTCGCATTCAATCAAAAACAAGCAGGTTGACTATGATTACTTCCCCGATTATTGATGTTTCCTATTTTCCGGGCTGTTCACTAGCCACAACAGCAAAAGAAAACGACCATTCCTTGAAGGAGCTGTGCCAAAGGATAGGCGTTAATCTTGTTGAAATCGATGACTGGAACTGCTGCGGCAGCTCTTCGGCCTATGCAGTGGATCATGATCTGGCCCTTGGTTTGGCTGCCCGCAACCTCTTCCTGGCCGAGCCGAACCGTCCACTACTGGTTGCTTGTCCAAATTGCATCATCCGGCTGCGTTTGGCTCACCAGGAATTGTGCCGGAACGAACTCATGCGCTACTGCTTTGAAAAGAAATGGGATAAAACGTTCAATCGCGATTTGCAGATTCTGCATTTTTTTGAATTGATAGAAAACCGCATTCCTGAGTACATGGGCAAGGGAATTTCCCAAAAATTGAAGCAGCTCAAGTTCGTACCCTACTACGGTTGCATGCTCAATCGCCCCAATAGTCTACAACATGAAAAAAATTACAAGGGGTTGATGGAAAAAATATTAACCAATTTGGGCGCCCAGTCCCAGGACTGGTCATTCGCTTCCCAATGCTGCGGCACCTTCCTATCCGTGGCCCGGCCGGAGCTGGTTACATCCATCATCAACCGCATGATGGAAGATGCAACTAAAACCGGCGCTGATTGTATCATAACTGCCTGCGCCATGTGCCATATGAATCTAGAAGTCCGTTGCACCTTGAAACAACCGGTTCCAGTGCTTCATTTTTCCGAAGTGCTTTCCCTGGCCTTTGATGTTCAGAGCCATGACGGCTGGTTTTCAAGGCATTTGGTGGATCCGCGACCCATACTTAAATCCCGAGCCGTTATTTAACGTTTGGTACTACTCATCATTTTACCCAGTTTTTTACTGGTCTCAGCTTTAGATCATCGGGATGAAACTAACTCATTTTTATGTAAATGGAGAAAGTGCGCCGGAATGAACAAGATTACTCCCGCAGTTGACAAACGCATATTGATATTCCTGGCAGGTTTTATGTGGATCGGTGTTGGTACGATGATGCTGCTTCTGTCATATACCTGGTTAAAGGATGGTCAGGCTCACGATTATTGGGTGCTTGTTTTGGTCGGTATGACCACAGCCTTGGTGATCCACCATTTTGGATTTCTACGGATAGTGGATAAAAATCTGGGGAGGATATTACCTATGCAGGAAAAGAAATGCATATTCTCCTTCATGACATGGAAAAGCTACATCATTGTGGTTGTAATGGTTGCCATGGGAGTTTGGCTGAGACATTCATTTGTTCCAAAGCCGTATTTGTCCATCATCTATATAAGCATTGGGATAGCCCTGATCCTTTCCAGCCTGCGATATTTGCGGGTGCTGTTCAGCCAGTTAAGGTCTTATCCTTTATCCTTAGTGAGTTATTTTTCGATCGACGATAACAAGAGACCAGTTCAATCAAAAGAAGCGGTTCTCTCAACGCTGGACTGACACGGGAAACCGCTGTTTAATGAATTTTTAGTAAAGGAGCAGAAGGGATTTTCAAGTGAATACAAAAACAACCAAGCATCCGCCTAAACTTTTCCGAAACGAACAACATAAAGCTGATCTCATTGAAAAACTTAAATATTTTAAAGCGACTTTTGGAAAAGATCTGCTGATTTTGACCCATCATTATCAACGTAAGGAAATAGTCGATCTGGGAGATTACGTCGGGGACTCGTTTGCTCTATCCAAAAAGGCTGCAAAGGATGAATATGCCAGATATATCGTGTTTTGCGGGGTCCATTTTATGGCTGAAAGCGCCGCGATTCTGGCTAGGCCTCATCAAACTGTTCAAATTCCAGATGTTGACGCCGGGTGCTGGATGGCAGATATGCTGGATCATGAAATGGCTGAAAACGCTTTGCAGGAGGCAAAGAATGCTATCGGTGATTCAGTCATACCGGTTGTTTATGTCAACTCAGATGCAAAGATAAAAGCGTTTTGCGGTCGAAATGGTGGTATGACATGTACATCATCCAATGTATCCAAAGCGTTTCGCTGGGCATTTGAACAAGAAGCGAAAATTTTCTTTTTTCCGGATCAGCACCTTGGACGTAATACCGGGATCGCGCTGGACATGGATGAAAATGAAATGCTGGTCTGGCAAACCGGCAAATCGCTTGGCGGGCATACTCCTGAAGCGCTCAGGGCATCAAAAATATTGTTATGGGACGGATACTGCCTGGTACACACCCGCTTTAAAATCGATCATATAAAAAAAATGAAGCGGGATCATCCTGAAGCGAAAATCGTGGTTCATCCTGAATGCCTAAAAGAAGTTGTCCAAGCTTCCGATGCTGTGGGATCAACCAGTTTTATCGTACAGTATGTCCAGTCTGCCCCAAGAGGATCAACGATCGCTATCGGCACTGAAATAAACCTGATAAAACGATTAGCGGTTGAACACCCGGATAAATCAATTTTGGCCCTTTACGAATCCCTATGTCCGAATATGTATAAAATCAACCTGCTCAATCTGCTTGAAACCCTTGAAAATATTGGCCGGTCAAATGTGATAACAGTTCCTGAAAATATTAAGATGGATGCTAAAAAAGCATTGAATCGAATGCTTAATCTATAGAAGTTGAATTCAGATATAACGGAAAAATAGTGTGGGCGTCATTCAGGATGTGGGACGGATGTTTTAACCTATCGAGCTATTGCAGTACCGAGCTCCTTTTTTTCAGCATTCCCTTCTGCATCGAATCCTCAAAAAGTTCCGGCAAATAAAATTCATCATAGCGTTGCAGCATACCCACAACATCTAACTGGATGAGGTTTAAAATTCTGCTCCTGGTGAATCCCAGTTCCTTGAAATGTAAAATACTATTTTCAGTATGGCACTTAAAGCACTCATGACCTTGAGGTTTGATCTTTTCGTGAAATTTATTTTTTATCCCCTCTCTCATCTCCGGGCTGAGTTTGTCCCTTATCTTCATATAATCCTTGGCCATGGGCGCATCCTGTATCTGGATCGCAGGTATGAGCTTACCTGATTCTTCTGATTTCAAAAAGGGCGCTATTTTCGCCAATGGATCCTCGCCAATCGAAAGACAGCCTGTCGCCGGATCATAGCTGGTGCCATAAAAAGGTCCCTTTGGTCTTTCCTCAAGGGGATTATACCATTTGTAAATAACCGGCATGTCGTCACTCTTTTTAATATGGCAAGTTTCACATACGAAAAACTGGGTATGAATATTCATCAATGCCCGTATTCTTTTATTTTTGCTATGGGGAAAATCCGAGTGACAGATGAAACAAACCGAGCGTAAATTTTCAGACAACCTTGGCAGTTCGTCGACCGGATTGTGAAAATGTCTATGAATCTCCGCTTCTTCCAAACGCCGGGCATGGTCCAGCAGCTCTGATTTTTGTTTCTCCGCATACTTGGTCAATAGCGACCTCAAAAGTCCTGGCCCATGTGGAGACAGAGTCAGGTGGTGAATGACGCCGGCCAAGACAACCATGATCAGCACAATGAAAATAGCACCGATGATGAAGGCGATCAATGGATGATTCAATCTTTTGGGCTCTGTCGGCAATACTGTTATCCTTCCTGTCGCGAAGATTCTGATTCTATTTGTTTTAAAAGATTGTGCATATACTCTCTTTCCGCGGGTATTTCTTTGAGGTTTCGGATATATTCCAGAAAATGCTCCTCTATCTGATGTTCTCTGGTAATCCTGCCTGTCAGAAAGGTCCACTGAACTGGAAATCGACCGGGTACAAAATGCACATTGGTCCAGTGCCAGAAAGCCAATACAATGAGAGCCATCACGGCCTCATCAGCGTGCATCAATCTGGCTAGATCCTGAAAAAAAGCGGAAACAGACTCTGAACCCATTACCTGGGGCCAAATCTTTCCAATGGTTTCAGA
>CAYTGW010000194.1:4816-7473 GCA_964437395.1 uncultured Desulfocicer sp.
CCAAAGAATCAGGAAATAATAACGCTGATCCGGCGGCCATCAATACAAAACTTCCATAGAGAATCGCCAAATAATGCAGCTTTTGTTTATACATGAACTTTTCCATCTTGGGTCGATATGTCTCAAGTCCAAGAAAATATCGGAAGTCATGAATTAAATCAAAAAGGTCTTTCACTCTGGGAATCTGAGTCCTTTTAATATCGAATTCTTTTTTGATCAGTTTGCTGATGGTTCCACCAATAACAGTGACCAGATGATAGGCAGATGCAGCCATCATGACCATTGCAGCGATCCTGTGAATCTGCCTCGCAAGATCGATGCCACCAAAAAGGCCGATGACATAGTGAGCCCAGAAAAGATCACTGAAATATATGGGTACTCCAGTGGCAGCCAGGATCAGAAAAGTCACAAAAATAATGAAATGCTGCGTGACAATATGAGGCGAATAACGTGGTAGATCCCCAAAGGGATTCGATGTTACATGCTTGTATATATCCCTGGGTATTCGCCCGACACCTTCGACTTCAGTAAAATAGTCTTCGTCGTCGGACTTGCACTCTGAAAAGATTGCTGCCATTTTCGTAACCACTCTGGAAGATGATGTCATGTCGCCTGCTATTGTTTCCCTTTTTTGGATTTGATTTTTGACTGTCCCTGCCAGCTGGTGCCCTGCCTAAACAAAAAACGGACGCCACTTCTACGCCGGCTCATGGTTTCAAACAACATTAAACCCATCAAGCTGATGACAGATCCATACAATGCAACCCTCAGCACCAAATTCATGCCATGAATTACAATGTTTTCCTTATGATCAACACTTGGATGGACGGCAATTTTTACAAACCAGTCATTTGTTTTTTTATGGCATTGATTACAGGTCTTGGCCAAGTTGTCGGGGTGAATCGTGGCCTTGGGATTGTCCTTTTCATAGATATCATGCAGGGCATCGGAACTGTGGCAGCTGATGCAATCCGCCGCTTTCTTTGAACCCAACCGGACCAGCTTGCCGTGTATGGACCGGTTATAGGATTCCACTGCTGCCAGTGCCTTGTCGGAAACATTCAGTTTTTTCAATAAAGCTGTATCTTGATGGCATTTGGCACATAGTTGCACGATCTCCTGTGGTGAGCGGGAGGCCTTCAGTCGAAGTCGATGAGTGATATGTTTATAAGCAAGTACCACACCACTATGCGGGTGACAATTGGAACAGCGGACCAGGGTCTCCTGAAAAGGAACATTCTCTTCAGGCATGGCTGTGTAAACCGGATTGAGATGGCAGAATTTACAAATAGGTTTGGTGCGCTTTAATTCGTCCATATCTTGAGTGCGGATACCATGAATGCTTTGGTTGAATATTCCGACAATTTTTTCATGGGAAAAGGTTTCTTGGGAAAAGGGTGGTTTTATGTGGCACTGAGTTGAGCAATTGACTTCTTTGGTGACAGGATCATGCGGTATCTTGGTAATGTAAGTATGGCAATCGCGGCATTCGATTTTGTTGTGCACACTGTGACTATAGCTCACTTCATCAACATGATAATTCCAGCGCTTGCCGTTTTCATCAATTCGGCCGATAGACCGGTGCTTGTGACACATAAAACAGTTATCTTTATCAGCCGCATTTACTGATGAACCGGACAATAGAAAAGCCAATACGCTTGCTGCAGCTATCCAAAAAAGACTATCTCTTTTGCCCTTTAGAAATGTCCGGCTCAATTGGTCATTTTTCCTGATTTGATACTGTCTGCATCCATAGCGCTAAAGATTATCGGCACGGAATTTGTAAATATAAAGCATGCCACATTGTGACATTATAAAATAACAGATCATTTATGTCAAGTTGAAATAAGTCACTGATCTCAATCAGGTACCATTTATACATTCAGAAATCCAGGGTCATGACAAATTTCTGAAAACCGTTTTCCAGCCGTGCTGTTTATCTTATAAAAATCAATACATTTTTTTATAACTTCCAGGACTTCATCTTCATTGAACAAACCGGGAATTTCGCTGGCAAGTCTGGGATGCCTTCCCAGTTTACCACCAAGCTGAATCCGAAAGCCTTTCTTCTCTTCTGCAATGGTTCCGCTTGGACATACGGTAATGCATTTTCCGCACTTTGCACAACGCTGAAAGTCAATCACCACTTCTTCCTGATCACGGATCAAGATTGCATTCTCCTGACAGACCTCTTCACAGGCATGACAGAAAGTACAAGGGATATCCGTGATCATGGGAAGCGATGCGCCCAGAATCCCGATATCCTTGATCTGAGGCTGGGAGCATGCATTCGGACACTCTGAAACACTGGTTCGGAATTCATGATGGAACTTGAGAGTCTCTGGAACGCTTTTTCGTAAAAAACCAAGGATATCTTCTTTTTCAAAAAGATCCTCTATTTTTTTAAGAAGAATTTCACTCATCACAATCCGGTTGGGGCAACCACTCTGCCCGAAACAGGTATCTGCCTGATACCCCTTTATCTCCGAATCCATTCCTGAAACAAACCGCGCACGGGTCGTATTGACCTCCACCATGGTGATGATCGATTTTCCCTCAATGGCTGCTTCCTTTTCGATTCGCCCGATGACTTTTTTCCGGACAAAAAAAGGTACTTTTTTTACAGCATCCTCAGCCTCCTGATTCCATTTCATGGT
>CAYTGW010000195.1:0-7461 GCA_964437395.1 uncultured Desulfocicer sp.
ATGGTGTCGGGCTTTTTAACAGGATGTAAAACAGAATCTTCAAAATTTATGTATTTCGAATTTTTTTTGGGTGAAAAAATACCGGGAGGCACATGAACTTCTACCAGGTTATAGTGTAAAGTTCAAAAATAGATTGACACATGAGTCAAAAAAATGCCGGTTATACATTATTTGAAAACAGATAATTCCAATTTGTGATTAAAATGGCATGATTCGTAGGGGCAGGCCCCTGTGCCTGCCCTCTGAATACGTTACCGGTTTAATACATATTCAGTGCAGTCTGCGCGATTTTCCTCAGGGTGACAATTTTATCCACTGCTCCGGTTTCAATGGCGGCCTTGGGCATTCCAAATACCACGCAGCTTTTTTCATCCTAGGCAATGGTTTTCGCCCCGGCTTCCTTCATGCTGACCATTCCGGCGGCCCCATCCGCCCCCATACCGGTCAGGATGATCCCGATTGCATTTGAACCTGCATATTGCGAAACCGATTTAAACAGCACATCCACTGCAGGTCTTTGATGGTGGACCAGCGGGCCGGTTTTAACATTGACATAATAACGCGCCCCGCTTCTTTTCAGAAGCATATGAAAATTTCCAGGAGCGATCAAAACAAGACCATTGACAACCGTGTCTCCGTCCTGTGCTTCCTTCACCCTCACTTCACAGAGAGAATTCAGCCTTTCGGCAAAAAAGGTTGTAAACTGTGCAGGCATATGCTGAACCACGACAATTCCCGGCGAGTTGACCGGCATGCTTGTCAAAACAGTCTTGAGGGCCTCTGTACCTCCGGTGGAAGCGCCTATGGCAATGATCTTATTGGTGGTTTCCGCCAGATACCTCGAAGGGAGCTGCGCTTTCTCAGGAACGGTTTTCTGTTCATTTTCCTCTTTTTTCTGAACACGAATCCCGGCCACAGCCCTGATTTTGTCTGCCAGTTGAACGCTCATGTCTCCGACGGAATACGCAGCAGATGGTTTTGAAATCACCTCAAGTGCGCCGATGGAAAGCGCTTCGAGAGCGAGCTTACTTCCGGCCTGGGTTAACGAGCTGACGATGATCACCGGAAGAGGATAATATTTCATAAGCTTCCGGAGAAAAGTGATCCCATCCATACGAGGCATCTCGATATCGAGCGTAATCACATCCGGTTCCAGTTTCATGATCTTGTCTCTTGCAACAAAGGGATCGGGTGCGGTACCAACCACTTCAATATCCGTCTCTTTAGATAATTCCTCAGAAAAAACCTTTCGTACAATTGCGGAATCATCGACAACCAGTACCCTTATTTTTTTTTTCATTTTCTCAGCCCTAAAAGCATTACAATTTCAGATACACGCTCGGCTCGATATATTTCAAAGGGTGATTCAACCCGTTCAGGCTTTCCGCTCCTCCGATAATGAAGTATCCGTTTTTGCGAAGGACATTGACCAGCTTGTTGACCACCTTCTCTTTTGTCGTATTATCAAAATAGATCATGACATTTCGGCAGAAGATAATGTCATAGATTTTAGATTTCGGTGTGTCCTTAATCAGGTTGAACCGCTGGAAGCCCACCATTTTCCGGACCTGATCCTTGACCTTGACATAATCCATAAAATTTCCATGTCCTTTCTGGAAATAAGCGGTCAGCAGGTGTTTGGGAATATTGGCAACACTCTGTATGGGATAGATCCCTTGGTTCCCTTTTTCCAAACAGGTAACGGAAATATCAGTTGCTGTGATCCGAGGCCTGAACCCCTTATCCAGGCAATAAATGGCCAGTGAATAGGGTTCTTCCCCGCTTGAAGATGCTGCACACCAGATGTCTAAACGGCTTTTATCCAGATACGTAAAACTTTTCGACTCGCGGAAAAAAAAAGTATGGTTGGTGGATACGGCATCCAGAAACAGCTTCAGTTCCTCAGGATCATTTTGAATCATTCCATAATAGATGTCCGGACCAACCTTATGTTTGCGCAGCCGCTTTGCAATCCGGGCATTGAGAAGCTCCCGTTTTTCCTCGGTCAGATTGATGCCCGCTTCCCGGTACACCAGGTCACAGTATTTGGTAAACTGCCTGTTGCTCAGCTTATCCACGAGGCACCAGTTCAAGAAGATGGAGCTGTTCCAGAAGTTTTTCCTTTCTGATCGGCTTCACAATATAAGCCTCACACTGCTCCTGGAAGGCCTTCATCAGGTTTTTGCTGTCAGACAAGGCTGTAGTCATAATGATTTTTACACTATCGGAACCTGTAATATTTCTTTCCCGCTCGATTCTCCTGATTTCTTTTAAAGCATCCTGGCCATCCATTTCCGGCATCATGATATCCAGGCAGATCAGGTCGTATTTCTTTCCCTGGTCCAATGCCTCTGAAAAAGCCATGACCGCTTCCTTTCCATTTACCGCAACATCACAATTACCGTAGTGTTGAAGCATTCCGCATATCACCTTTCGGCTTGTAAAATCATCCTCAACTACCAGAATTTTCAATCCCATTTCATTCTCCTGAAAATATTAATATGAATGGTTTTATCAAAAAACAGGATTACGCAACTGCTGCCTGAAACAACCCTGCAATATCCAGAATAAGACCGACCTTACCGTCAGCCAGTATGGCGCTTCCGGCCAGGCCTTTAATGTCCCTGAAGGTTTCACCAAGATTCTTGATAACAAACTCCTCCTTGCCCAGCAGTTCATCCAGAAGCAATGCTTTTTGCGTGCCATGATTTTCCGTGACAACCACAATCCCGTTCCATGGATCGGTCACATCTTCCTTTACATTGAACAAACGGCCGATCCGGACAAGCGGAAGCAGGTTTTCCCGATGCCGAACCATCTCGCCTTTGTTTTCTACCGTATGGCAATGTTTCCGATCCGGACGATAGGACTGGATAATGGAATGAGTGGGAATGATATATCTCTCCTTTCCTACTCGAACCAGAATTCCCTCGACAATCGCCATTGTGAGGGGAAGCGAGATGGTAAAAACCGTCCCCTCACCTTCCTTGGAATGAATTTCCAGCCTGCCCCGAAGCTTTTCAATACTTTTCTTAACCACATCCATTCCCACACCCCGACCGGATATATCGGTGATCTCCTTTGCAGTGGAAAATCCAGGATGCATGATAAATTCATAGATCTCATTTTCAGAAAGGTTATCACTTCTGGTGATCAGATTTCTTTCAATTGCTTTTTCAAGAATCCTGTTTTTTTCTTTTTTCTTTCCATCATCCTCGATTTGAATGACAATATTTCCGCCTCGTTGAAAAGCACGCAGATAGATCGATCCTTTTCTGTTTTTCCCGGAAGACTCCCTTTCCGCAGGAGATTCAAGGCCATGATCCACGGAATTCCGGATCATATGCACCATGGGTTCATACAGTTCATCCACCACATTTCTGTCGATTTCCGTATCTTCACCGGACATGGTCAGATCCGCTTCTTTTCCGGAATTTTTTGCAAGATCCCTTACCAGTCTGACCATCTTTTGAAAGGTGTTCTTGATGGGAACCATCCGCATGGACATGGCGATTTTCTGAATCGCTGAAACCGCCTGTGTCACCTGGTTGAGCTGATGAAAAAATATCTGATTGTTTGCGGTCAATGTTTGACCCAGCTGCCTGAACATGGACTGGGCAATAACCAGTTCACCAGTCAGATCCACCAGGTTATCCAGCTTTTCCGTATCCACTTTGACCTGAAGGCTGGATGCAGGTTTTCCGGAAGTCTGTGCTTTCAGGGCGGATTTAATGGCATTAAGATCAACCTTCTGCTCACTGACCAGGATTTCACCAAGCTTTTGTTCCGGATGCTTCTTCTGTATCTTCAGGCTTTCTCTTAATCCTTTTTTAGTTATCACACCGGAATCCACAAGGATCTTTCCAAGCGGTATCTTATTTCCATCAGATGTATGGACAGTCTGAATTTTTTGAATCAGCTTTTCAACATTGATATGATCGAAAGATGTGGATTTTCTGGTTTCAAGACATTTTTCTACCTCCTCCAGCATCAACTTGAGCGTGTCGATAGATTCAAGGATAAGATCGGCAACCTCATCATCGATGGTCAGTTTTCCGGACCGAACGCTATCCATCAGGCTTTCCGTATGATGACAGAACCGGTTCATCTTATCCAGTTTGAGGAACCCGGATATACCTTTAATTGTATGGAAAGACCGGAATATGGCATTGATAATCTCCATATCATCCGGATTCTGTTCCAACTGAATCAGATTGAGCTCGACGACTTCAAGATTTCCTCTGGATTCAACTACAAAGTCGCGAGTGATTTCAAGATCCTCATCAGTCAACCCAGTGCTTCGTGTTGCTTCGGGTTTATCTCCATGAGCCTCCTGAATTCCGGTTGCACTGGTTCCATTACCTGCCGTTTTTTTCTGATCTTCCGTTATATATCCAAGACCTTCCAGTACATCCATGACATCAGATGTGAACTCCCTTCCGCTGCTGATATCCCTCCATATGGCCTGAAGCATTGCAACGCCATCCTCCAGCGGTTTATTGTCTGTTACATCATTTACTACAACCCGGTCCAGGTATTGTTTCACTCCCTGAACAATATCCGTAAAAGCTATGCAAGGACTATCCGGCACACTTTTTTCAAGCCCTGAAATCGTTTCATACACCTTGCCCATTCCAGGGATGTTCCCTGCTTCAAGCATGCAGACCTGAAGAGAAAGGCTTTCGATCATCTTTCCGATGCTGTTATCTTTCTCAGTCATGACTGCTCCTGAATTGAGATCCTTTGAAAATTCCCGGGAAGATTGATATCCTGCCCGGGTTTTTGTTAAATGTTTGTTTTAAAAATCCGAAAAATTGTCTTCCATGGGTATGAACTTCTCTGGATCTGTTTCCTTGTTTTTATGCGACAATAATGGTTTACTCCTGCCCTGTTTGCCTGAAGAATTCAAAGCTTTTCCGTGACCGGGGTTTTGGAATACGGTTTTTGCCAAATAACTTCCTGCGGTCAGAACATTTCGATTCCCGGCTCCACCGACCATGGCGATCAGCTCTTCCACTGCTGTTTTCATCTGATTAGCCTGGGCATTCATCTCCTCTGATGCAGATGCTGATTCTTCTGCATTGGCCGCATTCTGCTGAACCACCTTGTCCATCTCCGTCACGGCCTTGTTCACCTGCTCAATCCCCTGGGCTTGTTCTTTTGATGCAGCCGAGATTTCTCCTACCAGCGCTCCTACCTTTTTGGCACTTTCCGCCACCTGGGCAAAAGCGTCATTGGTCCGGATCACCAGCTCCGAACCGCCGCTGACTTTTTTCACTGTACCCTCAATCAGATTAGCCGTATTTTTAGCTGCATCCGCCGCTCTCAGGGCAAGGTTTCTCACCTCATCGGCCACAACGGCAAACCCTGCACCCGCCTCTCCTGCCCGTGCCGCCTCAACCGCAGCGTTCAATGCCAGAAGATTGGTCTGGAACGCAATTTCATCAATAGTCTTGATGATCTTCGATGTTTCCTCACTTGCCTTGGTGATCTCCTGCATGGATACGGTCAACTGATTCATGGATTCATTGGCCTGTCCAACGATCTGATTGGCCTCTTTCATCAGGGTATCGGCCTGGCCTGCATTTTCCGCATTCTGCTTGGTCATGGAGGACATCTCTTCCAGGGAGGAGGAAGTCTCCTCAATGGATGCTGCCTGCTCGGACGCGCCTTCCGCCAGGGACTGGCTGGAGGAGGATACCTGCCCGGATGCAGCAGCTACCTGTTCAGCGCCCTGATCGATCTGGCCGGAAATTCTTTGAAGGACCGTAATGATTCCTCTGGCAATTAAGAAAGCCAGCAGCACACCGATGATAATAGCCACAACTCCTACCGCCGTTACGTTTCGCTTAGTCCCATATGCCTTGTCCAGCATCATCTGATCGGTCATAATGTGCTTTCTGGCTTCGGCCCTGACCTCGTTCAACAGCTTCTGAATCGAGTGAAGGGCCGGAATCGTCTGTTTTGCATACACGGTATTTGCTGTCTGCATCCCTCTGACCTTCCCGTCATGCCATTTCAAGATATTATCGATCTTCTCGAGACACTCATTTGTCAACGGATTGACATTGTTCATATAAAAAAGGCGAGCTTCTTCAAATTTTCCTTCCTTAATTAAATCCTGAATCATGGTAGCACACTTATGAAGCCTGGTGTGAGGCCCTTCCAGGTCGCTCATCAATGCACCGAACATGGGATCTTGTTGCTTTATCGTAACTGTTTCAATAGCATTCATCCATTTTCCAAGGCTACATTTATGAGGATCTGCCTCCGCATCTATTTCACGAAGGGAGGTATCTACAAACACATCTTTTACTTTATGTGTCCACACCAGATGATCTGTTTTTTTTTCCCGTAAAAAATTTCCAAACGCTATATCTGTCCGCTGAAAATTCTTGCTGATTTCAATGGCTGATTCATGCAGTTTCCGGTGCGGCTCCTCGATCTCCTTTAACAAGGTCGATAAAGAGGGAACAAGCGCCTCAGCTTTTTTACGGCCTTCACCGTAAAACCATTCACCAAAACCGCATTTATGATAATCGGTCTCAACAGCAAGAGAGGTGACCTGATCATCGGTTAAAAGAGCATTAACCTTTCCGGACCAGGTCAGATGGTCAACTTCTTTTTGGGCTAGTTCAGCGTCGAGCTTGTTACCCTCAATCACCTGGGTGGCATTTGTAACAATTCCTCCGACACCTGTATAACTCAGCACGACAATTACGGCTAAAAAGGTAAGCACAACACCAAACCCAATGGTTATCTTTTTTCCAAAGGTCATGTTATTCCAATTCATTTATCCCTCTCCTTTTCTGGTTTAAATATAATGAATTGCTTATTGGATCATCGATATACTGATTCCATGCAAACTACTCGACATCCATCTCTCTATCTCAAGCCGCCTGACTGATGATCACCAGATCCTCGCTGGTGAGTACTTTGTCAATGTCTAGAAGAATCTTGACGCCCCCCTCCATCTTGGCCATGCCAAGGATATAATCCGTATTCAGCCGTGTGCCGAAAGCAGGCGTGTTTTCAATATCATCTCATTTTATGTTCAATACTTCCGATACAGATTCCACAACAATCCCGATTTGAATGGTTCCGCCGTTTCCTTCAATCTCCACCACAATAATACAGGTCCGTTCCGTATAATCCATTGCAGCCATGCCGAACCGCAACCGCAGATCCATCACCGGAATCACCTTGCCCCGTAAATTGATCACTCCTTTTACAAAGTCCGGTGTCTGCGGCATGGTGGTGACATGCATCATACCGATGATCTCCTTGATCTTCAGAATGCCAATCCCGTATTCCTCACCACCCAGCGTAAAGGTGAGGTATTTCCCTTCCTTGTAGGCAATGACCCTGACCGCCTGGCTCATTGTTTTGGTCTCGTCCGCCATTTTTTGGCCTCCTTTTTTTCATGAATTGTTTGGATCAATACAGCGTAGTTATTTCATG
>CAYTGW010000196.1:0-5337 GCA_964437395.1 uncultured Desulfocicer sp.
GATGATGACCCGGAAGGAGCTTGTGGATTTTTACATTCAGGTATCGGGAAGAAAAATTGAAACCATGGATTACTATTTCTGTTTCGGCCTGTTCAAACTGGCCGGGATTGCACAGCAGATTTACTACCGCTACTTTCACGGACAGACCAAAGACAAACGGTTCGCCATGCTGATCGGTGCAGTGATGATTCTGGAAAAAGTCGCCATGAAAGTGATTGAGAAATCAGACTTATAAACATTAACGACAGGGAGTGTGGATTATGATCAACATTTCATTGCAGGATAAGGTCGCGTTAATCACCGGTGCAAGCCGGGGTATTGGTGAAGCGGTTGCACTGGCGATTGCCGAGTGCGGTGCCCACTGCATTCTGGTCAGCAGGAAGATGGATGGCTTGCAGGCTGTTGCCGGAAAAATCAAGGAAAAAGGCGGCAAGGCAACTGTCATCGCCTGCAACATGGGTCAACTGGATCAGATTGGAAAATTGTTTGAGCAGGTGAAAGCGAGTTTTGGAAAACTGGATATTCTGGTCAATAATGCTGCCGCCAATCCCTATTTGGGCGAAATGCTGAAAGCGGAAGAATGGGCATGGGATAAAACATTCGCCGTGAATTTGAAAGGCCCGTTCTTCATGATTCAGCAGGCAGTACCCTTGATGATGGCGTCGGGCTCCGGCGCCATTGTCAATGTATCTTCTGTCAATGGTGTCCGCCCTGCTGCATTGCAGGGCATCTATTCCATAACAAAAACAGGGATTATCTCCATGACACAGGCATATGCAAAAGAACTGGCCTCCAAAAAAATCCGTGTAAACGCGCTGCTTCCGGGTTTTACCAGAACGGATTTTTCAAGGGCCATCATGGACAATCAGGATATATTCAATTATGTGCTTCAGCAG
Source organism: uncultured Desulfocicer sp. (assembly GCA_964437395.1). Classification (GTDB taxonomy): domain Bacteria; phylum Desulfobacterota; class Desulfobacteria; order Desulfobacterales; family SURF-7; genus QZKS01. The sequence goes on from CAYTGW010000196.1 coordinate 897, forward strand.
ATACCCATGGGACGGGAAGCCAGCCCGGCTGAAATGGTAGGAGCGGTGCTCTATCTTGTTTCGGATCTTTCCACCTACACAACCGGAACCTCTATTATCTGCGACGGGGGTATGCTGGCCTGATTTTAACTTCTTAAAAATTCCACCAGGAGTAGACAGCGGTGTTGTTTTGATAAAGAGACCGGTTTCCGGCATATATCAGTGCTGCTGGTGAGGAGGGATTGCTGGACAGGGTTTTCCAGAAATGTAACCCCTTAAAAAAATCTTTGACAATGGTATGACCGGATTTGACTTCAATCGGTATGAGCCGATTGCCAAGATCGATGATGATATCCAGTTCATGTCCTGCTGAATCACGCCAGAAATAAAAATCCGGTTCCTGTCCTGCATGAAGCCTTCTTTTTAACAGCTCAGCAACTGCATAATTTTCAAATATAGCTCCCCTCAAAGCGTTCAGAAGAAGATCTTCGGGGCTGCGAACTCTTAACAGGTAGCAAAGAAGGCCTGTATCGATAAAATACAGTTTCGGTGTTTTTACAAGACGCTTGTTGAAATTCTGATAATGCGGCCGCAACAAGGTGACAATGAAACTGGTCTCAAGAACAGACAGCCATCTTTTAGCGGTTGTATGGGTGATCCCGCAATCAGATGCCAATGAACTTAAATTGAGAAGCTGCCCGACCCGTCCGGCGCATAAGCTCATAAAACGTCTGAAAGATTCAAGATCGCCGATATTTATCAAATCCCGGACATCTCTTTCCAGGTATGTTTGGGTATAGTTTTTCAACCACTCCTGAGCGTCCAGATTCTTGTCATGAATTCGAGGATAAAACCCTGTGAATAAAAGATCGAATATATTTTCATTTTCCGGCTCTGGTATGGATGGAATCTTCTGCCCCAAATCTTCCACCGGCGGATGGGAATGTTGCCTCAGCTCATTAATGGAAAACGGCAGCAGGTTAAAAATTGCACACCTGCCGGCAAGTGTTTGGCTGATATTTTTCATTAAAAGGAAATTCTGAGAACCTGAGAGTATAAACTGTCCTGGCCGGTCAACTTCATCCACACGGGTCTGGATGTAGGAAAAGAGATCCGGAGTCCGTTGGACTTCATCAATGATGACGCCTTTTTCCTGGAACTGAGCAAGGAAACCACGAGGATCTTCCTCTGCAAGATGTCTCAACTCAGGGTCTTCCAATGAAAAGTATTGCATATCCGGAAATAATGCCCGGATGAGAGTGGTTTTGCCTGATTGCCTTGGCCCGGTAATGCTAATGACCGGATATTGTTCTGCTGTCTGCCTGATTTTTTTTCCAAGCTGCCTGGGTATCATGTGAAATCCTTGCAATTTGAATATTCAATATTCAAATTGCATCAATTCTATGCTTTTGTCAATTCAAAATTTTTCCAACCCCGCGCCCTTGCCACTGCGGATCAACCACAACATCCTCGATAACCGCTGATGGTGCCCCGAGATGGCCCAAGTTATCCATGATAAGCAATTCAAATGAACCGATGATTTCATCACGGCAAACCGCAACATAGATAGAATAGTCCGGATAACCTTCAATCTTTTCGAAAATTTGTGCAGCTTCCGTCAAAGGAAGTATTTTCCCGTTATCCATTTCAGGCTGGGCAAACAGCCGGAGTATCCCCGGAAGATCTTTTTTACTTGCTTTACGAATTGATATTGAATCGTTCATATATGATTTTGATGAGACCAAAATAATGCGATCACTCGTAACTGAAAGAGGTAAACACTACTCGATATTTTTAAGCTTACAATAATCCATATGCTCGCACACATGGTTGGTAAAACCGACACCCGCTTCTTCATATAAATTGTATACAGCATCAATCCCGGCATCTTTTAAAAGTTGCATTTCGTCCTCGTAGCGGACAGACGCTGTGATTTGACCTTTGTAACCTCTTTCCTTCATCTGATGGATTGAAAATATGCTTGTCCTGACATCAGGCAGGGCCAGCATCACCAGACGGACCAAGCTTTTGGAAGGTTCGACGCGTTTCCAGAAATCACTGTCGCCGGCGTCTCCGAAATACACCCGTCTTCCTTTTTTCCGATGTTCTTCCACTTTTTCCGTGTTAAAATCAACACCGATCACGATATCACCGTATCGATCCCTCATTTCATCATACGCGCTCGTCCCGACGCCGCCCATACCTAGAATCGCGATTTCAGCGTCGCCCGAATCGATGGGCTCGTCTTCGGACAGCCGAGTCGCGGTTTCGAAATATTTCAGGCGGCCTGAAATACGCGCATATATGCTGTGGGAAGCTGAATTCAAGGGTGCGGCCATGATAAAGGTCAGTGAAAGTGCAATGGCAAATACCACCATCCATTCACTGCTGATCCAGCCGTTGGCAACGCCGATTGAGCCGACAATAAGACCAAACTCACTGTAATTCGACAAACTGAGAGAGGCAAGTAATGATGTGCGGGCACGCAGCTTGAAACGGGTAAGAAGGATAAAAAACAATCCGGTCTTGAACGGCATGACCAGGGCCAGTAGTAGCGCGATTATGAACCCTGTGAGGGTTGGAGAGCCGGAAATGCCGATATTTAAAAAAAAGCCGATCAAAAACAAATCTTTGAATCCAAGCAACCTGTCGGCCAGTTCCGGCGCCTTGGGGTGAGCGGCGAAGAGCATTCCCACCACCAGCGCCCCAAGGTCGCCTTTCAACCCGACAAGTTCAAATCCGCTGTAACCGGCAACTGTCATCAGGATACCGAACAGCATCAGCAATTCGCCATGACCACACATCGTCATGAGTCTTCCAAGAACAGGCCTTGCAATAAAAAGCAACACCAAAAGAGGCATGGCCCATATGGAAGGAATTTTTCCTGTAGACGTTGCCAAAAAAACAACCGCAATAATATCCTGCATAATCAGGATGCCGATTGCAGCAACCGCATGCCGCGAGACCATCTCCTTTTTTTCCTCTATCACTTTCACAGCAAAGACCGTGCTGGAAAAACTTAAGGCGAACGCGATCAGCAGCGATGTCTGCCAAGTCAATTGGTCAAAAAGGGGGATCCCTGAAAACCCAAGCAGCCGGATGAAAAAGCCGAAAATAATGGCTGTGAAAATCATGTGAATGGATGTGCCGGCCCAGACTTCTGGTTTTGCAAGGCTTTTAATCTTCAGCTTCAGTCCGATGCTAAACAGAAGCAGCGTAACACCGGCATCAGCTACAGTTTCCAGTAGTTCGCCGCCAGTAATACCGATACTGTTTAGTGCAAATCCGGCCAGCAAATATCCCACAAGGGGAGGCAAACCAATTCTGCTGATAACAGCACCAAATAGAAATGCCGCCAAAATCCATAATGGATTCATATTTTGAGCGCCTAATATGATAAGAATACGATCATTGCTGAATACTTTTTCAGATGCATTATAATGCTCCGCATAACCGGCCGGCAATGGAATACAGCGGAATTGCCGGTCCGAGTGGATGCGGTGGGCACATTATCTCTTTTTCCCTAGCAGCGTCTCTTCGCTGTATCCAAAACCCTTGCAGGAAGGAACGTCGATTAGGATGAAATCAGCCTGTTCATCGGCCTTCAGAACAAGCGGTTCGTCTATATCGATTCTCGCTTGATCCTGTAACGCCATCATATTGCCATTGGCCGACAGAGAACCTTTCGTCAGATAGACAAAGATCCGCCGCCCGGTTGTTCCTTTCAAGGTAACATCCATACCTTTGTCAAGCTCACAGCGATAGATAGTGGCATCCGTGTGAAAAGTTACCGTGCCTGGCAGATTTTGCCCAGACGCCACCGGAAAAAGACGGTTCCTCCAATCATTCGGCACAAAAAACTTCTGGTCGTATGTCGGACGAAGGCCTGCCTTGTCCGGGAAAATCCAAATCTGGTAGAAGTGTACCGGTTTTCGGGATAGATTGAACTCTGAATGAGTCAAACCAGTTCCAGCAGACATGCGTTGGACATCCCCAGCTCGGATTACCGTCTTGTTGCCCATGCTGTCCTCATGGGTCATCTCGCCATCGAGAACAATGGTTACGATCTCCATTTCCTCATGAGGATGAGTCGGGAATCCCCTTCCCGGTTCAACAATATCGTCATTAAAGACCCTTAATGCTCCGAACTGGATGTTGCGGGGGTCGAAGTAGTTGGAGAAAGAGAATAGCCAGTACGTTTTTAACCATCCAAAATCTGAGAAATGCCGCCTGTCTGCAGTAATGATTTCTATTGCTGTCATGTTCTTTGCCTTTCTGCTTTTTTGTACCCAACGTCGAAATCAGCCGTGCGGGTTTCGCGTTGGTTGTAGTGAGGGGTTTCGCAGTTGAAGCTTTTGTAAATATATCATCTCTGGGAATAGCTCTTTGTCTTTCCGGAGTATGAATTCTTGAAGTTTCTTCTGCCCTTCGGTGATGAGAACCGAAGAAGTCAAATTACCCT
>CAYTGW010000196.1:5437-7423 GCA_964437395.1 uncultured Desulfocicer sp.
ATCATCAGTCGAAGTAACTTAGATTCTTCATCTAAGCCGATGTGGATGTAACCGGACTCATTTTCATCTCTCCAGAACCAAGTCCCAAAAATTGTTGAATCAAGCTGTCCTTTGCTCGGGTCAGTGATCGGATTATCTGAATAAGGAACACAACCCAGCAACAAGATAATTGAAAATGTTATCACTGAATAACGCATGGAGCCTCTGTTATGTTTTCGATGCTGAACGGTCACAATGTGCGGCGTGAAGAAAAATAAGGCAGTGGAAAAAACAATTAAACACATAATTCCGCATGACAGAAAATCGCCAGACCCTTCATGCCCGTTACAATTGTGTATTCCTAAAAAAGTCTATTATTTATCTGTGAAAATTTAAGTGCCATTTATTAATCATCGTTTATCACAATAATGGGATCTTTATTGTTCTCTTTAACTTCTTTCCAGTACCTAATATCTTCATCGGTTTTCAGACTCTGTTCAATTTCTCTGCTTTCAATCGGATCATCGGTTTTATTTTTCATAGATTTAAAAGCAATGCATGAATTAAAAATTAGAATAATAAGCGAAAAAATAATTATTTTTATTACTTCTTTCATATTTTACGATCCTAACGGCTTGTTCACCCGGTCGAGTGTGTAGTTGTTATAATTATTCTTTGAAAATCAATCCTCTGGAAGCTTTGGAAGTGCATTAAGAGCCTTTACAAATCTTTCCAGATTAAACGGTTCTTTCTTTTTAAGAACATCAAATATCTCAGAAGTAACAACACGAGCGATAAGTTTCTTTGCTTCATATTCAGGATAACCTTTAGCGGTTAAACGCTCTAATGTCTTCCGTGTTTCCGGAGGATCGTTTGCTTTGAGCTGATTTTCAACAACTTCTAAAAGCGCTGATTTCAAATGTGGATTTTCTTCCATTTTTTCCTTTCATGTAAAATTATAACTTGTTGCTATGGGGCGCGGTGCTTTTTCGCGTCCCTAAGAGCAGATGGTGTACGACGCCCGGCATGGGCGTGAACTAATGGGGCGAAAGTCCCCTATACGAGAATCCTGTTAATAAATTATTTGATTTATTAGCATAAGTATTAGCCGACGGCAAGGGCGTTTCCGTGAGGGAGCGCTTGAAGCGCATGTATTCAATTAAATACCAAATCCGGCTCTAAAAGAAAATCATGAAATCATAGGATGTCCCCATTATTTCCCCAGTTTTAATTTCTGATTGGCAATTTGAACGATTCAAATGAGTCAAGAGCAGACTTGACCCTTTTATTCTTTTACTTTTATTTTTACTTTTACCTTGACCCTTTTACTTGTCTTGCTCATCGTAAAGATACATCACTGATTAGTTGGTGTATTGAGGGTCACTCTTATTTCCATAAAGTAATGTCCGTCTTCTTTCCATTGATCATGATTCCGGAATGATCTTCTCTCTTGAGAGGGGTGCGCGGACCAGCGAAGTACCTATTGACCATTTTCCTCACGAATTCAGGATCTTCATCAGAACTGCCAAGCCAGCCATTATGATTGAGATTTGAGACCTTCTGGTAGTCTCCGTCACTAGCGATGTCAATGACAGCAGGGCGCCAAGTATTGGGTGCGGGGAATTCGGCATAAATGTAGTAAAGATGCCCTGCAGATACATACAGGTTATACGACATGTTTCCACTGCGAGCACTAGAATAGTCGCCCTTATATTGGTATCGCAAGTCCAACAAATAGGTTCCGGGGAGCAATTCGCCTAGAACAGAATCGTCACCCCAGAGATCCATTTTGGTGTGCCCTTCCGGAGTGACACCATCAAGGTGACAATTCGCTTTCGTAAGAATTACCGCTACATCCTGCCGTGGACTCGCTTCACTTGAATAGAACCGGCGCCCTGAGGAAGTAGCACATCCCGCGAACATCGCCAGGATTCCGCAGACGAGCAGCCCTCTTATTACAGTTTTTCCGGACATAATCTGACTCATCCCTTTCTGTTGTCGCTAACG
>CAYTGW010000197.1:0-7376 GCA_964437395.1 uncultured Desulfocicer sp.
CCCGTCTGATGGTTCAGCACCATGCGCATCCTGTTTCAACGCACATACCCAATGGTGTTCTGCCTGTATCGTTTCTGTTCATCCTGATGGCGGCGATGTTTAATGTGGCAGGACTTGCCCAGGCAGCGTTTTATAATCTGATATTTGTTCTGCTGTCCATTCCGCTGGTTCTGTTTTCCGGGTACAATGAATGGAAGCGGAAATATAATGGCGCAATGACCAGTACGTTCCGGATCAAAATGATATGTGGAGCGGTCGTTACCACACTGGTTTTTCTGGTGGTCATCTGGCAGATGTTCAACCCCGGGGTTGCCCTTCATGGATCACCCCATCGTGGAGTATTTGTTTTATTGAATTTGGTTATTCTCGGAGCAGCCGGAATTGCCGGTTTTCTTGGAGGAAAGCTTGTTTTTAAGGACTAGGAAAACAATCGCAGCCAGATGAAAATGGGGAAGGAAGGCCGAATATGAATTCTGTACCAGATCGAAATATTCAGGATGCACAGCGTGAAATCAGTAAGATATTTAAGGAATTATCCAGGGAGATTCCCATTATTCTGTTCTCAAAACCAGGCCTCAACGACATGTTCTGTGAGTATGCCAAGCAATCGATCCGTTTTTTCCGTCAGACTACGGATAAGATTGTCTTGCGGGAATACAACCTTGATCATGAAAAAGCCAAAGAATATAAGATAACACAGTCCCCCACCATTCTTTTTGATCCGGACAACTATGCGATCCGATGGCTGGGCGCTCCGCTGGGTGAGGAAGCCAGACTTTTTCTGGAGGCTATTCTTCTCCTGGGGAACCGTAAGAGCGGATTGAGCGATGATTCAAAAAAAATCCTGAACCGGATTGCTTCCCCCCGGCATATCAAGGTTTTCATCAGCAGTTCATGCCCCTATTGCCCGCAGCAGGCAATGAACGCCCTGAAAGCAGCCATTGAAAAACCGGAGTTGATATCGCTTGAGCTGGTGGATATTCAGGCCAATCCGGATCTTGCTGAAAAATATGCTGCGCAATCCGTACCCCAGACCTATGCCAACGATATTCTGATTGCCAAAGGCGCTCAACCCGAAGAGTTGTTCATGCTTTCTCTGGAAAAAATGGAGCAACAGACCATTTTCATACCGGAGAGTGATGCAAAAGAGGTTACAACCGATCTCCTGATTGTGGGCGGCGGGCCTGCCGGTCTGACAGCCGGAATTTATGCAGCCCGGAGCGGACTTAACACTGTGATTGTCGAGCGGGGGGTACTTGGCGGGCAGGTGGCAACAACTCCTGTCGTGGAAAACTATCCCGGTCTCAAACAGGTTGGTGGAAAGACCCTGGTGGATATCATGGTGACCCATGCCATGGAGTATGTACAGATTTTTCCAGGTGAAGAAGTTCTTGAAATCAAGCCCGGAGAACCCTTGGTCATCCGGACAAGCAGGCGGAAATTCGTCACCCGGTCGCTTCTGCTGGCAACCGGAGCCACTCACCGGAAACTGGGAATCCGGGGAGAAGAAAGATTGTCCGGCCATGGAGTGAGTTATTGCAGTACGTGTGATGGGCCATTTTTTAAGGGCAAAAAGGTCATTCTTGTGGGTGGAGGGAACAGTGCGGTCACAGAGGCGCTTCATCTTCATAATATCGGTGTGGAGGTAACCCTGATTCATCGGGGGAATGAATTCCGGGCTCAGCGTGTTCTGATCGAAAGGCTTGCCGAATATGGAATAACGGTGCGGTTGAATACGGAAGTCAAAGATATCAGCGGTGACCATCAAGTAGAAGAGGTTATCCTGTATAATAACCAGACCGATGAGACCTCTGCTGTTTCTGTGGAAGGAGTGTTTATCGCCATTGGATATGATCCTGAGGTCGGGCTTGCCAATAAAGCCGGGCTGGCGTTAACCCCGGATGGTTTTATCAAGAATGACAACTACCGTACCAACGTGCCCGGCATCTATGTGGCAGGAGATGTTGTGGGAGGATTTAAACAAATCGTGACCGCGGCAGGGCAGGGGGCGGGGGCAGCCATGGTTATTTTTGAAGATTTAATAAATCCTTTCTGGAAGCAGCCGGAAAAACAGTAGCGATTTTCAAAGAACGGCATACAGAAAAAAACAGAGAGATTCCAGTCTGATTCCATCAAATGTTCGGAGTGAGATTCCATGAAACCATTTAGTTATGAGAAGTTGATTTCCGTAAACGGAATGAATTATCAGATTGTTGATATCAAAGCATTTGGGGAGGAAAAAGGAGTGGATCTTCATCGCCTTCCTTTTTCTATCCGGATTCTGCTTGAGAATCTGTTGCGAAAATTTGACGGACAGATTGTCCGTGCGGAAGATGTGATGAATATTGCCCGCTGGCAGAAAGTTAATAAAAAACCCGTTGAAATTCCTTATCATCCGGCCCGTGTACTGATGCAGGATTTCACGGGAGTTCCGGCTGTTGTTGATCTTGTCGCAATGAGGGACGCGATGAAGGAGTATGGCGGAGATCCTGAACGAATCAATCCAAGTGTCCTGGTTGATCTTATCGTGGATCATTCTGTGCAGGTTGATTATTCCGGTACACGGGATTCCCTTACGAAGAATGTGCAGATGGAGTATCAGCGGAACAGTGAACGGTATTCCCTGCTGAAATGGGCACAGGACAGCTTTCATAATTTCCGGGTGGTGCCGCCCAATTCCGGAATATGCCACCAGGTCAATCTGGAGTACCTCGCAACGATCATCACGGTTCAGGATCGTAATGGGAAAAAATTTGCCTTTCCGGATACCCTGGTTGGAACAGACTCTCATACCACCATGATTAATGGTATCGGTGTGATGGGATGGGGTGTAGGCGGTATTGAAGCCGAGGCGGTCATGCTGGGTCAGCCTTATTATATGGCGATTCCGGAGGTGATTGGTGTGAAACTGACCGGCCGTCTGAAACCGGATATCACGGCAACGGATCTGGTTCTGACTGTGACGGAGCTTCTTCGAAGCCATCGTGTGGTTGAAAAATTTGTGGAGTTTTTTTTTTTTTTCTTGCGGAACTTAAGGGTTCCGGATCGTGCGACCATTGCCGACATGTCTCCGGAATACGGGGCAACCATGGGATTCTTCCCGGTGGATCATAAAACCATTGAATATTTTGTTCAGACCAATCGAAAAGATCAGGCCGGTATCGTTGAAGCCTGTACACGGGAACTGGGGCTGTTTTATACAGCCGATGATCATCCGGAGTACACCAAGGTTATTGAGCTGGATCTTGCTTCAGTTGAAAGGTCGGTTGCCGGACCGTCCCGTCCTCAGGAACGGATCAGTATTCCGGATCTAAAGGAGCGTTTTTTGAACCGGGCCGGGGCATCAAGGAGAGAGAATGGTTCCGGGAGCAGCGGATTTCAGATTCAGGATGGAAGCGTTGTGATTGCAGCAATCACATCCTGCACCAACACTTCCAATCCTGCAGTGATGATCGGAGCCGGATTGCTGGCCAGAAAGGCGGTTCAGGCAGGGCTCCGTGTTCCTTCCCATGTAAAAACCTCCCTTGCACCCGGATCGAGGGTTGTGATGGGATACCTGGAAAGATCCGGACTAATGCCGGATCTGGAAACTCTCGGGTTTCATCTTACTGCATTTGGCTGCACAACCTGCATCGGCAACAGCGGCCCCCTTCATCCGGATATTGTAAAACAGATTGTGGAGAAGAAACTGACGGTTGCTTCCGTGTTGTCAGGCAACCGGAATTTTGAAGCCCGGATCCATCAGCGAATAAAAGCCAATTATCTGATGTCTCCTATCCTGGTGGTTGCTTTTGCTCTGGCCGGCAGGATCGATATAGATTTTTCAACAGAGCCGGTAGCTGAAAATTCCAATGGTGTTCCAATCCATCTGAAAGATATCTGGCCGGATCCGGATGAGATGGTCAAGCTGGCACGGGAACATGTTCAAACCAGTCTGTATCAGACAGAGTACAAACGAATTTTTGACGGGGATTCCTTCTGGAATGAGCTGGCTGTTCCGGAAGGAAAGACATTCGGATGGGATGATGCTTCCACCTATATCCGGAAACCTCCTTATTTTGATGATTTTCAGCAACACCCAAAGGCCCGGTCTGATATCAGAAATGCAAGAGTCCTCCTGATGTTGGGAGATACGGTGACAACAGACCATATCTCTCCGGCCGGTGCCATACCGGATCATTATCCTGCCGGAAGATACCTCATGGACAAAGGCGTTCAGCCTCTGGATTTCAATTCCTATGGTTCGCGGCGTGGAAATCATGAGGTGATGATGCGGGGGACGTTTGGAAATATCCGGATCCGGAACAATCTGGTCAGTCCAAAGGAAGGAGGCTTTACCAGAAAATTTCCGGAAGCAAAAGAGATGTCTGTCTATGAAGCTGCAACCGCATACAGGAAGGAAAACACGCCGGTGTTGATTATCGCGGGAAAAGAATATGGAACTGGATCTTCCCGGGACTGGGCAGCCAAAGGTTCACTGCTTCTCGGCGTGCGTGCGGTTATCGCCGAATCCTATGAACGGATTCACAGAAGCAATCTGATCGGGATGGGCATTCTGCCGCTGACCTTTCAGGAAGGTGAAAATGCAGAGAGGCTCGGCCTGGATGGCAGGGAAAGTTATTGTATTTCCGGAATTGAAAGCATGTCACCCAGGAAACAACTGATAGTGGAAGTAGTAAAAGAGGATGGCCGGAAGATTTCCTTCCATGTGACTGCCCGGCTGGACACCGGAATTGAAGTTGCCTATTTTATGCATGGAGGGATTCTTCCATATGTTCTGCGGAAGTTTTTGATTGAAGCCTGATCTGTCAGGCATACAGAAGATCGATACAGAAAATGGGAATGATCGAGTTCATTATAACGAATGATAAAGCCCAGAGCATTCGTATCAAAAGACTGCTCATGGCAGCCCTTCTCTGGTTCGCCATTTTCTGCATAGTATTCCTCTCCCTGAAAGCCGGTCTCCTCAGCATGTCCCTGACTCATTTTCTGGTCAGTTATTCCCTGGCCTTTTTCGGACAGGGCTGCTTTTTTGTGTTTATCCGGACTGGTCTGAACAAACGTTTAAAAGATCCAAGTCTGACCATTTCTCAGATTGTGTGGGCAATTTTATGGATAACGTATCTTCTGTATTATACTCAAGAGCTTCGGGGCCTTTTTATGTCCGGGTATCTGTTTGCCATTCTGTTTGGTGTCTTTCAATTGAGCGCCAGGGAGTTTATCTTTGTCTCTTTTCTTGCAACAACCGCATATGGTTTCGTGATCGCAGTCGACAGTCATAATAACCCTCCGGACTTTCATTTGACCATCAATATTGTTCAGTGGTGCAGTCTGACTGTCATGCTTGCCTATCTCTCCTTTATCGGGAGCTACATCAAAGGGATCCGGGAGAAGCTGAAGCTCAGCAAATCTCAACTGGAAATCAGCTATCAGGAGATCTTCAGTCAAAAGGAACGGGTTGAGGAACGAACTTCGGAATTGACGTCTGTAAATCAAAGACTTGAACAGGAAATCCAAGAGCGCCAGGTTGCTGAAAGAAAACTCAAGGATTCGTTTTTCCATCTGCGGCAAACCCAGACCCAACTTGTACAGGCAGCGAAAATGGCCGCACTTGGCGATCTGGTCGACGGTGTAGCCCATGCAATCAATACACCCCTTGGTGTTGGCCTGACAGCCGCTTCTCTACTGTCCGATAAGACAACCGAATATGTGGACTTGTTTGAAAATGAGAATCTGAAACGATCGGATCTTGTAAAATATTTCCATATTGCGACCGATTCCTCCAACATGATCCTGACCAATCTCAATCAGGCTGCCGGTCTGGTGCAAAGCTTTAAACAGGTTGCAGTGGATCAGTCCAGTGAACAGAAAAGACGTTTTAACGTGAAAACTTATCTTGATGAGCTACTGTTCAGCCTGCGGCCCCGTTTCAAACAGGTTCATCATACTATTGATCTATCGTGTGATGAGGATATTGTCATTGACAGCTATCCCGGGGTTTTTTCTCAGATCATCACCAATCTGGTGATGAATTCCCTGCTTCATGGATTTGATGGAATGAAGGAAGGAAAAATTACCCTTTCGGTCTGGAGAGAAGACGGGAAATTGGTTGTCAGCTATTCCGATAATGGAAGAGGGATGGAACAGAAGACACTGGAGAAAATGTTTGATCCATTTTTTACAACAAAACGAAACCAGGGTGGAACCGGTCTTGGAATGCATATTGTTTACAATCTGGTTACGCGAACTCTGAAAGGAGAAATGGAGTGTATCAGCACTCCCGGAAAGGGTACGACTTTTCTGATCCGGATTTTGCTACCACCAGTCAATGATGATATTTATCAGACAGGCAAATGAATTGCAAAGCATGTTCAGCGGTGATCGGAAATTCAACGTATCCATTCGATTTGAATGAGATGAGAAACAGCCTGGAACTCCGGATCACCGGTTATCAGCACTGCTGAATTATCAATTGCGCAGGCCAGTGCAAAACAGTCGGCATATGACATTGAATACTGAGATTTATACTCTGCTACCTGAAAAATGAGAGAATCCGGAACCGAAAGCAGTTTGAAACCCAACTGGTGAATCCGGGACAGTATTTCAATTTTTTTGGTATCGCCAAAGCATCTTTTGGTCAAATACAGGATTTCACCAACATTGATCATGCAGATGAGCCGGTCGAGATTATGTTCAATACTTCTACGCAGGATTTTGGCAACGATTTCAGCGCCTGGTTCATTCTGAAAGAAAGCCAGTAGCGCATGGCTGTCAAACAGATACCCGCTCATTGCTTATTGTCCCTTTTTCGATCTTCAAGCAGTTCTGTTGCAAGGGATGGCTGTCCGGAAAGACACCCCATCGCACTTTTCACCGGGTCTTTAGAAGGCGGGGTTAGGTAGATCATATTGCCATATTCAAATATCTGAATGGCCATCCCGGGTTGCATCCGATACTTTTTCCGAATTGCCGCAGGAATAACGATTTGACCTTTGCCTAAAACTTTTACAGTTTCCATGCGTCTATCCTTTATAAACGTTCAACTTTTTGATAAAAGGTATAACGTTTATAAGAAAAAGTCAAACTATTTCGAGGCGACATCCATATCTATTTTGCAAATTTAAAAAAAGAATTGAGTAAGATGTTGTTGATTACCCTATATTCAGTCTGAATTACTTTTTGAAGAAGCTTAGGATAGATTATCCCCGTTGTCCGCTCAGGTAGGATAAATGAAAAACACGAGAGCTAATTTCAAAACGATTAAAAAGCATCACACCGGCGAAAGTCGGTACCCAGAAAAGAGCCGAAAATACTGGATAGCGCTACTGTTGCGCCTGACGGTTTGGAAAACAGCACTGCCTGTCTAGTTTTCGTCG
>CAYTGW010000198.1:0-7373 GCA_964437395.1 uncultured Desulfocicer sp.
ACATTGTCAAACTTGTAGTCATTGTGGATAATTCCGGGACGGTCGGTTTCTTTCGGCATTTTATCATGCAGCCATTCCATCACCTTTTCAAAATCCGGAGCATCGCTTGTCCGTGCGTCCCGGTACCGGGCACTCCATCCCTCAACCTGACGCCGGATATATCCTTCCGGCTTTCCCAGCCCATCCAGCCCGATCTTCTTATAGTCAATGGTGTGGAGTGTGTGCAGGCATCGGATCATGTTCTCACACAAACTCCCGGCATCTTCCGGAAGCAGCACCAGATCTTTTGGAAGATTTTTCCGCAGAATGATCCCCGGTATCCGTTCCATGACATAAAAAGGGCAACCCATGATTTCCGGATCTTCGGTATACAGAAGCGGTTTGGGCGCCATCGGGAATACAGGATGCAGAGCGCTTAAAATCCGGTATTCCCGGTGCATGTCGTGAGCGGTTTTTGCTTTTTTCCCAAACGGCGGCCTCCGGAGAACCATCTCCTTATCCCCGGCTTTCACCATATAAGTTAGATTGGAAAACCCGCTGGGAAACTGCTTGATGGAAAAACTTCCATCATGACAGCCAAGGGAATCTCTTATGTATGCTTCAACTTTGTGTGAATCCAGTTCCTCTCCATCCCGGATATTTACAGGTTCATCCATCGTTGCCATATCTCATCTCCTGAGGGTTTTTTCGATAAATTGAATAATAAAATCTGCATAGTCATCCACGGAAATTTTTCGCTTTGTGTACTTCCATCGTTTCAGATACCAGTCCTGAAGAATGGGTTTTATAACCGAAGCAGTCATCGTGACATCATCAATTAAAAAAATCTTCTGCTGATTACCCATCTCCAGAATGTCGATAAAGATCTGTTCGGTGGCCAGCTCGGAAGCGATCGCCTTTTTCTGCTCGGGTTTAACCATGTACCGGGCTTCCATGAAAAAAAAGATAAACCACTGGGGCATGATCTCGCTCAGATACAGATGAATCCGTATGGCTATCCTGAGCTTCTCTTCTACCGTATCCACTGCATTGATATACTGATTCATGATGCCGGCAATAAACTGCTGCCCCTGCTCCTGAATGATATTCAACAGGTCTTCCTTTGTTGAAAAATAGGAATACAGGGCTCCCATGGATAAACCGGTTTCCCGGCACAGGTCCCGTAAACTCATAGCGGAAAATCCCTTTTCGCTGCTCAGCTTGAGGGTTGCATTGTAGATGTTTACGAGATTTTTCACAGCCAGACCCTCTTTCTTGATCTTGATGGACTGGCTGTTTGCCTTAAAAATATTTCGGCAGATATCTTCGATGTATACAGACTGCAATTTTTGAAAATCAGAAAACTTCATGACACCTCTTTTCCAATGATCGATTCAGAATTCATTTTCAATAGAGCCAATTTCAAAAGTCTATTGTTGTAGTTCCGGCGAAAACTAGAATCCAGTATTTTCGGCTCTTTTCTGGGCACTGACTTTCGCCGGTGTGACGCTTTTTAATCGTTTTGAAATTGGCTCAATATATTGCTTCGGCAATTTAAAATACCCGTAATTGTCATTCCGGCAAACACTGGACAAGCCTGGATGCCGGATCAAGTCCGCATGACCAGTCATATCTGTTTCGTTGCCGGATTAATACTATGATTTCTGATACTCATTCAGGATCCGTTTCCCCAGCATGAGCCGGTGTACTTCATCCGCCCCGTCATAGATCCTTGCGCCTCTTTCATGACGATAGAAATAGGAAAGAATGGTATCATCCGACATCCCGAGGCCGCCATGAACCTGCAATGCCCGGTCGATGATGGTCTGCATGGTGTTTGCCACAACAAACTTGATCATGGAAATATCATTGCGTGCTTCGCTTGCGCCCACAGTCTCGATTCTCCATGCAGCATAAAGCGTCATCAGCCGTGCAGCCTGAATTTCCGCAGCAGAATCCGCAACCCAGGTTCGGATGGTCTGCTGTGTTGCCAGGGTTTTGCCATCCGGTGTGATCACCCGATAATTGGCACGTTTGCACATCAGTTCAAAAGAACGCTTGCAGATCCCCAGCCACCGCATGCAATGGTGAATTCTTCCGGGGCCGAGACGTTCCTGGGCAATGACAAATCCCTGTCCTTCTTCACCCAGAAGATTTTCCCGGGGTACACGGCAGGACTGGTAGATGATTTCACCATGGCTTGCATAATCGCTTCCCACATGTCCCATCACCGGAATATTTCGTACCAGATTAAAACCAGGATTGTCGGTCGGGACAATAATCATGCTGGCATTGAGATATCGCGGGGCATCCGGATTCGTGACCGCCATGACAATGGCAAATTTTGAACCGTCCGCAGAGCTTGAATACCATTTGTGCCCGTTGATCACATAGTCATCGCCATCTTTTACAGCCGTGGTTTCAAGCATCACCGGATTAGAACCCGGCATGTTCACTTCTGTCATGGAAAAACAGCTTCGAATGTCTCCGGCCACCAGCGGGGCCAGATATTTCTTCTTTTGTTCCGGGGTTCCGTATTTATGAAGGATCTCGATATTGCCTGCATCCGGAGCCTGACACCCGAAAATATAATGTCCAAGCGGGGTACGTCCCAGTGCTTCGGAAACCAGGGCATGTTCCATAAGATCAAGGCCCATTCCCCCATATTCTTTGGGATGGTTCGGAGCCCAGAGTTCCATCTTCTTGACCATTTTCCGTTTTTCTTTAAACAGATCTAATCCATCCCGGAATTCCATCTTGGTGAAATGGGGTTCCAGCGGGATCAGTTCTTTATCCACAAACTCATTGATCATTCCCAGTACAATTTTCATTTTTTCCGATATCTGAAAATCCATACTACCTCCTGTTTTCTGTTGCTTGTATTTTGTCCGAATCGTAATCCGTAAAAAAACCGTTCCCGGATGAGCTACGCCTTACCGGTATGTTATCCATGTATCTTCCCTTTTCATTTCCAGGTGGGCATGATCATTGAATGACATCATCATAATCTGATCGTTAGTGAACTTGAAGCGAGTCACGGAACTATTGATGATCTGCCATCCCACCTGAATCGAAGCGGTGTTGGAAAGGCTGAGTGCTTTCTGGATGGTTGCGGAAATCGGTCCGCCGGATGAAAAGACCGCGATCTTTTTTCCTTTCCCATGAGACTGCATGATACCCTGTATTCCCTCTTGCACACAGCTTGAGTACTCTTCCCATGAAACCAGACCCGGAACCTGAACATCGCCTGAAACCCATTTCAGGATGGCTTTTTCAAAAACAATCTGAAACGATTTCCTGCTGGTAAACATGTTTTCAACATCCCTGGAAAAACCCGGATCTTCCTCGATCAGAATGGGTATGATCACCCTGAGAACCGATTCAGGATCATACTCGTTGAATGCTTCCGATGAATTAAATTCCCGGCAGGGTTTCTTTTCCCCGGAGAAGACCTGAAAAAAATGATCGGTTGTTTCCAGATGCCGCAGCATCGTGCCGGTATAATATTCATCAAAACAGATCCCCAGATCCCGATAATATTCCCCCAGCAGTTTTGCCTGTGCAATCCCCAGGTCCGATAACTGATCATAATTTTTCTGACCAAACGAAGCCTGACCATGCCGAATCATAAAAAGTGTGCTCATCTTTATCCTTATTTTGACCGATTATAATCCAGAGATTACCGGATTTTCAGAAAAAGTCAACAAAAATATAGCGAGCGCTCGTTTTTTGTGAAGCTTATGGAAAAATTTTAATGGAAGGATAAAATCAAAAAAAGGCAACCGGTAATTCACCGGTTGCCTTTAAAAAATTCATTCTGATTACACTCTATTCAGCAACTGCGTAAGATCGTGTAGCCCTCTCGATTCCTGCAACAATTTCGTCTACGTCCTGATCCGTCAGGGTCAGAGGCGGCCGGATGATGACGCTGTCTTTGGCCACTTCGCCTGTTTTTACCAGAATCCCATTATTCATCAGGCTCCGGCAGAATTTTGCCGCTTCTTCCGCATTTTCCAGACGCAACGCCAGAAGCAATCCAATACCATTCACGGATTTGATTTTCGAATTGGAAGTGAGGATCGCTTCCAGCTTCTGCTTAAGTTTCTCACCTTGTCTTTTGGTATTTTCCAAGGGTCTGGTCTGTTCATACACATCCAATGCTGCTGCGGCTACGCGGCAACCCACATCATGTCCGCCAAAGGTCAGCAGATGAATCAAAGGGTGGACATCGAAAAACTTTTTTATATGGCTTGTAAATATCATCGCACCCATGGGAAACAAGCCGCCGCTCAATGCTTCACCGATAAGCATGATATGGGGCAATACCCCGAAATAATCTGCTGCAAACTTTTCCCCGGTGCGTCCGAACCCGATCTGTGTTTCATCAAAAATGAGAAGCGCACCGGCCTTGTCGCATGCAAGGCGCAATTCCTGAAGATAGGATTTATCGGCAGTACGGCAATTATTTTCAACCTGGATAGGCTCCAGGATGACGGCTGCTGTTCGTTTTGTGATGCTCTTTCGTGCAGCACTGATGTCATTGAACAATATTGTTTTGCAGTCCGGAATCAATGACCCGAAATGTTTTTTATCCGATCGTTCTGACAGGGACATGGCAAACCCGGTCTGACCATACCAGCCACCGTCTACGGTGATCAGTTCGGATCGTCCTGTATATCCGCGGGCAAGCTTGCAGGCGGCATCCACGGCTTCTCCCCTTACTACAGTATACAACACACAATCCAGTGCAGGGGGAGTAAATCCGGCGAGCTTTTCAGCCAGTTCGGCTTTTTCTTTGGAAATCATGACAAAATTTCCCTGGTCTGTTTCCTGAATGGCGCGTTTCAAGGCTTTGGCAATGGTCAGATTTTTCCTTCCCAGATTATAGGTTCCGGCTGAACTGTAACAGTCCAGATATACATTCCCATCCGCATCAAAGATCCGCGTATCCTCTCGCCGGGTCTCAATCCATTCCATTCCCCTGGTTTTCAGGTTTTGCACAAACCCTTTCCCGAAAATTTTTTGAGCATCTGCAAAGAGCCTGCTGGACAGGTTCTCCATTTTTTTTATACTCTTCTGTTCATTCTGTGGTGTTTCTGTCGCACTGTTTTCTTCCAAACTGACAATGACTTTCTTTTGCAACAAAGTTGCCATATCCCTTCCTCCTGCGATTGCACGTTAGATTATTCCCAGAATGCCAGTTTCCGTAACCAGACATTCAATGTGATTAACAGATCGCCTTTATTCAGTTTTTTCCGGATAAACGGTATTGTTGAAAGGGGGCCCAGCAACAGCAAATACAGCCTCATGAATTTGATTGCTTTCCGGATAATCTCTAACGCCTCATCAATATCTTTTTCCGTTGCCGCTGTGGGAAGCTGGAACCGCATGACCTGGGGTGCATTGCCGGAATAGGCGGCAAACATGCCATGCGTTGCCAGACATTCGGCCATCAGGATTCCCATGAATTCATGCTTGTATTCAACACCGACCATCATGCCCCGGCCACGGACTTCCCAAATGATGTCGGAATTCTCATTTCCCAGACGCCGAAGCCCTTCCAGAAACCGGGCACCCATCCTGGCGACATTCTCCCAGATTTTATGATCAACAATGTAATCAATTACCGAACTGGATACGATACAGCCCAGATCTGAACCACCTCCCAAAGAGGGGTGAAATTCAGGATTATGGTCCTCAAAATCAGTCAACACCCGGCTACCCCGGTATAGAATCGCAGCGTTTGGATACAGACCACCGCCAAATGATTTTGCTATAACCATAATATCCGGTACAACCCCGGAATGTTCCGATGCCCAAAGTTTGCCGGTTCGACCGAATCCGGTCTGGATCTCATCAAAAATCAGCATGATTCCGTAGCGGTCACAAACTTCTCTCAAACCTTTGAGATATTCGTCTGTTGCCACATGAATCCCCCCTTCCCCTTGAATCGGTTCCAGAATAATGGCAGCCGTGTGTTCGGAAACCATCTGCTGAATTGCACTGAGATCACCAAATGGTGCAAATCGAAAGCCCGGCATCAGCGGTTGAAAAAGCTCCTTATAATAATCCTTTCCATTGGCTGACAGGCTCATCCCGGAGTGGCCGTGATAGGCTTTGGTCATGGAAAAAATTTCATTACGGCCGGTTGCGCCCCTTGCCAGTTTGAGTGCTCCTTCAATAGCATCGGCACCGGTTCCGCAAAGCAATACACGATTTAAGTCACCCGGTGCGATGGACACAATTTTTTTAGCCAGCTCAATTTTTGGAGCGGACAACATGCCATATGTACCCATGTCATAATCATCCAGGGCCTTTTCCAATGCCTCAATTATCTGTGGATTACGACGACCGACATTAAAACACCCGGCTGATGAAAACCCATCGATATACGTCCGTCCGGATCTGCTTTCACGAAAACGGATGCCGTTGCGATCGCCTTCCAGAATATCCAGATGACCTCCTGAGAGATAGCGGATCTGTCCCTTTGATATGTGTTTGCCGAACAAATGAAATATCTGCTTCTCTTTTGTTCTTGAAAGGTTTTGTATTCCTGCTGGTTGCATATGATTCCCTCTACCATTTTATGGATTACGCATTAAGGAGCCGGCTGTCCCTTATCTGAAGCGACTCGGCGACATTGTCATTCATCAGTTGCCCTTTAAAGACATTAAGCCCTTTTGCAAGTGGAGAATTCTCCTTGAGTACTCTTTCATACCCCTTATCTGCCAACTCCAGACCAAAAGGCAGTGTGGCATTGGTAAGTGCATATGTGGAAGTAACCGGAACAGCTCCGGGCATATTGGTTACACAATAATGCACGACATTGTTTTCCACATAGGTCGGACAATCATGGGTTGTTGGCCTGCTAGTGTCTGCACAACCACCCTGGTCGATTGCGATGTCGACAAACGCAGCCCCGGCTTTCATGCTCGAAAGCATTTTTCGATTGACCAGTTTCGGTGCTTTTGCGCGTGGGATCAAAACCGATCCAATCACCAGATCTGCATTGGAAACACTCTCCTCAATATTGGCAGGATTGGACATCATGGTGACAATCCGTGAATGAAAAATATCTTCAATATAACGCAGACGGTTCAAATCAATATCCAGAATCGTAACCCGTGCACCCATTCCCACTGCAAGGTGTGCCGCATTCAGACCCGATATCCCGCCACCGATAATGGTTACCTGTGCCGGAGGCACACCCGGAACGCCTGACAACAGCAGCCCTTGCCCATGATTCTTGGATTCAAGACAAAAACATCCCATCTGTACTGCCAGACGTCCGGCCACTTCACTCATAGGAGCCAGCAGCGGAAGGCTGCCGTCATCCCGCTGTACAGTCTCATAGGCAATGCCGATAACCTTTTTTTCCAGCAACTTCATCGTAA
>CAYTGW010000199.1:0-7345 GCA_964437395.1 uncultured Desulfocicer sp.
ATAATGATACCGACTGAACCCCATGATTGACTGAAGTGTTTTACAGTCCTGGCTGCTCAAAATCATCATGGCCGCAAGGGTCTGAGGGTCTATTGTTATGTCTGTTTTTGAAGCCAGCAACTGTCCGTTGTTCCGGACCAGAACAAAACCACCAACACCCTGAATCTGTAAAATTTTATTTGCAAATTCTTCCTGAACAATTTCCAAAGACTGTCCTTTAATGGCATTCATAATTTAATTATTGACCCAGATATAGGGTGTAATTTTTTTGTGATAGGTATCGAATTTTTCAGAATCATTAATCTCTTTTCGCAGGATATCTACAAGGCCTTGAATGGTCGAGAAATCAGGATGATCTGTTGCAATCCATTCTTTCAGTGAAACGGTAAATAGAATCGGCGCAATGGGACCAATCACTTTCGTGAGCGCTGTCTGCATCTCCTGAAGAACCCCTGCCATTGGCCCGGAGGATATCAGGGTATCTGGATCGATGATAACAGATTCATTTTCTTCAACCGCATCCTCGAGGATATGTTCGATTTCGAGTTTGGATTTGAATTTACCTTCAGGTTCCTGAGGAATATTATTATTAATCCGGGGGAGATCCGTGGGTGCATATTGACCTGCCAGTTGTTTGAGATCGCTCATGATCATGTTCAAGGATGTTGAAAGATGGTTCATTCTCATAGAAGGGTCATATAAAACAACAACATAAGTCTGGTCAGCAATTTCACGAATGGTGATGACGGATTCCTGATAGAACAGGGTAATTTCAGACATCTTCTTGATACTCATTTTACCAGCAAGATAAATTTTAATCAGCAGTTTGCCGATTGTCAGCAGTTTTGTGCTGGTAAAAACAGGGGGCATTTGATTTGCAATCACACCTTTTTTAATACTCAAAGCATATGATCCCATGATGCCCTGTGTCTGGTTGAGTTTTTCAAGTAATTTTTCCATTTTTTCATCTCTCAAAATGAGTTTGGTACTATAGTACTGCGTATCATTATTATTTTCATAAGCTGGAATCCCGTACAAAAGCTTTTCAAAAAGAAGAGAGGCTTGAAAATCAGGATTCACCATTAGAAGTATCCATTTTTTTCGATACCAGAACAGCAGGTAATGGACATCCATATTTTTAATCATCAGGCATTTGAATGACCCGCCGTTGATCTGGTTTATGAGTGATAATGAAGGATTTCGGTACACAGAGGGTTTAAAATTTTCAGGAAGAACTGATTCTGAAGGAGTTGTATGCAGATTGTCATGACGGTCATAGATACCATAAGTTACAATATTGGGATTGGTTTTTATAAGCTTCAACACCGGATCCGCTGGTTTAGTGGGTTGTTTTATTGTGTCAGTTATCAAAGTACTGTCCGTATCTTCCTGATTTACTACCATACCGGGCATCTGTAATTTTTCAATCTGCGCGATCAATTTTTCCGTAAGCGAATAATGTTCTGAGTATTTTGTTCCATTGGTTTGAGCAGATTTTTGAGTCGGCTTTTTTGGGTCCGGCTTTGCAAGCTTTCCTGTTGTCCTGCCTAAAGAGGTGTTGTTTGCCATTTTTACCGGTTCCGGCTCTCTATCTGGTTTGGCTTTTTTCTCGGGTGGATTCTGCTGAGAAGGAAAATTCACTCCAGTAATTCTGCTCTCAACGCTGGGAGAAGAAATCTCCTGCAGTATGGTTTGAGTGATTACATCCATTACAAGGGGCTTTTCAAAAAAACGACACTTCCCGATACCCTCAATTTTTTTCTGAATCTCTGGTGTTCCGAATGCCGTCACCACAAATATTGAAAGATCTGGGTGTTCATTACGGATCAAAGTAAGGAAAGAATATTCATCATGGTGAGAAATCTGCGGATCAATAATGAGCAGATCGATATCTTTCAGTCTGAGCTGGTTTAAAGTCTGGTATTCATCGTTTGCACTCAGAATTTCAAACCGGTCTGCCCCTGGCTGCAGAAACCGGGTTAGCATCCAACGGGTTACAGAATCATTGTCAGCGATAAGAATTTTCTTTTGCAAGAAACCATCAACCCTTCCAACAAACTTCATGGGAACAGCTTTTACTCATGGATTTGTTGTCAAGCTTTTCATTTTATTTTTATGGATATCCATCTGCTGATATATGTAAATGGTTATGGGGTGTCAAGGGAAAAAGGGTCTATTGTTATTGACTTTTGATTACCGGTTTTTTTTTTGGATATCGGATATAAATACAGAGAATCCAAGACAAAGGAGAAATATGTCCCGGAAGAGAAGTGTGATCGGATTAAAATACTGGCTGGAAGAACTGCCCGGAAAACAGCCACAATCAAACTCATACCCTCTGATCAGGTTGATGGATATGGCTGTAATAAATCCAACAAGCATTATATTAATAACCAAACATGCTCCCCCTTTACAGACGCCGATTATAATCAGCAAGCCACAAAACAATTCAAAAAATGGAACAATAATGGCGATAAAGTTGATCAGATTTTCAGGAAACAAACCATATCCATAAATAATTTGGGCAAACTGTCCCGGGGCTGCGATTTTATGAAGTGAAGCAGCTATGAAAGTGATTCCGAGGATGAAACGGAACACCATCTGAATTTTTTGATTATGGATCAGAACGGTTCCAATACTATTCAATGGGATACCCCTTTTCTTTCCAGGCCGGGTATCCATCGCTGAATACTTTTACATTCTCATAGCCGGCATCATAAAGGAGTTGAGCCAATTCGTGACTGTCCCTGCACTCTCTTCCCGTACAATATGTAATCATTGGTGTTGAGGGAGGATATTTTATAAAAATGGTTTCAATCAATTCATCAAACTGTCTGACAGGCAGTGAAATCGAACCATGAATATGTCCTTCTCCATGCTGCTCTGAAGTTCTGGCATCGAGAAACAATGTATTTCCCTGATCATAAATTTTTTTCACTGAATCCACATTCCGGATCTCACGTTCATGCACAACCACGTCATTTTTTTCATTTGCCGAGATTACGCCCTTTTTTATGTCCCAGGAACCTGTAAGAGCGATTCCAGCAGGCGAAAAATGATTCACCAGTAAACCACAAGCAATCGAAATGACGGATACAATGAAGGCTTCTTTTATAATTTTTCCCAAAGCGTTTTTCATTTTTACTGACGTGGACTCCTCAGCCGTTTGAGTGTCATGAATTTTTTATATCTTACAATCCAGTCCATCCAGGTTTCAAACAAGCGGTCAAGATCGGTCTTTTCCCGAAGAGTTAGATCTGAATCCTTTGGGTCAGCATTTTCCAATTCAGATATTGCGTCTTTCAAAACCTGATTATCCGGTGAACGTTGCTGGAGGTATCTGTAAATTTCAAGTGCTTCCTTGCCATGCCCTTGTGAGGAATAGGCCTTTGCAAGTGAAATGGTAAAAAATTCAATGTGTTTGATCATATTATCGTTTCTCCTTGTTTTCAAACTTAAGGATGATCTCTTCCTTACCGGTCATTCCCAGATCTTGTCTGGCTATACTTTCAATATATCTGGGATCGTGCCTCAGACGTTTAACTGTTCTGTAAAGCTGTAAATTTTCTGCACTGATCTTTTCGTTCTTTTTGATAAGTGCCTGATGTTCTATTTCAAGCCTTTTCAAAGAAATGAAACCATTCTCACTGAACAGGATTGCAGCCAGCAATCCGAAGAAAACGCTGGCAGCTATGATAAATATAATTTTTTTCTTTACACTCAAGTGATTATCTGCTCTTTCCGTAGAATTGCTGCCATATATTTCAGCTCTTCACTTTTAAATAAAAATGAAAGCCCTGTATAGGATAACAGACCTGCGATCATACAAATAAGCAAAAAAATAGAAAGGGTTGTATGACTCCCCTGCCCTAATGGAATGATATGAATCGCTGTCAGCCATACAATAAAACCCATTATTATAGACGTAATGAACGACTTTCCTGTTGAAAATAAAATATTTCGCCAACCCAAAGCTCCCAGTTTTCTCCGCAGCATGAAAATCAGTATCACCAGATTGATCGTTGATGCAATGGATGTCGCCAAGGCGAGACCACCATGTTTCATGGGCTCCATCAGAATAACAGAGGTGAAAAAATTTGCAAGAATGGCGATGATAGCAGCCATCACAGGGGTTTTGGAGTCATTCAGTGCATAAAATACCCGGACAACAATGCTGACAGCAGCCGTTGCCCAGATGCCGCTGCAATAATACAAAAGGGCTTGAGATGTCATTTTTACTGCATATTGATCAAATTCTCCCCTTTCCAGCAACAGAGAGATAATGGGTTCGCTCAGTGCAATCAGACCTGCAATCGAGGGAAGCATAATGAAAAGAATCAGTTTGAGTGAATAAGCAAAAGTATTTTTCAAGCCCTTCAAATCCTTATTTGCTGCGTGCCTGGAAAGAGAGGGCAAAACAGCCGTTGCAACGGCAATCGCAAAGATACCAAGTGGGAACTGAACAAGACGATCTGCATAATAGAGATAGGAGATGCTCCCCGTGGGCAGGAGCGAGGCGAGAAATGTCCCGATGAGCATATTAATCTGATAGACACCTGCACCCAGGACAGCAGGCATCATTAATATCCCAATTTTTTTCAATCCCGGATGAATGAAAACGGATTTTTTGAAAAAAGTAAAACCAATCCGTATCAGGTAGGGAACTTGAAGTCCCAGTTGTAAAATTCCACCCACTATGACACCGCAGGAGAGCCCAATGATTCGGACAGTCATGTCGGAAGAGACAAGGGATACGAGCAGAACAGATACAATCATTGCGATATTTAACAAAACCGGGGCTACGGCCGGAGCTGCAAAATGACCCAGGGCATTCAAAATGCCCATGCAGAGTGCGACCAGACAGATCAACAGGGAATACGGGAACATGATCCGTGTTAATAAAACAGTCAGTTCATACTGGTCTATTCTGTCTTTGAATCCAAAGGCAATCATTTTGACAATAAAAGGACTGAAAATAATACCCAGTATGGTGATTACCAGGAGAACGAAAAACAGAACAATCATGGCAGATCTCGCCAGATCAAATGCTTCTTTGTTTTCCCTTTGATCAAGATATTGAGTGAAAACAGGTATAAAGGCAATCACCAGGGTGCCTTCAGCAAAGAGTCGCCGTAAAAGGTTGGGGATCCTGAATGCAGCGATGAACGCATCAGAATGTAGACCCGCTCCAAATAAAGCTGCCAGAATAATATCCCTGGCAAATCCGAATATCCGGCTCAGAAGAGTCGAGGCGCCGACGATTCCGGCTGCTTTTGTGATTTTTTCTTTCTCCGACATATTACTTTTTCATTACACGATTTTCAAAATTTTGTATCCGCCGTCATTCCTTGATTATCCCAAAAAGGCTGATTACCGAGCATGCTATACCATTGTTTCAAATGGATTAAAATCCCCAAAAAAACCGGGTTTGATTTTTTTGAAAATAAGTTTTGACACCGGCGAATTTTTCCTTTAAAAAATGACAAATCGAATGTAATCTCATATGTATATCAATTATTGTTTTCGTAATATTGATTATGTTACAGCGATATTTCCGGATTCGATATTTTTCCGGTAAATCCGATTTTTATATCCACCAACCATAACCTGAAAAGAGAGCTATCCTAAAATGTTATATAAAGTATTTATTTTTAACAACAAGGCAACTTTTATCTGCCCAAAATGCGAAAATGTCAAGACAATCGATGCAAGTCCGTTTGAAAAAGCAAAATCAAAAGTTCAGGTTAATTGTAAATGCCCGTGCGGACATTTTTTCAAAGCGATTCTGGAGAGGCGCAGCTATTCGAGAAAAGATATCACATTGCCTGGAATCTATTGCCGGTTTTTACATGGAGAAGAGGTTGAAAAAGGTCAGATCGTGGTTCTGGACTTGTCTCGTGCCGGGCTGAAGTTCAAGCCTCATGTGCAGCCGGCATTCCAGATCGGGGATCAGCTCCATATTGTTTTCAATCTGAATGATGAAGAAAAATCATTAATCAAAAAAAAAGCAACGATCATGAATATCAATGATGAGATGCATGTCGGAATCGAATTCTGCGAAAAAGAGCCTTATGGAAAAATCGGTACGTTTTTGTTCGGATGACCAGCGCCCATTCAGGAATCTAACCCTTTTTTATATCTTTTCCCGGTTCTGCTGTATCTCTTTCAGCTCTTGCTGAGAAAAAAAATATTTCGTGTTGCAGTGATGGCATATCAGTTCCATGGGAAAGGGTCCATTTTCAGAAAGATCTGCAATGTCGTTGGCCGGAAGCAACAACAGGTGATTTTTCATTCGGTCTTCATTGCAGTGACACATGAATTCCACCCTGTGGTTTGCCAAAATTTTTGGATTACCAAGCCTGAAAACAGCTTGAATAATCTCCTCGATATTTTTATTTTCTGCAAAACATTCTCCCAATGAGGGCAGATCCTTTACCAGTCCTTCTATTCCATCGATTGTTTTGTCATCCGCGCCCGGCATCACCTGTATCAGTAATCCACCTGCGCCGGTAACCTCGCCATTTGAATTAAACAGAATACTCAGGACAATGGCTGTCGGGATCTGTTCAGACTTTGAATAATAATAGGTTAAATCCTTTGCAATACTTCCGTACTGGAGTTCCACCTGCCCTGTAAAGGGCTGTTTCGCATCTTCCAGATATTTGGTCACGGAAAGAAAGCCTGCGCCGAAAAAAGGAGATAAATTGAAATCATCCAGTGGTTTTTGGATCGGAATGGGAACCCTTTTCAAATATCCGCGAACTTCCCCATATGAATTTGCTTCCACAACAAGCCCTTTTACCGGTCCGGAACAGTCGATCTGCAAGCTGATCCGGTCATTTCCTTTCAGTCCGGAGGCAATCAGTATTCCGGCAATGTAGGAATGCCCCAGTACCAGTGTTTCAAGAATCCCCAGTTGGTGATTTGCCCTCATCTCTTTCACTATTCTCGTAGCGTTCACCATGCAGCCGCGCACCATGCCATCATTCATGACAAAGGAGTATGATCGGTCACGGGCACTTGCTTTTAATCGTTCTTTACGATTGTTTCCGAATATATCTATTTTTTTCATTTTTCTTCCATCTCGTTCCGACCTTTTCAATGCAGGTCAGGATCATATAAATTAGAAGTCTTGAACTCTTTTTGGGGCACACTTATACCCAGTGTATCTGAATTATCAATCAAAATAAACCAGGATTCCTGTCCGCCATTATATTTTCATATTGAAAAGGAAATCAGGCCGGATGGCAAAAATATCTTGATGAAATCGATGAATATCGTTATGCCTTACTCGATAAAATCACGGATATTCATATAGTTGGAAGCCGAGATATCCTTTACATCA
>CAYTGW010000200.1:0-7279 GCA_964437395.1 uncultured Desulfocicer sp.
CGTGGAGGTGTTGTACATATTGTCATCCTGTTGTTCGACGCGTCGATAGGTTATGATTTTTGCATTTTTTGGAAGGTTCGTCATTTTTTTGGTGTGGTCAATCGCATCGTCCAGATAGCCGACTTCATCGACCAGTCCGATATCAAAAGCATCTTTGGCCAGAAAGATACGAGCGGTGGATACCAGTTCAAGGGCCTCGGGTTTCAGGTTGCGATGTTTTTTAACCAGGGAAATGAAACGACTGTTCAGGCCATCGATCAACCCCTGAAACATATCGATTTCTTCCTGGGTAGGCTCCCGGAAAGGAGATCCCATATCCTTGTGCTTTCCGGATTTACTCACATCTCTTCGAACACCGATTTTTTCCATCAACCCAAAAGCCTGCCAACGCGGAAAAAGAACGCCTACGGAACCGGTAACGGTTGTTGGGTGGGCAACAATATAATCTGCAGGAAGCGAAATATAGTAACCGCCGGATGCAGCAAGGTCCATCATCACCGCGACAACCTTTATTCCTGTTTTTTCTTTAAACCGCAAAATTTCATTATAAATAATATCGCTGGCCGTGACGGTACCGCCCGGGGAGTCAATTTTTAAAATTACTGCCTTAATATCCGAGTCTTTTTCAGCTTTCCGGAGGTGAGATACGGTTTCCTGGAGCATGCTTGGGCCGGAGAGAAGAAAACCTTCTTTTTGTTCATCCCAGATAATGCCCTTTACCTGGATAACAAGAATTTTTTCATCTCCATCCCCCTCGAGCGTAAATTCCTGGAGCGGTTCGGTGCCGAATGAAAACAGATTGATTTTCGGTGCAGCACATCCGGATAATGAAAGGATGAGCAAAAGAAGGACAATCGGAAAAGTTTGTTTTGATGGGAAATGGAAAGTCATTTTATCTCCGGTAGATGATTTGTCGTGTAATGATTTTTTTTTAATATCATACTGTCTTTCAGTTGGAATCGAGAGTTTCTCTTACTTTTATGGAAAGCTCTATGATGTCAAATGGTTTTTGAATAAAATTATTGCAGCCCCTTGATAGTATTTCAGCGGCCTCGTTGTCTGTGGTATATCCGCTGGAAAGGATAATCTTTACATTCGGTCTGATCTTTTTCAGTTCATTGTATGCATCTCCTCCTCCCATGACCGGCATGATCATGTCAAGAATAATCAGATCGATTGTATCCGGCATGGTGGAAAAAATTTCTGTGGCGTGTCTTCCGTTTTTTGCTGTGATCACTTCATATCCCAAGATTCTCAGCATCTCCTCTCCTGTATCTCGGAAATCATACTCATCATCAATGAGAAGTATGGTTTCATTTCCTTTTTTCAGTTGATAATCGGTTTTTTCCGTTTGATCAATTTTTTTGGTGGATGCAGGCAGGAAGATTTTGAAGATCGTACCCTTGTTGGGTTCACTGTAAACATCGATCTGTCCATTATGATTTTTAATAATGCCATAGGCAGATGAAAGTCCAAGTCCGGTTCCCTTGCCCTGTTCCTTGGTTGTAAAAAATGGGTCAAAAATTTTGGATTTTGTTTCCTTGTCCATTCCGAAGCCGGTGTCACGAACGGTTATGGAGACTAAGTCGCCAGAAACTCCCAGATGTTTCTTTGCGGCGATTTCAGAAACATGGGTGTTTCGGGTATCAATAAAAATATCTCCCCCTTCAGGCATGGCATCATTGGAATTGATAAGCAGATTCAGAATCACCTGCTCCAGTTGTGTCCGATCACCCTCAACAGTCCATAGTTCTTTCTGAAGATGAGTATGGATCTGAATATTTTTGCACGTCCGTCCAAACATTTCCAGTGTATCCTGTATCAGGCTGTTCATGTGAATTTGAACAACCTTGTACTTTCCTCCTCTTGCGAATCCCAGAAGCTGTTTGGCAAGATTTGCTCCGCGGTGAACAATTTTTTCAATGGTCAGGACTTTTTTATAAGAGGGGCTGTCCATGGACAGATGCATTTTCATCAGAGCAGCATTGCCGAGTATCCCTCCGAGAAGGTTGTTGAAAT
This sequence comes from uncultured Desulfocicer sp., assembly GCA_964437395.1. Taxonomy (GTDB): domain Bacteria; phylum Desulfobacterota; class Desulfobacteria; order Desulfobacterales; family SURF-7; genus QZKS01. The sequence continues at coordinate 2,020 of CAYTGW010000200.1, forward strand.
CATGAGCAACACCACCTGCAAGTGTACCGATGGCTTCCATTTTTTGAAGCTGTATAAGATGGTCTTCCGTACGTTTTTGCTCGGAGATATCCCTGATTGATGCAGCTCGTATGGATCTGTTTTTGTATTCCACATTTCTAGCCTCAATCTCCACCGGAAAGACAGAACCATTTTTTTGGATCATTGAAATTTCAAAAGGCAATTCCGCACGGGAAGCAATATTTTGATATACGGTTTCCCGGAACTCCGGTGAAACCAGCAGATCCACATAATTTTTACCGATGATCTCATGATGTTCATAACCAAACATTTTTGCAAAAGAGTTATTGATATCAATGGCGATCGCGTTTTCATGGAAAATAATCCCTTCAAGTGTAACATCGGACAGAATTCGATATCTTTCTTCACTTTCCCGCAATGCTTCCTCTGCCTTTTTTCGTTCCGTGATATCACGGAATTCAGTGACCCTGACTGCTCGGCCATGATAAGGAATACCTTTTCCCTGTATCTCCAGAGGATAGGTAGACCCATCTTTCCGGATACCAACGGCATCATATGGTTTTTCATATCCGGATATTATTTTTTTCATTACCATATCCCGGGTTGATTCATCGATGAGCATCAGGCCGTTCATACCGATCAGTTCATTGTGCAAATACCCTGTCAGGCTTGCGAGCCCTTGATTCGCATCCAGAATGACACCTTTTTCATGTATGCCGATCCCTCCAAAGGATGCTTCCTGCAATGTTCGAAATCGCTCTTCGCTTTCTTCCAGTGCTGTAAGCGCTTTTTTTTGAGTCGTAATATCCGTAAAGGTTCCGATCATTCGAGCCGCACGATGGTTTCGGTTTGTTTTGACCACCTTCCCCCGGCATAAAAGCCAGATCCATGAATCCTTGTTTGTTTTCACACGGAGCTCAGATTCAAATGTATTGGTTTTCCCTTTCATGTGGTCAAGCAACCGGACTCTCATAGTGAGTGTATCTTCCGGGTGAAATTTTTGTTCCCATTGCTCATATGTATTCGGGAATGCATCAGCTGAATAGCCCAGAACCTGGAACATGCGGGGGTCAATGTAAATTTCATCCGTATCAATGTTCCAGTCCCAGATACCCTCACTGTTTGCCGCGAGCGCCATGGTAAGCCGCTCTTCGCTTTCCCTCAGGGAATCTTCTGTTTTTTTTCGTTCAATGGCGATTGCAATGTTGTGGGAAACCGCATGGAGGAGATTGATATCTGTTTTGCTATACTGATTCGGGTTTGTGTAACTTTGTGCAGCCATCACGCCGATAACTTCATTATGAACTTTTAACGGGATTCCGATCCAGATTTCTGGAGGACAAAAAGAGATATGCTGGTCTTCAAGCCGATACTTTTGAGAAAAGTCTTTTCGGGTAAGCATCAGAGACCTGCCAGTATTGACAATTTTTTTGATGAGCAATTCGGTTTGCTCTAAATTGGCAATCTGTTCATCAGTATCTTTCTGGGTAGTTGAATAGTATGGGAAATCGACCGAGTTTCTATCCTTATCATAGAGGGCGATGAAGAAACAGGGGACATTAATGTTTTTGCTTAGGGCCTGATGAATCATATTATAGAGCTGGTTTAAATCAAAGGCAGTGCTGAGGGCATTGGTTATTCGGAAGAGGACCTGATTGACTGTTTGAGACTGGCTCAAATCAAGGATTTTTTTTTCGAGCAATTCATTTTCCTGCTTCAGTTGGATGTATTGCTCAGGAAGGCTGTTTTCTGAATGGTTTTTCTCCGGGAGGCGATCCTTGATTGGATCGCCTCCATTCTTGTCAGATGGCTCAGTCATTTTTTCACGGTTGAATTCATCAGGGTGTTTCATACTATGATGAAAGATGTTCCAGTAATATAGCAAGCATACGGCGGATGGGTTCTGCCGCACCCCATAGCAATTGATCTCCCACCGTAAAAAGCGTCAGATATTCTTTGCCCAGGTTCAGTTTTCGAATCCTGCCTACGGGTATGCCCAGGGTGCCTGTAACATTAGCTGGAGACAGATATTTCAGAGTATCTTCCTTTGTGTTGGGAATTACTTTCACCCATTCATTGGATTCGGAAATCAGACCCACAATTTCATCAACAGGGATATCTTTGGTCAGTTTGATTGTGAGCGCCTGAGAATGGCAACGCATTGCACCAATCCGGACGCATATCCCATCCACTGGAATCATGGTGCTGGTCTGGAGAATCTTATTGGTTTCCGCAGCACCTTTCCATTCTTCCCGGGTCTGGCCGTTTTCCATTGGTGAATCAATCCAGGGGATAACGCTTCCGGCAAGAGGTGCGCCAAAATTCTGTGTCGGAAAGCTATAATGATTCATGGTTTCAAGAACTCTTTGATCCAGATCGGCAATGTCGGATTCCGGATCTTTCAGAAATTCCTCCGAAGCCCTGCCGATCCTATTCATCTGGGATACGAGTTCGCGCATATTTTTTGCCCCTGCACCGGATGCTGCCTGATAGGTCATGGAGGTGAGCCATTCGATATATCCTTTTTGGAATAAGGCGTTGACCCCCATCAGCATCAGGCTGAACGAACAGTTACATCCGATAAAATACTTTTTCCCTTCAGCAAGCGCATGATCGATCACCGGTCTATTCACAGGGTCAAGGATGATGACACTGCTGTTTTCCATTCGGAGTGCGGATGCAGCATCCAGCCAGAATCCCTTCCAGCCTGATTTTCGAAGCAGGGGATACATCTTTTTGGTATAATCGCTTCCCTGGCAGGTAACAATGATATCCATTGTTTTCAATATCTCGAGATCAAATGCATCCTTCAAAGGAGGGGTAGCTATTCCAATGTCCGGTCCGGCTTGTCCAACTTGGGACGTGGTTGCAAAAACAGGTTCAAAACCGGAAAAATCTTTTTCCGCCAGCATCCTTTCCATCAAAACCGAACCAACCATACCGCGCCATCCGATAAATACTACTTTACGCATGATTCATCCTTTCCTGTTTACAATATTTTTTTAGGTGGGGTTCCCTGTTTTTTTATTTTAGAAGTATAAGAAATTGAATGTTTTATGTCAATTGGAAAAGTTTTTCTTACAATTGTTGATGAAACTATGAAAAGTTCTGATTCTGTCACTCCGTTGAATACCAGCATCCAGAGGTATTATTTCGGAACCGCATCAAAAACCGTTTGGGTTAAGCTGTTTCAATGATTTCTCCTATACAAAACTCTTGACACACAGAGAGCATCATATTAACTTGGCGCTTTAAATAATCAATGTTTTAGAATCCTTAAAAAGAGGAGAGACCATGGGTCGCAACCTTTTTTTGTTATCGTTAGAATAACGATAGAACCGGACAAAAAATCATCCAAGGCAAAAACCAGTGTTGAATTTTATGAGACAACATGGACATTCAATACCATGAAATAAGTCCTTTGAAAGCTGAAAAACAATGAAAAGAAATGAAATTATTCAATCATTACAACGTTATAAAGAACAGAACAAAGAAAAGTATCAGATCATCCGAATGGGTGTTTTTGGCTCGATTGCTAAAAACCTCATGACAGCGGATAGTGATATCGATGTCGTAGTGGAACTCAAGAAACCGGATCTGTTTATATTGATCGGCATCAAGCAGGACCTTGAGGAACAATTAAATCGACCGGTTGATATTGTTCGATACCGGGATCAAATGAACGCATTTCTGAAGCAAAGGATTGATCAGGAGGCCGTCTTTGTTTGATAAGAAACTTGCGATAGAAGTCTTACAACAGGTTCATCAGGCGACTCTCACCATTATAAAACGCTTTGAACCGGTAACTTCCGTGGAGGATTTCACCGGTACACCCGCTGGAATGGAAAAGCTGGACAGCATTTGTATGCTGCTAATTGCAGTCGGTGAAAATCTTAAAAATTTCGATAAAATTACATCCGGCAATCTTTTACCGAGATACTCCCAGGTTGACTGGAAAAAGGTCAAAGGCTTGCGGGACATAATCAGCCACCATTATTTTGAGGTGGATGCGGAGGCCATCTTTCATGTATGCAATACATACATTGACCCCATGCAACAGACTATCCTCAAAATCATTAAAGATCTGTCATAATTCGCGAATGATGTAATTAGGACGTCTATTGTTTTTAAATATCATGTGGACAGGTTTTAAAAAGAATCAAAAAAATGGTTTGTTTCTGCTGGTCATGATTTTTCTTTTTTCATGCTCACACGCGGAAACAGGCTCTGTAAAAACATTGTGGCTTCAGGCAAACATGGCCTCATTTGAGAGGCAGTATGGCGAAGCCCTGGCGCTTTTGCAGGAGGCCACAAAGAAAGATCCGGAATTTGCACCCGCATGGCTGAGCAAGGGGATGGTTTATAAAAAAATGCAAAAGGAAGAACTCGCCAGAAAGTGTTATGAGGTGGCATTGCTGCTCTATCAGAAAAAATATGATTCTTTGCCTGAAAATGTGGATTATGCAAAAGGATATGCAGAAGCCTTGTCATTGCTGGGTTTTAAGAAAGAATCCATGAAAATCCTGGATGAGGCAATTGCCAGATTTCCGCAGGAGAAAGATCTGCTCTCTTTTAAAGAGATGATGAAGCGAGCCCATCCATTGGGATTCAATCAATCGACCAGCACCATTCCGTAAAACCATCTGGCCAATCACGGGGCAAATTCGTGACCGTGTGTATCAAATTCAATACATTTCATACTTGACCAGCCGTCCATCCAGCCCTCCGGTTTTGATCGGTATTTTCCATGATGGTTTTAAACCGATCTGTTTGATAAATTTCCGGTCACCAAAATAGATATAGGCGGTTGAGCCTTTGCATTTCTGTTTTAAAAAATCTCCGAGGCTTTTATACAACTCATCCAGGTTGATCTTGGTGCCCATGCGGATTCCATAGGGGGGATTGGTTACAATGACCCGGTTTTCCAATTCAGGGATTTCTCTGAAATCGGATTTTTGAACGATTACCTGATTTCCATGGGGAATTCCCATCAGGTTGGTTCTGGATGCCTGGACTGCCTGCTCTGAAATATCGCTTCCGGATATCCGGCCGCGGGTCAGGGGTTGTATCTTTTCATCCGCCTGTTTTTGGGTCTGTATCCAGAGAGACCGGTTAAAATCAGGGAGAGATTCAAATCCGAATTTTTTCCGGAAAATACCAGGAGGAATGTTGCAGCAGTGCATCAGAGCCTCGCAAAGCAGGGTTCCGGAACCGCACATGGGGTCGACCAGGGGAGTGTCTCCGTTCCAGCGGGTATGCT
>CAYTGW010000201.1:0-7271 GCA_964437395.1 uncultured Desulfocicer sp.
CGAGTAAGCGCAGAAAAACGTTTAGGGTATGATTTTTTTGGTATTATTGATTATAATCCTACTTTTTCTATAATATCACCTAATAACAATACCGGTACTAATACCGTAGCAAACAATTTCTTTTTTTATGATTATGCCAAGTCAATTTTTACACCAAACTCCCTTACTTCATTGCCAGAAAATATTGATCTCTCACTTTTTGATATTAGTTCAATATCAGTCTATAAAAATTCAACAATGCTTTTTAGTGCAAAATTAGATTATGCTATACCAACTCCTGTACCAGCCGCAATCTGGCTTTTTGGTTCCGGTCTGATCGGTCTTGTTGGGATCAGGCGGAGGATTCAAAAATAAACACAAATGGAAAGAAGGTTATTACCGTTCAAACACTAATTAAATTTTTAAAGGAGGAAAAAATATGAAGCTTAAATCAATTTTTATTGCAATGATGTTTCTTTTAGCAACCCTCGGAGTTTCAAATGCAGCATGGATTCAAAATCCTACAAATGGGCACTATTATGATCGAATCGCAGTTCCAAATGATTTCTGGCAAGCACAAAATATTGCTCAGAACGACTATGATGCTCATTTGGTAACCATTGGCGATGCCGCAGAAAATCAGTGGCTTGTAGATACTTTCGGTTTGAGTGCGTCGTGGATAGGCTTTACTGATGAAGCACAAGAAGGAACATGGGTTTGGATTACTGACGAACCAGTCACATATACTAACTGGGCTTCAACTGAACCTAACAATACCTATTACGGACAGCCCGAAAACTATGGAATTTTTAATTATGGTGGCGCAGGTAAATGGGCTGATATGAAAAGTGGAGATCCGAGACGTGCAGGTATCGGTGCACTAATAGAAAAAAGCCCCGTTCCAATCCCAGCAGCTATTTGGCTTTTTACTTCGGGTCTAATCGGTCTTGTCGGGATTAGAAGGAGATTAAACAAATAACAATCAAACATCAGCAAGGAATCATTATTTCGCTAAACAACAAATATAGGAGAAAATAGAAAAAATGAATAAATACTGTATGTTGTTTGTTATATTCTTATTTTTAAGTTTTGGTTCTATAGCTCAATCGGCTCCAGTATATATAGAGGGTATAAATGATTTTGAGACAGTTGATCCTGACTGGACATGTGATCCAATGAAAGAAGTTACATTTTTGTATACCCCAAGCTTATCTTACAACCTGGAAGAAGTTGATTTCTTTACAAATTCAGGTATTGGAAATCTTATTGTAAGAGTTAGAGAAGATTTGGGGGGAGTGCCTGGAAATATATTAGGTGAAACAACTTTCCAACTATCAGGTGGCAGTGGTTTTCAGGGAAGTCAATTTACTTCATCAGTTTCATTAGTAACTGGAAATGATTATTGGGTTGGTTGGTATTCTCAACTCACTACAGGAAGCCATTTTGCTTCTCAAGGTAATATTATTACAGAATATGCAGCGATGAACATAGATGGAATTTGGAACATTGGACCCATTGCCTGGACTAGGCCTATGATAAAGTTTTACTCTACCGATACAGCCCCAGTACCTATCCCAGCCGCTGTATGGCTCTTAGGCTCCGGTTTTATCGGTCTTATTGGAATCAGAAGAAGATTGGACAAATAACTCTGAGATGATTCTTTTTGATTGTTTAACTTAAAAATTATTACAGAAAGTGAGGGAAATTCTGATGAGAAGATTTTTTAGTGCCGTATTAATTTTAATGTTATTATTCAATGTCCTGTTCATGACTCCAAGCACGGGTATGGCGGCTTCCATGACGTTCGACGTCGGCCCAGAGTGTCCCATCGCCTTCGGCGAGACATATACTGAAAGCGACATGGTTGTAAAATCGTATTCCCATTACTCATCTATCGCTGATCATCTTGGTTGGAACCCTAGTGGAAATGCATTATACTTTCACGGTACCAACGAATATGTTGAGTTCCGTATGGTCGACAATTCCAAATTCGATCTAATTAGCTTCGATTTATTAACTAATGGACACACAAATTTAAGATTTGTCGAGACATCCCTCGGGATACACCAGAATCTCCCTGGAGTTAGATTTCAAACTTTTTCTTTTTCTGGGGATAGCTTTCAGGGCATCGAATGGTTCAGAGTTGGCACCCCTTGGTTCGCTACGGAGATAGATAACGTAAACTTCACACCAACGCCTGTTCCAGCGTCCATATTTCTTTTCGGTACGGGTCTCGTGGGATTGTTTGGTGTTGCAAGAAGACGGAACAAAAAATAGGCTATATCCTCTACTTGTCACGAATATCAAAAAAGTGATCGAGTTCTTATTTGCAGCAGTTCTAAGCTCATCCTGGCCACTTTGGCTTTTCGCTTTAAGCCCTATCTGGATAGAAGTAACAAATAGTGAGGCAAGGGTAGAGTCAGAAATGGCTCTACCCTTATTTTTGAGAACGGCAATGTTTTCCTGTGCTATTTTTCATTAAACCTCATTAATATATAGGAAAAAGATTCTATCATGAGGCCCAACAGGCTGAGCGGATAGACCCCTTTTTGCTTATTACATGATTACACTGTTAACATTCAGCGATTGGAATCATAGATCTGTATTTTTTTGAAGGCTCACCTCTGAGATCGGTAAATCAAACATTCCAAAAAATAGACTTTCTGAAAATCTGACATCTATCGTTGCGATCACCCAAAAACCTCCACTCAATTGATTTTTCATAAAAAATACAGTTTCTCTGGAAGAATCCCAATGTTCTATCTTTTTCAAAACTCCTGCTATCGGAATATGAAATACCCAAAATCTCGAAATCTCGGGGGGGGATAGTCAGACCAAACTAACTGATTGAAAATTAATAAAATAGCCGTTAAAAGTGGGACAGCTTAAGGTCTTAAAACCATCTTTTGGACAGCAAAAAAGTGGTTTTAAGAGAGTTCGATAATGAAAACCGGTATTCACTCCTCGTCACATGGAGTTCTGGGGACACAGTATTTAATTCATCGTTTTTGGCTAGTCAGGTAACGTATCTCCAGAAACCGGAAGAAACGCAACTGCCCAGGTGCCGGGCTCTGTATGGACTCCTGAAGTCAGAGAAAGGGGACGGATCGTGATGGTGGATAATGGGGGTTCTGTTTTTAACGGTTTCATACACCCATTCCGGATTGTCCGTATACTGAATCAGGAGAGAGACCTCCGATTTCGGATTAAGGAATGCATGCAGCTTTTCCGGGGCCTGGAAGATGATGTCTACTCGCAATCAAAAAGCCTCCGGAACAAACTATTTACAATCCCCATATATATTGGTAATCATACTTTCGGGCCGTAACAGGGCGGCTCAGTTAAACCAATTTTTATCTATCATCCAGCTGAGACATATCGAAATTTTTTACCTGACTGCTGTTGGAGGCAGATTGAATGCCGACACTTCTACATTAAAAATCATTGTATCTGTCAAAAAGGATACTGTGTCAGTCATAACAAATTACCCTTTGAAGAAAGGAAGAAAAAAATGAAAGTGCATTACGACAAAGAAGTTGATGCTATCTATATAAAATTAGGGACTCAAAAACCTGATGGGGTGATTGAAATTTCTGAAGGTGTCAATTTGGAAACAACTTCTGAAAATAAAATAGTTGGCATCGAAATTCTTCATGCTTCCCAAAAAATGAACATCAAAACAATTCTCTCTTATGAACTTGAAATCGATTATAAATTACTGAAAAAGACGGCATAACCTCTATATGGTCTTAGCTTGTCAAGAAAAAACTTCTCCAACAGATCGGAATATGTAAAAAAGTAAAACTTCCGTCTTTGATTCAGATTTCTTGACAGACAACTCGTTTGTTCCGGCTTTTATTTTCAGTCATCGTCGATTCTTGAGCCGAACGGTTATGATAAAATTTAACCGCGTAGCGTAGGGGTGGCCCTTGTGGCCACCCGTTTTTTTGTGACAGATTTTACCAGTTGTCATTTATAATTGCGGGCAATACGGGCAACCACAAGGGTTTGCCCCTACGGAAATAAAATGATTGGCTATATTTGAAAAAATGACAAGTTCGAGTTGAGCGGAATGAATGATTTTATAGCGGAGTCGTTCACTGTCTGAATGGATTAGGGGAGACTCCCCTTATTCATAAGTTTGAACGACGCAGTCTTAAAATTATTCATGAAGCGGTATTAACGAGTGTCATTGGAGATTAAGAGATGAGAGAATGAATTTTGGGAAATTTAATAAGATAGCACTCCAAATGCCGTTTACCCTGCCATGCCCGGATTCGGAACTTGACTTTTATGCCCGGATTCAGTAGGGATTGAACGCTTGCTTGAACCATTTTTACCATTCCCCCTTTGATGCCATGCCCTTCGTCCGTGATCAAAAAGGAGGCTTGAAAGACCGTACAGGCCGGAAAATCAAAAAAATTGTGGTTAGAGTTTAAAGTTTCCAATGAATTATTAAATAAATAGAAGGAGTACCTCAATCCAATATGAAAAATCATTCTACAACCGGAAATATTGCATTGCATGAAGGAAATGTGATTGGCGGCTATGTGGTTACTCGAACCGCCAGGCTTGATGAGATCAACGCTTTTTACTATCGGTTGCTGCACAAAGCAACCGGAGCACAGCACAACCATATTGCAAATGAGGACAGGGAAAACACATTTGCAGTGTCCTTCAAGACCGTTCCAAAGGATTCAACGGGTGTTGCACACATTCTGGAACATACGGTTTTGTGCGGTTCCAGAAAATTTCCGGTACGCGATCCTTTTTTTTCCATGATCAAAAGAAGCTTGAATACATTCATGAATGCATTTACGGCATCGGACTGGACCATGTATCCGTTTACGACTCAGAATCAAAAAGATTATTATAACCTGATGGATGTATACCTGGATGCTGCTTTTTTTCCGAATATTGAGGTTCTCAGTTTCATGCAGGAAGGGCATCGCATGGAGCTGGATGAGCATTCCAAACTGGCTTACAAAGGAGTGGTATATAATGAAATGAAGGGCGCCATGTCCTCTCAGGATCAGGTCATGGTCCGATCCCTTTTAAACGCCCTGTATCCGGAAACAACCTACCGGTTTAACTCAGGTGGCGATCCGGTTGTTATTCCGGAACTGACCCATGAACAGTTGAAAGCGTTCCATAAACGGTACTATCATCCGAGCAATTCTTTTTTTTATACATACGGGAGCATGCCGTTACAGGATCATCTCCGGTTGATCGAAGAGAAAATTCTCAGCCATTTTGATTCAATCGACCCTCAAACCGATGTTCCATCTCAACCCCGATGGAAGAAACCTGTTCAGGTATCCTATTCATACCCGCTGGATCCGGCGGAAGATCATTCCAAAAAGTGTCAGGTAGCTGTGGCCTGGCTGACAGCCGATATCAAGGATTCTTTTGAAATTCTGGCACTTTTTCTCCTGGAACAGATCCTGCTCGGAAATTCCGCATCCCCTTTGCGGAAGGCCTTGATCGAGTCAGGGATTGGAACCGCTTTGAGCGATGGTACCGGGTTTGATGCGGATAACCGGGATACGCTTTTTTCCTGCGGGCTCAAAGGCGTGTCTGCGGCAAGTGCAGACCGGATTGAAGAACTGATCTTTAAGGTTTTGAATGATCTGGTAAAAGAAGGAGTGCCCCGGCAGTTGATTGAATCCGCGATCCATCAGATCGAATTCCATCGTAAAGAAGTGACAAACTCCCCCCATCCATATGGCATCAAACTGTTACTCACCATGTCCAGTAACTGGTTTCACGGAGGAGATCCGGAAAAAATATTGCTGCTGGATTCGGATTTGAATCAGATATGGGAAAAACTTGCCAGGGAACCATTTTTTGAAAACAAGATCCAGCAATATTTTCTGGATAACAACCATCGTGTCCGCCTTTTGCTCAAACCGGATGGTCAGATGGCTGAAGAAGAGAAGAGACGTGTGCAGAAAGAGCTGGAAGCGATACAGGAAAAACTCAATCCAAAAGATCTGGAAACCATCAAGCAGTATACGGAAAAGCTGGTCCGGTTACAGGATACGGAAGAAGACCTGTCCTGTCTTCCAACCCTTTCACGGAAGGATATCCCCCCGGATGTCTCCATCGTAAAAGCGTCGGGCGCCTATCCGGATGCATTGCCGGAATGTTATGAACAGCCCACATCCGGAATTTTTTATTTTTCTGCGGCAGCCGGAGCCGGAGGAGTGGAAAAGGATCTGATCCCTCTGCTGCCGTTTTTCTGTTCTTCTTTTACTCGGGTCGGGACAAAAGATCATGATTATTCGGAGATGGCTCAGTTGATCGATTTGTATACCGGTGGTCTTGGTCTGTCACCACAGGCACGGACAAGCTTCAGCGCAAACAATGAGAGCCTGCCGTTTGTATCTTTTGGAGGCAAATGCATAGTTCGCAACCTTGAGAAGATGTTCGAGATCATTGCTGAGCTTTTCGGTAAGGTGGATTTTTCCGACCTGAACCGGTTAAAGACTTTACTGCTGGAATACCAGGCCGGCATGGAATCCATGATTGTCAACAATGGACACAGACTGGCCATATCTCTGGCATCCAGAAACTTCACATTGTCAGCCGCTCTGGGTGAATTGTGGAACGGTGTGCATCAGTTAAAAACAATACAGAGCATCACACGGAAATTTACAGGAACACAACAGACAGATGCAGAGCTTCAGAAGTTGGCGCAGGATCTCTCCCGGATCGGAAAGTCATTGTTTCAATCCGCAAATCTCAGAACAGCGCTCATCGGAGATGAAAGCATGTTGTCATCCGGTATTGATTTTGTTCAATCTGTTTATGAAGGGATTCCGGATGGAGCATCCGATTTTTTCAGGATGCCTTTGATTCCAATGGATTCGGAGCTTCCGAGGGAAGCGTGGAGTACCTCCTCTGCCGTATCTTTTGTCGCAGGGATGTTTAAGACCGTCAGAATGAACCATCCGGATGCACCGGTTCTTTCGGTCATATCCAAATTGATACGTTCCATGTATCTCCACCGGGAGATCCGTGAAAAGGGAGGTGCATATGGAGGATTTGCTGTTTACAATTCCGAAGACGGTCTGTTCGGTTATGCCTCCTATCGTGATCCTCATATTTTGCAGACCCTGAATGCTTTCAAAGGGGCAGCGGAATTTATCCGGTCCGGAAAGTATGATGAAGAGGATATCAAAGAGGCGATTTTTCAGGTATGTTCGGAAATCGATAAACCAGATACCCCGGGTGTTGCTGGACGTAAAGCGTTTTTTCGAAAAATCATCTCCCTCTCCGATGATACCCGG
>CAYTGW010000202.1:0-6612 GCA_964437395.1 uncultured Desulfocicer sp.
CCCGCCGTCTGCTGCACTGTTGGTTCCTATTCCAGCGGAGTTATTATTTCCTTCATACCCCAAATCCACATTGATATCGTTATCCAGCCCACTGCTGCCATATTCATAGTCGTATTCAACCTCCGTAGAATCCTCACTTTCCTCTCCAGAGTAAGTGAATGCCCTTGCAACAAAATAGTAATTTGTGTTTTCTTCCAGATTACGGATAACGCAATTGTTAGCAGTGCCGGACCAGATTGGTCTCTCATAATCATAATCCTCGTGCGCCATACGGCAATAGACTCTATATCCGACAACATTGGATTCACTGCTTTGATCCCATCCAAGCTTAACCTGGGCGGCCACGACATTTGATGAAACAATCAGAAGAATTACAGTCAATAATACGGATACAGCATAATTTTTGATTTGACAGGATGTAAAAAGCAACATGAAGTCCACGCGATTTATAAGATTGAGATCGAACACAAAGCAAAAGGGAAATTGTATTTATAATTAATAAATTTACTTTATGCTATCGGGATCATTACAGCTACGAAGTAGGCTGACCTTTACCAAAAAACCATATTTAGTAGTTTATAACATTTTGTGAATCGATATATGGTATATCTAAATGTATTTGTCAACCAATTTTACAAACGCCAATAAGTTATACCTAATTCCTTTGCCTGTTCAGGACCAAACACTCCCTTGACATCGATCAGCAAAGGATCATCTCCGCAAAGCCCGGATAATTTTTTCATTCCAAGCTCTTTGTATTGAGCGTGTGCAACCGCAAGAACGACTGCATCAACATCTTTTAAACGATCCAGTTCATTCATCTGGATACCATAATATTTTAAAGCTTCCTTTGGATCTGCAAATGGATCATGCACGAGTACCTCCACACCATAATCCATAAGCTCTTTGATAATATCGATTACTTTTGAATTGCGAAGGTCCGGGACATCTTCTTTAAATGTGATTCCCAGAACAGCAACTCTTGCCTGATGAACCTTTCTTCTTGCCCGGATCAGCATTTTAACGACACGCTCAGCAACATATTTCCCCATTCCATCATTGATCCTCCTCCCTGCCAGGATCATTTCCGGATGATACCCTAAAGACTCTGCTTTAAAAGTAAGATAATAAGGATCAACGCCTATGCAATGACCTCCGACCAGACCGGGTTTGAATTTCAGAAAATTCCATTTGGTGCCCGCAGCTTCCAGAACTTCTGTGGTATCAATTTTCATCCGATCAAATATCAATGCCAGCTCATTCATGAGGGCGATGTTCAGATCCCTCTGTGTATTTTCAATGACCTTTGCCGCTTCAGCAACTTTAATCGAAGACGCCTTGTGTATACCTGCTTTTACAATTTTCCCATAAACATCTGCCAGCAATCTGCATGTCGTATCATCAGAGCCTGAAACAATTTTGGTGATTTTATCAACCGTATGTACCTTGTCCCCCGGATTAATACGTTCCGGAGAATAACCAAGGGTAAAATCTTTCCTGAATTCAAGTCCGGATTGTTCTGAAAGGATGGGAGCACAAATCTCTTCTGTAACTCCCGGATATACTGTGGATTCAAAAACAACACAGCTCCCTTTTTTCATATGTTTTCCGACCAGCTCCGAGGCGCTGCGCACCGGATAGAGATCCGGAATTCGATATTCGTCAATCGGGGTTGGAACAGCGACAATAATCAGCCGGCACTCGGAAAGCTTCTCCGGATTATCGGTATAGGTAATATTCGCTTGCTTCAACTCCTGATCCGGCACCTCAAGGGTTCGGTCATATCCTTTCATAAGCTCTTTAATTCTTTCTGATTTCAGATCAAACCCGGTTACATCAAAAATTTTTGATAGATGTACTGCCAGGGGGAGTCCGACATATCCCAATCCAACAACTGCAATCCTGTCTGTTTTTGATAGTAATGACTCGATAGTAACCATTGATTGCCTCCGGAAATAAATATAATATAATGCCTGCTATTGGCCTCTTAATGTTTTAATTTCATTTTTGGTAAGATATCTCCACTTGCCCACTTTCAATTCCCCCAATGAAATAGTAGCGATACGGACCCGCTTCAGTTTTGTTACCCGATTCCCGATTTCCTCTACCATGCGCCGGATCTGGCGGTTCCGCCCCTCTTTTAAAATGATCTGTACTCTTTTTTCAGACCTTCTTGTCACAATCGCCGATCGTGTTTTCCGACCCAGTACGCATACCCCTTCTGACATGCGTTGAAGATCCTTGTCCGAAATCGGCAATTCAACAGACACATCGTACTCTTTTTCATGATTATAAGATGGATGTGAAAGTTTCTGGTGAAGGCTTCCATCATTGGTCAATAATAATAGTCCGGTTGAATCTTTATCAAGCCTTCCAACCGGATAAACACGCTCTTTTACACCAATTAAATCTAAAACAATCTTCTGATTTTTCTGGTTGCAGGAAGTTACATATCCCATTGGTTTATGTAAGGCAATATAGATCTCTTTCTGGGTCAGTGTCACCAGGTTTCCCTGAAATTCAACACGATCCTTGTCTGTATCGACCCTGGAACCCAGTTGGGTGGCAACGTTTCCGTTAACTGTAATTTTGCCTGCCTGAATATATTCCTCCCCTTTTCTCCGGGAGCAAACCCCTGCGGCAGAAAGAAATTTCTGTAAACGCATCAATACCATTTTTCAACAGATAATAAATCCATGTTAGAATATAATGAAAGCCCTTGCATAAAAACACAAGGATCAGGATCTGTAATCCGCATTAATCTTTACATAGTCAATCGAAAAATCACATGTTAAAATAGAACTATTCCCTTTCCCCATATTCAGCTTTACCTGAATCACAAACTCCGATGTTTTCAAGACCTTTGTTGCTTCAGCCTCAGCAGCCGGCCCGCAGCTGATTCCATTTTGAACCATGCATACATCATTAAAAAAAATGTCCATCCTTTCCGGCATTATCTCAACACCGGCTCTGCCGGCTGCTGCAATAATCCTTCCCCAGTTGGCATCCTCACCAAAAAGTGCGGTCTTGACCAGGTTGGATTGCGCTATGGTTTCTGCGATACACCTTGCATCATGGTCTGATTTTGCACCTTCCACTTTGATCTCAACCAGTTTGGTTGCGCCCTCACCGTCTTTCACCACCATCCTTGCAAGCGTTGAAAGCACCTGATCAAGCTGATTCTGAAAAACAGATATCTGATCATGATTCCGGATTACAGCTCCGGATACGCCATTGGCCAGAAGAAGCACCATATCGTTGGTGCTTGTATCACCATCAACCGTGATTCGGTTAAAGGATCGCTCAACACTTTTTAACAGCATTTCCTGAAGAAGCTTCGGGTCTGAAGCAACATCCGTACAAACAAAACAGAGCATGGTTGCCATATCCGGCCGAATCATGCCAGATCCCTTTGCAACCCCTGTAATCGTAAAGGATGTATTATGGATCTCCCCTTTTCCGGTAACGATTTTGGGAACCGTATCGGTTGTCATGATCGCTTTGGCGAACTCTGAAATTCCGTTACGAGACAGCAATCTTACCAACTCCGGGACAGATGCCTCAACCTTCTGGATGGGCAAGGGTTTCCCGATAACACCCGTGGACGCGACAAGGACCATCTCCTCGGGGATTCCCATTTCAGATGCAACAAATCGGGTCATGGACAGGTTATCCAGTTCCCCTTGCTCTCCGGTACAGCAATTGGCATTGCCGCTATTGGCAATAATGGCTTGACACTTTCCGGACTGAATTCGCTCCATATCGAGTTTTACACTTGCCGCCCGAACCCGGTTCCTTGTAAACACGCCAGCGGCGGATGCTTCTGTTTCAGAGTAAATCAGCCCCAGATCGTTTTCTCCGTTTTTTTTCAATCCGGATGCACAACCGCTGAACGTATAGCCAGGACAGGTATAGATTTCCGTTTTCATTTCATGTCGCCCCATTACGATAATATTGAACAAATATCTTACATCAAAATCAGGATCGGTTGTTACGCTTTCTGGTAACCTCTTTCTTTTTATGTTATAACAATTTCAATTATACTGTATTGAAATAAACAAAAGACTTGGCAATACGGTTGTATTGTTTTGGACTTACTAACAAATAAACTTATATACTGCAACAAAGGAAAGCAGGAAAAAAATGAGAAGATCAACTCTTTCATGCATCAAATGCAACGGGAAACTTGTCCTCAAAAAATTATGAAAACAGGTCTTTCTCTACTGCACGGAGTGCAGTACAAAATTCTCAGTTCAACAATATGCTGAATTCATGGATCAAATTCTGGAAAATGAATTGGCCAACATCCCCTGTGACCGTTTGTAGATGAAAAAAAATTTTTCCCTTACAATTGAATATGATGGGAGTGCATATCATGGATGGCAGCGGCAGAAGAATGAACCGACCATCCAGGAAGAAATTGAAACCGCGATTTCCGCCATAACCCAACAGAAAGTTACCTTGATCGGATCCGGACGTACGGATGCCGGCGTTCACGCACTGGGTCAGACAGCCAATTTCCATTGTGAGACAAAACTTTCCCCCCAGATATTATTAAAAGGTCTCAACAGCCTTCTTCCAGGAGACATTGTCATCCGAGCCTGCAAAGAGGCCGATAGCAGCTTCCATGCCCGATATGATGTTATCAGCAAGACCTATCAATATAAGATATATAATAAGGACCTGCCGATCGCTGTGGGCCGGCAATTTTCATGGTTTATCCGGAAAAAACTGGATCTGAACCAGATGAAAAAAACCATACATCATATTCTCGGCACACATGATTTTAAAGCATTTGAAGCCACAGGCAGTCCAAGATCCCACACGATTCGTACTGTTTTCCATGCAGACATTACTGAAACAGAAAACAATTTTCTGCTTTTCACAATCAAGGCCGACGGTTTTTTGCGGTATATGGTCCGCAACCTGGTCGGAACGCTGGTTGAGGTGGGACATGGAAAAATTTTACCAGAGGATATGGAAAAAATTATGTGCTCAAAAAACAGACAAAATGCAGGTGCCACCGCCCCCCCACATGGTCTCTACCTGATATCCGTTGATTATCCGCCTTTTTCCACCTCTTCCTTGACAGGATAGACCTGCTTATGATTAGGTGCCCTGTATGAATATACTTATTTACGGTGGCGGGGCTGTCGGACTCGGTCTTGCCAGTTGCCTGATCAAGACCCAGGAAAAAGTTGATATTATTGCGAGGAAACCAACCGCCGAATCCTTACAAAAAAACGGCCTTGCCCGAACGGGTGTGTTTGGAACCTTTCATGCAGCCCCAAATCAGTTCCGCACTTTTGAGTCTGTTGACGAAATAAGACCTGAAACCAGCTATGATTATATATTGGTCTGCACAAAATCCTTTGACTCTGATAACGTTGCCAAAAGTCTGGCCGATAAACCTTTACTAACAGGAAAGAATACGATCATTGTGCTATGTCAAAACGGCTGGGGAAATGCAGAAATTTTCTCATCCTATTTTGACAACACAAAACTTTTTAATGCAAGGGTAATTACCGGATTCAGCAGACCCGCCCCAAACCATGTCGAAATCACAGTTCATGTGGATGCAATCCATATCGGAAGCATCTTTGCTGTCCCTGCCGATGGTTTGAAGAATGTATGCACTTCCATCTCAAAAGGAGGGATACCCTGCAAACCGACCAGCCATATTACACGGGATATGTGGTCCAAAATGTTATACAACTGTGCCTTGAATCCATTAGGGGCGATTTTTAATGTCCCCTACGGTAAACTGGGTGAATCCAGGCATACCCGGCTGATCATGAAAAAAATCATTGAAGAGATTTATCTGGTTCTGGAGAGCACTCCCTATCAAACCAATTGGAGTACCGCGGATGAATATCTTGATATATTTCTGAACACCCTTATTCCTGCAACCGCAAAACATGAAGCATCCACACTCCAGGATATCAAGGCAAAAAAGAAAACCGAAATCGATGCACTGAACGGAGCGGTTGTGAAACTTGGGAAACAACACGGAATAGGGGTGTCTACCAATGAGATGATCTATGAAATGATCAAATTCAAGGAAGCCCAATATTTAATGACATAAACTTTCTGCTTATCGTTGATCTCTCAAATTCCAATATTTCATATTGTGTGACTGAACCCGTTCACTTAAAATTTTCAACTGGAATTCCGTAACGACACCTTTGCGGATAAAATGACTGCCGATCAAGGGTTGGCAAATTCTCTGTCTTCCTGCAATTGCCATCTGCTGGAAGGATGTCAGGTACCCATTCCGTAATGCATAATCGCCAAACCGATCCTGATAACTCTTCCGGCTGATGATCCTCACAACATCTTCGGATGTCAAATAGCCCCAATCTCTGGCAATCTGCCCAAAAAGCGGTCGTTGTTTTTTTTGCCATACGATCGCTTCAATTAATGTCTGCCATGATATGATTTTTGAATAGTACAGGAATTGGCCGATCTTGAGCTTGCGGTCCGGAAGCTTGCCTTGAAAAAAATGATCTTCCTTCCAGTTCCTTTCACAATTCTTCTTTTCATTATTCTTTGTTTTTCTTATCCCGGCCCGATTAACCGGATTGGCCAAGGGTTTCTCCGTCTTCTTTGTCA
>CAYTGW010000202.1:6622-7251 GCA_964437395.1 uncultured Desulfocicer sp.
CCGATCTTGAGCCTGCGGTACGGAAGCTTGAAATGAAAAGAATGATCTTCCTTCCATTTCTTTTCACAATTCTTTTTCCTTGTAAAATTTTCTGCTTTTCGTACTCCGGCCCGATTAACCGGATTGGCCAAGGGTTTTTCCTTCTTCTTTGTCACATAGAACTTTAGTACTTCATATGCCTTTGATACCTCTTGAAATCGGACCTGCAATTCCGACTCTGCCAGCCCAAGTGTCGTGGATCGGTCCGGATGAGTTGCAAGTGCTTTCTTTCGAAATGCGGTTTTCAGCTCATCCGGCTGCAACGCATTCAGGTATGTTGCAGAAAAATTGACACTTGAATCAAATAAAATACTATAAGCAGATAAAATATCTATTTTTGACTGGTTTAAAAACATGTTGATCGCATCCCAATATATGAATATGCCTTCATCTGAAACAAATGAGGTTATTCTATCAATAATCTATTAATATTGTCCAGGATTAATGAATGGAAAAATCAACTTTGGAACGGTTCATCCAATATACACAATGTTTTTAAAGATAAAAAGGGAGTTTCCATTTCCATTTTCCAAAGCAGGTATAAATAACTCTTGACTGGCCCAATCCTTTAAGGCATTTTATGCAAGATG
>CAYTGW010000203.1:0-7251 GCA_964437395.1 uncultured Desulfocicer sp.
ACAGGAATTTATAAAACGAACTATAAATCCAAAAAAAAATGGGTAAACAACCTTAGAAATCGGTTTTAAAAAAATGCTCCGCTTCTGTCATGGAATCCGCTTTCTGGGAATACTCTGTCGGAACAGTTCCTTCTTTAAAGCATTCAAATATTGTTCTTTTCGACTCAGGAATGGGAAGCTTTCCCGTATCAGCATCAATTTGTGCAAATACGACGTCTTTGGGCACCTGGAAAACTCGAACCGGTTTGCCCTCCAGGATTCTTTGCATAAACCCAAGCCAGATCGGACTTGCCGCCTTTGAACCGGTTTCTCCATTCCCCAAGGTCCGTTCATCATCAAACCCGACCCACGTACCCGTAACATACTCTGGAGTATATCCAATAAACCATGCATCATAGAGGTCATTCGTTGTTCCGGTTTTGCCTGCAACAGGGCGATTCAGAGCCCCGACACGTCGGCCTGTGCCATTTTTCACAACACCTTCCAACAGACTTGTCATAACATATGCGGTGCTCTCACTGATCACTCTCTCCCTTTTTGGAAGATTTTCTTCAAGAACAGTCCCGTCACGATCCACAATTTTCGTAATAAAGATCGGATCCACCCGATTTCCAGCATTGGCAAACACAGAATAGGCATTCACGATTTCCAGAAGAGATACTCCGGAAGATCCCAATGCAATGGACAGGTTATGGCTTAAATTTGATGTAATCCCTAATTTGGCTGCATACTTGATCGCATATTCAACTCCGATGCCCTGCAAAATTTTGATGGTCACAATATTGTGAGATTGCTCCAGTGCGTTTCTCAGCAGGGTAGGTCCAAAAAATTTATCCTCATAATTTTTGGGTTTCCAGGTAAAATCATGTTCTATATTCTTGAATACAATAGGCGTATCTAAAATTTCAGTTGCTGCTGTATATCCTTTATCAAGGGCTGCTGCATAAACAATAGGTTTAAAAGCAGATCCAGGCTGGCGTCTGGATTGGAACGCACGGTTGAACTGGCTTTTTTGAAAACTTTTCCCCCCGATCATTGCCTTGACATAGCCTGTTTCCGCTTCAATACACAAAAGGGCCGACTCTGCGATCGGGTCCTGTTCCAGGGAACATTCCCATAAATCCTCCTCTTCGGACATGGCCGTTAATCCAACCTTAATCACATCACCAATACGAAGTGCGCCGTTCGGTTTCCCTGTCCAGGACAGTCCTTCATTTTTAATCCTGCCAAGTCTGTTACCGATTCGAACCGTAACAAATGAATTGATATCATCGACATCGATTACAATTGCCTGCGTTATTGTTCCCGGCTCCAGGGGGGTTGTATCCATCGCTCCTTGAAGCTCCTGAGTAAAACCTTCGATTTCATCTTGTGGCAGATGACGAATCGGCCCACGATATCCATGGCGTTTGTCCAATTCTCTGAGGCCCTTCTCGATTTCCTGTGTTGCAATTCTCTGCATGTCTACATTGACTGCTGTGTATATTTTAAAACCTTCATTATACAAGGCGGCTTCCCCATATTTTTTCTCTATATAGCGCCTGACATGTTCCGTATACCAGGGCACTTCTTCGATATACCAATTTTTACGGGGTTTGATATCCAGCTTTGTGTTTATGGCTTCCGTGGCTTGAATATTCGTGATATATCCTTCCGCAAGCATCCGGTTCAAAACATATATCTGCCGTTTTCTCGCCCGGTCCGGGTATCGGAATGGAGAGTACCGGCTCGGTGCCTGGGGCAGCCCTGCAAGAACCGCACATTCTGCCAGATTCAGTTCCTGAACCGACTTTCCGAAATAATTTTCTGCAGCAGCTTCAATTCCATATGCACCATGTCCAAGATAAATCTGATTCAGATACAGAAACAGGATTTCATCCTTTGTAAATCTTTTATCAATTCGATAGGAGAGAATCGCCTCTTTTATTTTCCGGGTATAACTCCTCTCCGGGGTGAGCAAAAAAGATTTTGTAACCTGTTGCGTGATTGTACTTCCACCCTGAACAATTTCCCCGGCTTCAATGTTTTTAAACATCGCCCGAATCACACTTAAAAAATCAATACCTTTATGCTTGTAAAACCGAGAATCTTCGGCAGCGACAAAGGCGTTAATCAGCATCTCCGGCGTTTGGGAAAAAGGAACCAGTATTCGACGCTCTTTATAAAACTCGGCAATCTTTTTCCCATCATCGGAATATACCATTGTAACCAAAGGGGGGAAATAATCCTTAAGAGAGGTTATTTTGGGTAAATTCTCCTGGAGATAATAGTAGTACCCTGAGGCTGTCAATCCACCACATATGAAGAACAAGATCATCATATACAGAAAAAGGTGGAAAATTCTTGCCCCAAACCCTTTTTCTTCCTTATGAGCCCGCTTTTCCAATATCTGTGACATACTTTTCTTTTTGGTCATATATCCATACCGTACATAAAATTACTGTCTAACAAATTCAAATAATGATTAAAATTATGAAACCGGTTGTTATTGCCCGTCTGTCCCATCCTGAAACAGATGCCGAGTCTTCCGGCGTAAGCACCATAGTTTCAAATAAAACAACCGGTTATTAAGCTTTTCTTGGTATCAGATATCACTTTATTAAGCAAGACGGGATTCCTGACCTGAATGTAATTGCTTGCAAATCCGTTGAATAGAATAGATGATTTTCGCATTTTGCTTTCAAAATGGTTATATGGTTATATTGAATCTTGTTTTTCATTTACAGAAAACAAATTGACAATAACCCGGATATTACTTAAAAAAAAGATTTTTTACAAAAAGTAAGGATTTTTGATACAAAGGGGAGTATGATGGCAATAAAACTTGATTTCAGCAAATTGAATGGACTTCTTCCGGCAATTGTGCAGGATTATGAGACCGGTGAAGTGTTAATGCTTGCATTCATGAATGAAGAAGCATGGGAATCCACTCTTTCCACCGGAAGGGCGACATATTACAGCCGCAGCCGTCAAAAGCTCTGGATCAAGGGGGAGACTTCAGGTCATGTTCAAATGGTCAGAGAGATCCGTATTGACTGTGATAATGATACGGTTCTCCTGAAAGTCAAACAAGTTGGAGATGCTGCCTGCCATACGGGATACAAGTCGTGTTTTCATAAAAAAATTGAGAATGGTTCCATTCAAATTTCGGGAAAGCTTATTTTCGATCCCAAGGAGGTTTATAAAAAATGAAGGATATATTAAAACTGGGAATCCCCAAAGGAAGCCTCCAGGATGCGACAATCGCTCTGTTCAGACGTTCAGGATGGAAAATCACTGTCAGCGGAAGGAGTTATTTTCCGGAAATCAATGATGACTCCATCAATTGTGCCTTATGCCGTGCTCAGGAGATGTCCAATTATGTTCAAAACGGAGCGCTTGATGCCGGTCTTACCGGCAAGGACTGGATCGCTGAAAACAAATCAGACATTCATGTGGTCTCCGATCTCATCTATTCCAAGGTAAGTGCCCGTCCGGCACGCTGGGTGCTTGCCGTGGCCTATGACTCACCGGTAAAAACCCTGAAAGATCTGGAAGGGAAAACCATTTCCACGGAATTGGTTGGTTTTACAAAAAGATATTTTAAAGAACGGGGTGTATCTGTAAAAGTTGAATTTTCATGGGGAGCCACGGAGGCCAAAGTGGTCTCCGGTCTTGCAGATGCCATTGTCGAGATTACAGAAACCGAAAGCACGATCAAAGCGCATGGTTTGAGAATTATCCATGAACTCATGCAGACCAACACCCAGTTGATTGCAAACCACGATGCATGGAAAGATCCCTGCAAAAGGGAAAAAATCGAACAGATTGCTCTGCTCTTAAAAGGCTCCCTTTTGGGTGAAAAGCTTGTTGGACTGAAGATGAATGTTCCGGAAACAAAAATCAAAGCCATCGTGGCTTTATTACCCAGCCTCAATGCACCTACAGTTGCCCACCTGTATCAGTCAGACTGGTTTTCCGTGGAAACCGTGGTTGATTCAGGGGAAGTCAGAAGGCTGATTCCAAAACTGCTGAAAGCCGGTGCCGAAGGGATTATTGAATATCCCCTGAATAAGGTTGTCTGATCTGACTTTTTTAAACCAACAGGAGGGATACGTGAGCCATATCGCAAAAAGGGCAACCGAAATGCCGCCCTTCATTGTCATGGATGTGCTTGAGCGCGCCCAGGCAATGGAACGGGAAGGGATTCATGTTATCCATCTGGAGGTTGGTGAGCCGGACTTTAATACCCCGCAATGTATCCGGGACCGGGCCATCCAGGCTTTTGAACAAGGGCATACCCATTATACACACAGCCTTGGAAGCATGGATCTGAGAGAAGCGATTTGTGCATATTATGATCGAACCTACAAGGTTCAAATCCATCCGGATCAGATTCTGATCACCTCCGGTACATCGCCTGCCATGTTCCTTCTTTTTTCTGCGCTGCTTGAACCTGAAGAAGAGGTGATTGTTTCCGATCCCCATTATGCCTGCTACCCTAATTTTATTCGCTTCCTGCAGGGGCAGCCTGTATTTGTTCCGGTACATGAAGAAGATGGATTTCAATACCAGCCGGATGAGATTCAAAAAAAAATCTCTTCCAGAACAAAAGCCATCTTTATCAATTCTCCGTCCAATCCGACCGGCAACCTGCTCTCCGAAGAACGGATGCAGGCCATTGCTCAATTTTCCCCGTACATCATATCGGATGAAATTTATCATGGCCTGGTGTATGAAGATCGTGCCCATTCCATTCTGGAATTTACGGACAACTGTTTTGTGTTGAACGGTTTTTCCAAGCTGTATGCCATGACCGGATTGAGACTGGGCTATATCATCGCACCCCGTCCGTTCATTCGTCCCATGCAGAAAATCCAGCAGAACTTTTTTATCTCCGCAAACTCGGTTGTCCAGCAAGCTGGAATTGCCGCGCTGGAACAGGCGGGTGATGATGTGGAAAAAATGAAAACCATTTATAATGAACGCCGGCTCTATATGATCGGCCGGCTTCAAAAAATGGGCTTTGGAATCACCGTACCCCCGACCGGCGCTTTTTATATTTTTGCCAATGCAAAACATCTTTCCAATGATTCCTATAAACTGGCTTTTCACATTCTGGAAAATGCCCATGTCGGTGTTACGCCGGGTATTGATTTTGGAAAAAATGGGGAAGGATATATCCGGTTTTCCTATGCCAGCTCCATGGAGAAGATCACGGAAGGCATGGACCGGATTGAACATTACCTCAAACAGTATAATGGAAACCCATGATCATCAAATCCGCTGAATTTGTCACAAGTGCTGTAAAAAAAGACCAATACCCGCCTTCTGAGTTGCCGGAAATCGCTTTTGCCGGAAAATCCAACGAGGGGAAATCTTCTCTGATCAACACACTGCTGAACCGGAAACAGCTTGTGAAAACCAGTTCAACTCCCGGAAGAACGCAGCTCATCAATTTTTTCCGGATCAATAATGCCATGATGTTTGTGGATTTACCGGGGTTCGGATACGCCCGTGTGCCTGAAAAAATCAGAAAAGAATGGGGCCCCATGATTGAAACCTATCTTACCAGCCGGGAAACCCTGCGGGGCGTTGTCCTGATCATAGACATCCGGCGCGAACCAGGGCAGTATGAATTTGATTTGATGGACTGGCTGTCCCATCACAACATCCCATGCCTGCCGGTCATGACCAAAGCAGACAAGCTCAAAAAAAACAACCGGATATTGCAGCATCAGAAGGCTGCGGAAATCCTGGGTATGGATTTGAATGACCTTCTTCTTTTTTCAACAAAATCCCGTCAGGGCAGAGAGCTGGTCTGGGATGAAATCACACGACTGGTTCAGTCGGACATCCCGCTCGAAACCCCTCAAGCAGACGATGAAAAACAAAGGGAACCTAAATGAATAACCCCGCCGACCATCCGACAAAAGATTTCAAATCCGGATATATTACCATTACCGGAGCGCCCAATGCCGGGAAATCAACCCTGCTGAACCATCTGCTGGGAGAGAAAATTTCCATCACCTCCAAAAAACCCCAGACCACCCGGAACCGTATCCTCGGAGTGGTTCACCGGCCTTCGGCCCAATTGATTTTTCTGGATACACCAGGCGTTCACAAACCAAAGGATCCGCTGAGCATCCGGATGGTGGATGAAGCAGTTGCCGCCATCAGTGACGGCGATATGGTTCTGGTCATTGCAGATGTCTCCAAACCATTGCCGGACTCGGAAGCCTATATGCTTCAGCAACTGGAACCCGTCAAAAAACCGGTTCTCCTGGCCCTGAATAAAATCGATCTGATTCCGAAAAACCAGGTTCTTATGTTTATCGACCAATGGTCCAAAGCTTACCCGTTCAAAGCGATCATTCCGATTTCCGCCAAACATGACATCCAGATTGATGAATTGCTGTCCCAGATGGAAGCCCTTCTACCGCAAGGCCCCGCGTTCTTTCCGGAAGAAACCCTGACCGATGCTCCGGAACGGTTTATCGTTGCAGAAATGATCCGGGAAAAGGTATTCCGGCTTACCGGGCAGGAGGTACCCTATTCCACAGCAGTCACCATTGATCAGTTCTCAGAAGAAAAAAATGGGGCCCTGATCCGGATACATGCCACGATCCATCTGGAACGGGACTCCCAGAAAGGAATCGTCATTGGAAAAAACGGAAGCAAACTGAAAAAAATCGGTGAGGATGCCCGGAAAGATATTGAACGGATGCTGGGAACAAAGGTCTTTTTAAAACTGTTTGTCCGCATTCAAAAAAACTGGAGCAAGGACACCAAAGCCTTGCGCAAATTCGGCTATTCATGATCCTCTCTTTTCACTCGTGCTTTGAATCCGATATCAATATTCTCTGTGCCGGTCGGCTTCCGGATGAATCGGATCGGGCCGCGATTCAAACAGCAGGCGCGGTGATCCTTCCCCAGGGATGCAGAATCGAGCTTTTTGACATGGCAACCCGACATTGCAGACATGTTTTTCCGGATTACCATGCCCGGTTTCAGTATCCGGGAAAAACAGGGCAGATCAGACTGTTTGAGCAGATGAATGTCTCTCATCCCCAAACAACTACTTTTAACGATATCCATCAGTATCATCAGAAAACCCGATCCAATCCAGTGAACCAAATATTTTCCTTTCCGCTGGTATTCAAATTCAACTGGGGAGGAGAAGGAGAAACCGTATTTTTGATCCGCAACCCCGCTGACCTGGAACGTCAGATCCAAAAGGCGGAACTGTTTGAAAAAAACCATCAAAAAGGA
>CAYTGW010000204.1:0-7178 GCA_964437395.1 uncultured Desulfocicer sp.
ATTCCGGTATTCTGCCGTTGATCCGGCACAAAGCCCCCTCGATCCGGGCGACAAGCCTCACCAGCCCCAACGGAAGAGAGAGAGAAGGAATCGATGTTTCAAAGGTTACGGCAGCAAGTTTCAGTGCTTCTGAAACAGTTGGATGTGAATCATCCGAAAGGTTGTATACCTGGCCCAGGGTATCATCCCTCTCTGATAAAAAGACTGCCGCGGCAGCGACATCTTCAGCCCGTATATTGGAGAGTCTTTGCTGTCCGCTGCCGGGAATGGCCTTTATTTTACTGGGTCGTGAAAAAACTTTTCCAGCGCCGTCATTGCATCGCGGGCCATAGACCGTGCATGGCCTTACAATGATGGCCCGAAACCCTCTGGATATTTTTTCAAATACAATGTCTTCACCATCCCTTTTACTCCGGGCATAATCGTCCATGGGTTGACGCGGCGAGCTTTCCGAGAACGGACTCCCCTGATAGTAGCCATAAACGCTCGTTGAAGTAACATGAACAAAGCATTTCACATTATGCTGCATGGCCAGGTCTGTCAACCGGTCGACTCCCAGAACATTGGTGTGGTATAATTTTTCATAATGTGTTGAAAAGTTGCAGATGGCACCCAGATGGAAAACCCGGTCTACACCACCTTCGAACAAACGCTCCAGAGAGGAGGGCTGCGTCAGATCCGCGGGTACAAATTCAACACCCGGACGATCAAAAAAAGATGTGTCGCTGCGCGGCCGGCTGGTCGCACGGACCCGGACTCCTTTTTTAGATAGATACTCCACTACATGGCTTCCCATGAATCCCGCGGCACCTGTTACAAGGGAAATTCCTGCATTGCTCATGATGCCTTCCGTTCTTTTTGAGTCTCTTCTGCGATTCTCGCTCGTGCCTTTTTCAGCCAGTCGAGAAACAATTCATTGAAAGTAATACCAAGATCCGCGACCAGTTGAACATACATTCCCAATTCATCCCATCTGCGCTGATTGTCTTTTCTGCGAACAATCTGTTTCTCATAAATGTCAATCTGAGCATCGATGAGAGCCAGTGCATTATCCCGGTCTCCGAACCCGAAGAAAACAAACCGCATGAGAAACGGATCACGCAAAATCATGGCGCGCTCCGGTGAGGCGGACAACCAGCGTAAAAACTCTTCCCGTCCTTTTTTCGTTATAGAATAAAGCTTTCGCGGAGGCCCTTTTTCACCATTCTGGGAGAAATCCTTCATCCGGATCCATCCGTCATCGCATAATATTTTCAGGTTGGGATAGATCTGCCCGTAATTGATAGACCACATATGCCCGAAATTCCGCTCCAGATGTTCTTTGATGCGATACCCATGCATATCCTTGTATTGTAATAATCCAAGAATCGAATACTTGATTGCCATAATGCCCCTTTCCTTCGTGGATAATGTATACTTTTTATATATAGGTTTTATATATTAAAAGTATATACTGCCTGTCAAGTTTTTTTTAGTTCTATGTTTTTGGTGCAATTGTTTTCATGCTGTTTATGAAAAAGCTTGGGTGATGGATGGTATTCTGTTATTGAGATAATTGAATGGGATATAATCTATTGAAACAAAAGTTTTTCTTGAGAGCCAAAGGGAATAAAGCATGAAGGCAGTGATTTTTGATGTGGATGGTACGTTGTATGATCAAAGTAAATTGCGTTTGCGGATATTATTTGATATGGTCGCAGCGTCCATATGGCACCCGTCATACCTTTATGATTTTAAAATTATTTGGGATTTCAGAAGGGCAAGAGAACAGAATTCGTTTTCAGGAGAATACGGGATTGAAGAAAAACAGTATGCCTGGGGTGCTGAGCGTTCCGGGGTTTCAGTGAAACAGGTTCGGGAAGTTGTTCAAAAATGGATGTTTGAAAAGCCGCTTCCATATCTGCCTTTGTGCAGGTATGAGGGTGTGCAGCAGTTGTTTCAGTATTTATCGGAAAAGAATATCAGGATCGGGATATTTTCAGATTATCCGGCAAGCCAAAAGATCAGTGCCCTGGGCTTATGGGCAGATGTGATTGTCTGCTCCCTTGATCAGGATGTGGACCGGCTGAAACCGGATCCAAAAGGGTTGTTTATTGCGGCTGAAAAATTGGGTGTTTCCGTTGGCAACTGCATGTTCATCGGTGACCGGGATGAAAAGGATGGAGCGTGCGCCAGAAAGGCTGGAATGCCTTTTCTGTTATTGAATCGGAAGCCGGTTTTTTATACTTCACCAGATCTATATAAAGAGATTGATTCTTGGATAAATGGATAAACAGGATTAGGGCAGCAGTCAAGATTGCCCGCCCTCATCAATATCTGAAAAATGGTTTCATCTGGCTTCCCATTTTTTTTGGGTATGGGATCGGAAATATTGATGCAGTGATCCATACACTTTATGCGTTTTTGGGGTTCTGCTGCGCGGCAAGTTTTGTATACATCATCAATGACCTCAAGGATGTTGCGTCGGACCGTCTTCATCCAACAAAACGGTTCCGGCCTCTGGCGGCAAACGATCTGAGCCGGGCGGAAGCCATATTCATTTCCATCCTTTTTCTGGTTGCCCTGTCTGCGATTTCCTATTTTCTTTTACCTTATCAATTCTGGTGGATTGTTGGCGGGTATATTGTACTGAACCTTCTATACTCCGCCTTTTTAAAACATATTGCCGTCATTGATGTGATCTGTATTTCTCTGGGGTTTGTTCTTCGGATATTTGCCGGTGGAACAGTAGCCCATATTGAGAACAGCCCCTGGATTATCATCATGACCTTTTTGATTGCACTGTTTCTGGCGCTGGCCAAAAGGCGGGATGACCTGCTGTTGTCCGATGAGGGTCCTCAGATGAGAAAATCCCTTGATGGGTATAATCGGGAATTTGTGTCTTCCGCAATGGTCGTTATGGCCTCCGTAATTATTGTGTCCTATCTTCTGTATACGTTATCGCCTGAAGTGATCCAGAAACATGGCTCTCGAAATTTTTATTTGAGTGCGTTCTGGGTTATTGCCGGCCTGCTCCGGTATATGCAGATCACTTTTGTCGAGGAGAAGAGCGGGTCACCAACAGATGTTATGATTCAGGATCTGTTTTTGAAAATCGTTGTTTTGTTCTGGCTGGTCAGTGTTTATTTGTTGATATACTGATACTGGAAAAACCGTTTGCATGATCAGGATGTGGGGATAAATGGAACTAACAAGCTGGGGAAGATATCCCCGAATCAAGGCATCAGGCGAGCATTTTGAAACCAGGGAACAGCTGAAACGACAGATGGATCGGGATGGAGATCTGATTGCTTATGGGATGGGCAGGAGTTATGGGGACAGCGCATTAAACCAGAGGGTAGTGTTTTCATCCAGGTTTAATAAAATATTGCATTTTAATCCGGAAACAGGTCTGGTTGCCTGTGAAAGCGGAGTTTCTCTGCAAGAGCTGATATCCGTATTCCTGCCTCAGGGCTGGTTTCTCTCCGTAACCCCCGGGACCCGATTGATTTCAGTCGGGGGGGCTATTGCCAGCGATGTTCATGGTAAAAATCATCATGTGGCCGGATGTTTCAGCACCGCTGTTGACTCCTTTGAACTGATGCTTCCCGGTGGTGATGTTGTTTTATGCAGCCGGGAAGAAAATGAACGGCTGTTCCGGGCCACATGTGGTGGGATGGGGCTGACCGGGATCATCCTGACAGCAGTTATCCGGCTTCAGAAGGTGAAGAGCGCTTTTATCCGGGAGACCGTGAAGCAATGCCGGAATCTGGAAGAGATTTTTCACTGTTTTGAACAATATCAGAAACTACCCTATTCGGTAGCATGGATTGATTGCCTTGAATGTGGTGAAAAGGTGGGGAGATCGGTTTTGATGGCTGGTGAACATGCGGATACCGGCTCTCTTGATATAAAATTAAACCAGCCTGTTTCGGTTCCGTTTGATTTTCCGGGATTTTGCCTGAACCGGTATTCGGTGAAATTGTTTAACCGGCTCTATTACCATACAAGGTCATCTTTTGTTGAAAACAGGCTTGTTCCGCTGGACCCGTTTTTTTATCCCCTTGACAGTATAGGGCACTGGAATCGTATTTATGGAAAAGGCGGTTTTACCCAATACCAGCTTGTGCTTCCAAAGGCAGCCAGTTATGAAGGGCTAAAATTGATTTTAGACCGCATTGCAAAGCAAGGGCTGGGATCTTTTCTGGCGGTATTGAAATTATGCGGACCCGCGAATGACAATGACCTTTCTTTTCCAATGCAGGGGTATTCTCTGGCCCTGGATTTGAAAATTGAGAAAAGACTGTTCCCTTTTTTAAATGAACTGGACCGGATCGTGATCGATTATGGCGGACGGCTTTATCTGACAAAGGACGTTCGTATGAGCAAGGATGTTTTCAGAAAGGGATACCCTTTGTGGGAAACATTTGCAGAGCTGAGAGAAACAATGGGAATGAAAGAAAAGTTTAATTCTCTTCAGTCCCGCAGATTGGAGGTTTAATCATGAATCTTCTTGTACTCGGTGCAAATTCGGATGTGGCATATGCGGTGGCTGCTGCTTTTGCCAGGCATGAAAAGGCATCGATTCTGCTGGCATCCCGAAATATGGAACTGCTGGAAAAAAAGGTACAGGACCTGACCATACGGTATGGTGTGGAGGTTTCCTGCTGCTACTTTGATGTGACCGATTGTGAATCCCATTCTGCTTTTTATGAATCCCTTC
The DNA here is from genome assembly GCA_964437395.1 of uncultured Desulfocicer sp. Lineage (GTDB taxonomy): Bacteria > Desulfobacterota > Desulfobacteria > Desulfobacterales > SURF-7 > QZKS01. The sequence goes on from CAYTGW010000204.1 coordinate 4,703, forward strand.
AGAAAAAGCCGGATGTGGTTGTGTATTCCGCAGGATATATGCCGGAACAACAGGAGGATGCACAAAAAAATTACAAGGAAGCGCAAAAAATATTTGCGATCAATTTTTCAGGTGCAGCCGCGATGCTGGAAGTAGTTGCTGCGGATTTTGAAAAACAGGGACACGGTATGATTATCGGTATCAGCTCTGTAGCCGGAGAGAGAGGCCGGCAAAGCAATTATATTTACGGGTCATCTAAGGCTGCCTTTAATTCCTATCTGAGCGGAATGCGAAACCGTTTGTGCAAACGGGGTGTTCACGTGATGACGGTTCTTCCGGGCTTTATTCATACAAAGATGACCGAATCCCTTGACCTTCCGGAATTGCTGACAGCTCAGCCGGAGGAAGTTGCAGAAGATGTTTACAGGGCATTTCGGAAAAAGAAGAATATAATTTATACCAAATGGTTCTGGCGATGGATCATGGTCATAATCAAGGGGATTCCGGAGGTTGTTTTCAAACGCATGGGACTTTGAAAGCGGCTACTCTCATTCCGATAAAACCGTTACACCGTCAACATAAATCAGTTGTGCCACATTTTCCAGTTCCATTAACAGATCGCTTGAATACAGTGTATAAATGATGACAGCTGATGTTTGAAGTCGTTTGATGACAACCTTCAGCGTCAGGGGCGGGGTTTTTGTTTCTGCCAGGAATGTGGTTCCCGTGATCCCGAAATAGTGGTTTACACCAGCTGGTTTGAGCTGAAATCCAGCCATGGTGGTATCCTGAATCAGTTTGGATGCAATCTCTCTGGTTATTTTAATCACTTCCTGCTGTGGGTAACCCATGTCCACCGGAAGCCTGACCGCCAGCAATAGTTTGGATGCATCCGGATTCATTATCCTGATCTCCTGGATGCCGGCGCTGTTCGGAGCCTCTCCGAGTACCGTCCAGTCCTGGGGTACCTTGAACGAAAAATAACCAATCGCCTGGAGTTTCCATTGTTCATCCGGAATGCATAACTCCACCATTCCTTTCATGGGTTGATAATGGGCAAATCCTTTGTGAATGTTTTTCAGGTGAAGCCCGGTCTGGTCCAGAATGAATTTTCGGAAATAGGTAATTTCATGGCCTTTAATCGGTGCGATGATCTGAATCTGATCTCCAATCACATTATATCGCCCGCACAGAAAATCCTCTCCATCAACCAGAAGCTGTCCGTCCTTGTGAAAATACAACCTTTCTTCTGGAAACGTCTGTCCCGTATATTCATCATCCATGGTTAAAATCCATGCGCCGTGAAGGGATATTTGGGGTGGATCCATTTTACTTTCTGTTTTGACCTTATCGGGTTGGGGGTATGCCCAGGGTACATGAACAGATCAGGAAAAGGATAAAATACAGGGCAAAAAATTTCATTTGTATAATTTTTACTTTAAAGCTATTCAGATAAAATAATTTTTTTCATTTTACGTTTCAGTTCGGACATCAATATAGTATAAAGTTCCAAATAACAATTCATAAATCAGGCATAATTCATTATCAGAAGCAAATCAAGAGTCAGGGACGGAGATCATGCTGAATCAATTTATGGATGAGGTTGTCGCAAATGGTCCTGAGGCGCTTCTGCCTCAAAATCTTGAAGATCAATGGCTGGATATGATTTATACAGCATCAAAGCTTTTTATCCGGACAGCGGCGGTGCCTGAGGAAGAGAAAGAGAAAAAAGAGTATGATTTTACAGACCTTTATTCAAACCTGATGCTGACCTCGGTCATGGAAATCATGTACTATCAAAAAGGGGTTATCATAAAATCCAGTAAAATAACGGTTCCGGAAGCGGAAATCTATGAATATATTTTGTGCTATGCCATGTCTATTGTCTATGAAAGCATTCGTCGTGAAGCGGACATTGTCATTCCATTGCCCACACTGGATACCATATTGGACCGGGAGCGGCTTTTTGAGATTGAACAGTCAAATCCGGAATTAACGGATATTCTTCAAAAAATAGTTCTTGAAGAGGGGACGAAGTAACCGGCCTATCGCAGAAGTTCCAGGTTTACGCTGCTCCACTTGGTGTCCCGTGTCCAGCCCGATCTTTTTTCTTTAATAACCTCCCGACGTTCTATTGAATGCCGTTTTTCAATACCATCATAATCCTGGTATAAATATGACCTTCGGTCGTTTCCTGCCCGTCTGTCAAAAGCGGATCGGTGGTTTTTTTCTCTGGAGAGACTCTGATTTGTGTTTTCTTGCTCGTATACCATATCCCGTGTCCCCTGTATCTGCCTGTAATTCATGATAGCCATCAATAATGAAAAAAATTAATATTTTGATGAAGTCATATTGAATATCCGGTTTGCTGTCAAGTCTGGTTTGTGCACCGGGTCAGGAATGAGGGGACTCAATCCGGAAATACGATAGACCGGATCTGCGTATCCCATAGAAATATTTTTTTCCCATCCGGAAGTATACCGCTGAAACCACAGGG
>CAYTGW010000205.1:0-7177 GCA_964437395.1 uncultured Desulfocicer sp.
ATTCGAAAATTGCTTATGCAGCATGATTATACTATTTAATTGCCGGGTTAATAACAATTCAAAAACCCGATCCGCAGTTGGTCCAGCCGCTGAGTATTCTTGTAGACGCGGGAGAAGCGGAAGCAATTGCTTTGGCTCAAGGCGTACCGGGTTGTATTATACTGCTTGATGACTCGCGAGCCAGAAAGATTGCAGAAAGATTAAATATAAAACAAATCGGAACAGTTGGGCTTCTCCTTCGTGCCAAACGCATAGGACTGATAAAAACAATCAAACCACATCTTGACTTACTCCTTGAGAACGGTATTTACATACGTCAAGAATTAATTGATGCCGTTTTAAATGATGCCGGAGAATAAGATGCGGTAGCGTCTGCGTGCTCGGGCTTCATCCGCCAAAAAGCACGGCGGATTACGCTCCCTGCGCTCGCAGCCGGTCTGATTTTGATTCAAAAACACGTGAGGTAGCCGCCCGCTTGTCTATCATAGCCGTTCCCGCCTGTCATGATCCATGCTTTCATACATAAGGAATTTTATCCGACAGAATTTTTATCAGTTATATCAGCCTCCGGCAGGGAGGTAAAAATGCCGTCCGATAAAATGGTCTTATGTCCCCTGCATGCATCACGCCAGACGGGAACTTACCAAAAAGGAAAGCGGCGGGGCTGATCTGATGCCCGCCCGCCACCCCGGATAAGGATTGGATCAATTTTATTAGCGGTTAAAAAGAAAAAGGCAGTAACAGAAAACCGCTGCTGCCTTGGGTTTGATTAAAATTTACAAAACTTTTATGTCAAAAGTGTAGACGCGACCCTTCATTTTTCCGAAGCGGATCCCCATGTTTTCCGGATTCGTGTTATTTGCCAAGATAATAAGTCAAGATCTCACCAGATATTACATCGACATAAATACATGCATCGCCTCCTAAGTGAATCACTCCCGCCTCTTTTTTCTTCGAAAAATAAATTTCCCAATATATTTTTTGAGCTAATTTTTCTTTTCTCCTTACCTGATATTCTGAGTCATTTCCCTTAAGTAGACAGTAATTCCATGGTTTATCATGGATAGTCGCGACAACATCCATTAATTCAATTTTATAACCAAGTTCGATCATTTTTTTATTTGCTATTTCAATAGCTCTTTTTTCTGTAATCATATTGGGATCATATTTCAATTCATTTCCAGGTGAATAATCTTTTTTTAAATCCTTATCTAATGAAAATAAGGTCCCTTTACATCCCGAGAGAGTCATAAAAACAATACCTAAAACCAAAAAATCAAAAATATTTTTGACAAATAATTTCATAATTAATCCTTCGCAACTATTCGCATTTGTTCCTGAGAGTTGTTTCCCCAGAATTCGGATCATATTTTTTAATAGCATTGCTTGGGGTTCCCAAATAAGTAGTATACCCAGTTTTTTTATCAGTGGGAGAAAAATTCTCATCATCTTGATCTGGATTGTCGTCACCATGGGTATGATAAATCGCTTCAGCACCAAACAATCGTTCAGTAATAGTAGCTGAAGTCCTTTCTCCTGGCAGAGGTTCAGTATATGAATATGAATTAAAAAATAATTCTTTATAAATCCACCCTATATATTCACGGTCTTCTGCGATTGAAGTTTGATTAATATAATCTATAGCATCGATAGCTGCAGCATCTGCTGAAGGGAAAGAATCACCAGGATCAAGTCCAAAAGGGTCAGTATTTCGTATTGGATTATTCAGGACATAAGCATACAGATTAATCCCCCCAGCAAGCCCAATCGGATCAGGAGTCAAATACCTCCCAATACCCGGATCATAATACCGGTAGTAGTTAAAATGCAGCCCGGTCTCAGAGTCGTAATACTGGCCCGGCAACCGAAGATTGTTCACAATACTCGACGCCGGATGAACATCTGCTTCACCAAAAGGCTTGTACACCGCCTCCCAGACCACGGTCTCGTTTTGGTCGATCAGGGCTTCGGGTGTACCGAGACGGTCGTTCATATAATAATAGAGTTCCGCACTGCCGGATTGAGAAATATCCACCTTGGCCAATCTTGCACTGCCACGGTACAAGTACTCGGTATGGATGGTTCCGGTTCCGTCGCTTTCAGTAACAAGATTGTCCAGAAAATCATAGATAAACCAGGTGGTCACGCCTCCGGCTGTTTTCTTGACCCGCTGGCCGACTCCGTTATATTGGTATTGGCCCAGAACAGTAGCGCCTTCCTCTGCTTTGACAAGCTGGTTGTTCTGGTTATACGTAAAAGTCCGGCTGCCTTTGGCTGTGGTGTTTCCATTGGCATCATGGGTGTAAGAAACCGTCTCCTCCATGGGGGCTCCTGTGATTCCGTCATTCCAGCTTGAGACCACCGAACTCATTCGGCTGGTTCCGGAGGCGTAGTTATAGGTATCGGTAATTCCGGACATGGTTTGAGTCTGGCGGTTGTATACATCGTCATAGGTATAGCCTATGGTGCCGTTTCCAAACGGGCCGGTTGCTCCGGTTAACTGGTTCAGGGCGTTGTAGGTAAAGGTTCGATTGTACCAGGGTGTTCCGGTGGATGTTACGGATTCCAGGTTGCCGTTGGCATCAAAGGTAAAGGAGCGTTCCTTGGGTGCGCCGGGATTGGCAGTGGTGATCCGTCCGGCAAGGTCATACTGGTTGGCAACCGTACTGTCTGTGTTGTCGGCATTGGGCCGGGTCATGCCTTTGGATTGCCCAAAGGGGCGGTATTCCAGGTTGTCGGACAGAATGGTTGTGACTGCATTGTAGGATGTTTCCACCTTTCTGGTGCTGCAATTGCAATCGTTTAAGGTAAAATCCATGATTCGGCCGGTGGGGTAGGTCATATGGGATATCCGTCCGGCCGGGGTGAACGTCCGGGACAGGGTAAACGGCTGGCTATCGATCGTGCTGGTTTTCTCAAATGCCCTTCCCCGGTTGTTGTATTTGATAGCCAGGTAGGATGCGCTTTCAAGCGCATCTTTCTTGATCACTCTCCATAAAAAGCTTCTGATTTGGCTCCCACACTTCCACCCCAATCCTCAGGATAAATACCCATCTTCACATAACGATGAAATGTGGAATATGGCCATGTTCTTACTTCGTTAACCAAACCATGCTTCACCGGGTTAAAGTTGGATGTAGTCAATATGTCTGCGATAATCATCCTCATTCATTAACTGATGTTCCCAAAATCGCCTCTGCCATATAGTGGATTCGCGTCTTTTTTTCTTTGAAGAACTCATCCATTCGTTTTTGTGGAATAATGTTTTCGCATCTCTTGAAAAGTGTTGTTTTATCGAACGCCATCTGATGGAAAAATCAAATTGTGATTCCGGTAACGTCCAGATACAATGCAAGTGATCCTCGAGTAATACCCAGGCATCTATTTGAAATGGATAGTTCTCCTGCGTCTGTCGAATGGCTTGACGAAGAAAAGTGCGACTTTCCGGAAGCGTAAGTATTTTTCTCGGGCGGTACGTTACCACAGTGAAAAAGAATGTTCCGCCCGGATGGTATGCTCTACGATAATTGGCCATTATATTTACATGTCATATTTCTTGAAAGATGCGCTTGAAAGCGCATCCTACATGGCTGGGATAGGGGATGCCGGCTTGATTCATTCATCCGGGTATTTTGTACTGATTTGAAAAAAGTCGTCCTGATGTTCCAGGAAAACATCGACCAGGGAAGGGTCAAAAAGACCACCGCGTTCCTGAATCATATACTCAAGGATCTCATTCCGGGTCCAGGCATCTTTATAGCAGCGTTTATGCCCCAGGGCGTCAAAAACATCGGCCAGGGCGGTGACGCGGCCGAACAGAGATATCTCTTCGCCCTTGATACCCCTCGGGTATCCTTTACCGTCCCATCTTTCATGATGCTCATATGCAACGGTTGCCGCAATTTTCATGATCGCTTTATCCGAGACCTTCAGAATATTGTATCCTTTGGTGGTATGAATTTTTATTTCTTCAATCTCCCTTTCGGTAAGCTGTCCTGGTTTTAATAGAACGGAATCATTGATTCCCACTTTTCCGACATCGTGCATAGGAGAAGCAAATCTCAGAAGTTCTGCATCCTCTTTTGACAAACCTGCGTGGATGGCAAGGGTATAGGATATCTCAGCGACACGGCGTACATGGTTGGCTGTGACATCGGACCGGGTTTCGATTGTCTCACCCAGCATGAGAATTAATTCTTTTTGTGTTTCAATGTTCTCCTGGTAGAGATCGATATTATCAAAGGCAATGGAGAGATTTGCGGAAAAGATACGGATCAGGTCTCTGTCCAGTTCCGTCAAATTGTGACATCCGTTCAGGTAGAAAAGGTTGATCATCCCTTTCCGGGTAGAGAAGTAGCCAATATATGCATCATCTGTAAAACAGCTTTCCTCGCAGGCGATTGCGGTTTCAAGGTCTTTTTGGACATCTTCGGGAAGGCTTTCATGTAGATATGTGTTTTTATATTTTTTCAATTTACCTGTAGCTGTATGGATAAAATAAGCTTCATCCTCCTGGCAGGCAGCAAATCCGGAAGAAAGTTCTCTGTTTTTTACTTCATTGTCAAGCTGAAGGATATACAGGAGTTTGATCAGTGCATCCGATGCAAGATTTCTGAATGATTGATGTTCAAGAATATTGACAGTGGATTTTATAATCAGTTCAAGGCCTCTGCGATTTTTTTCAATGGTTCGCAGATCCCGGAATGCGCGCAGAGATGAGGTGATTGTTGTGAAGAGTTCCTTGTTATCCAGCCTTGATTTTTCTTTATAATCATTGATATCGTAACCGGTTATGACCTCTTTTGCAGGGGCTTTCCCGGGTTGTCCTGTTCGCAGAACAATACGGATGAATCGATTGTTCAGCTCTTCCCGGATATATCGGGCAACTTCCAGACCGATACTTTCCGTCTCCATGACCACATCCAGCAGGATAACGGCCGCATCATGGTTGTTATGGAGGATCGCTTTGGTGTCTGCGCCTGAAAATGCACTTAAGAATTCCAGATTGCGTCCTTCAAAAATGAAGTCTTCCAGCGCAAGCTTTGTAATATCATGGATTCCGCTTTCATCATCAGCGATGACCACTTTCCAGGGCTTTACGGGTGCGATGAATTCCGGTCTGCTCTGTTTTTCTTTAAAGACCAGCTTGTTTTTTCCGATCATCATGTTATCCTGCATATGTTATATTCTATCTAATTGGAATTGTAATTAAAAATTTAGATCCATTTCCCGGTGTACTGGAGCATTTGATTTTCCCATTCAGGGTCTGGGTTACCAGATTATACACAATATGCATCCCGAGTCCGGTTCCTCCCTGTCCACGTTTTGTGGTAAAAAATGGGTCAAATATTTTTTCCAGTACATCAGGAGAAATACCCCTTCCATTGTCTGAATATTGAATGAAGAAATAGTCCTGATTCATAGATATGTCAAAGATAATTTTCCCTTTTTCAATCTCTTCAAAACCATGAACAAGAGAATTGATAATCAGGTTGGTGATGATCCTTGAAAAAACACCTGGATAACTTATCAGTTCAAGACCTTCAGGGCAGTTTACCGTGATCTGATGGCTTGTTTTTTTCAACTTCGGCTGCATGCTCATGAGGATATCGTTGAGGTATTCCTTGAATTTAAATTTTCGCTGCTCTTCGCTGGACTGATCCACGGCTACCTGCTTGAAAGTACGAACCAGATCAGCAGCCCGGTGCAGATTGGATAAAACAGCATGGGAAGCATCGGTCACGGTCTTCAGATATTGTTCAAATTCTTCTTTGGACAGATCATCCTGCTTGTAAAGTGCAACAATCGCTTTTGTCCGGTCTTCCAGCGTTGACATTCCGGTAACACCAATGCCGATCGGGGTGTTGATCTCATGGGCGACTCCGGCAACAAGCTCTCCCAGCGCAGCCATTTTTTTGGATTCCATCAGATGCTCCTGGGTCATCTTGAGTTCTTCTTCAGCCTGCTTCCGGTTTGTGACATCTCTCAGGATACCGCAAAAACCAATAATATTTCTGTTTTCGTCTCTTAAGAGGGAAACGGAAGATTCCATAAACCGTTTCTCCTGATCTTTGCGGATCAGTTCCCATTCAACGCCTTTTACCGGTTGCTGCTGTTCAAACACATCATTGAAAAAATGGTTCAGCTTTTTACCGTTTTCCCTGTTCGTGAATGTTTTATAATTCAGTCCCAACACTTCCGGATCCGGATACCCGATCATTTTACTCAGGGAACTGTTATGAAAAGTTATATTCCCTGCCAGGTCGATTTCATAATATCCGTCCTCAATGGTTTCCAGAATGGTCCGGTATTTTTCCTCACTCTCCTGCAGGGCCTTTTCAGCGACTTTCCGTTTTGTAATATCACGGATGATAAACATGAAAACCGTATTCCGGCCGCTGATCAACGGGGTTATGGTGTATTCCAGGGATATGGTGGAATTGTCCTTGCGAACTCCGATCATCTCGACCGGCAGTTCACTGCCAAGGGCAGGATTGGAATAGATGGAGAAGGACGGCCCGTCTGAATGGAAGAGTTGAGTGCTTTTCAACCGGAGAAGTTCATCCCGGGAATATCCAAACATCTTGCAGGCCCCTTCATTTACGTCAACGATATCTTCCATATCGGTTTCAAAAAAGATAGCATCATCCGCATGCTCAAAAAGGGTTTCATACCGGGCCTGCTTTTCAAGGGCTTCCTCTTCTTTTTTTTTCTGCGTTACCAGTGCGTTTTTAAGGGTTGTGATCTGTCTTTTTACCTGATCGATTTCATTTTGTAATAGTTCGGTTGAAAGTTCCTGTCCGGCCATTGAATTTGCCCCTGATGTACTGGATTATCCTTCCAAAAGGAATCGTCAGAACCTGTTCTTTCATAATGGCATAGGAGATGTCAATCCAATTTGTCCTTCAGCACAAGACGAAGTCCAAAATTTTTCATCTGGTAAATGTACAGGCCATCCACCTTCAGATACCCGTCTGCAAAAATTGTGGGAGAAGGGGATTCTTCAATCCGGGTGATGACGGCATCCACTTCCACTTGCTTGTTGGAGGGGACAACCTGGCCTCTGTAAAGCCAGGTATGTTCGTTTCCCGTAAGAAACTCAAAAACATGGGTATCGGACAATTCTTTCCATCGGTCCAGGGCAGCAAATTTCATCAGTTGGATAAAGGATTCAATC
>CAYTGW010000206.1:0-7095 GCA_964437395.1 uncultured Desulfocicer sp.
GTGAGTTCTCAGGTGGTTGACACAAAAGATATTGAAAAAGAATTGCGGACGGTACAGGCTCCTGTCATTGTCACACAGGAAGTGTTTGAACCTGAAGCGATTGTTAACGATATGCAGGCTCAACTGGATCGGATCAACAATGGAGAGGCTCCTGTAATCGGGCTGTTCCCGTTTATTCAAAATCAGGCAGACAAACAGCATCTGTTAAAACAATAGGGGGTCTTTTCTTTTCCGGTCAGAGTGTGTATAAAGAGTGAAAAAGACCAGCCGTGATCAACGAATAACAGGAGAATTACAGTGGCCTTTCAACTCCCGAAATATACACCGCCTGATTTTTCAGCAGGAAAGTTCAGGTACGCGCCAAAGATCACCACTCTCCCCGCACCCCGGAATGGCGTTGCTCCAAAACAGTTTCATGCCACATCCAATCATCCGGAATATATTCACATAGGCAATGGACAATGGATACTTGCCGGGGAAAACAGGATGGATTGCGTCATGGTCTTGAAAAGCAACCGGATCGAAGTGGTTGAGGCCAGGAGGTTAAAAAAGGGTGATGCGATTGTCATGGGAAGAACCGAAAACGGAGAAGATGGCATCCTTGTTTACACAACCGGTTTTGATGAAAAAACAGAACAAAGCAAAGACAAATTTTCTTTCCGCACACGCGGCACAAGAGAAACCCCTTTTTCCAGAAGTTATGATCAGCTTTATGAACTGTTAAAACATGACAAAAAAAACGGTTACATCGTATGGGTTCTCGGACCGGCTGTGGCATTTGACAAAGACAGCAGAGATGCCATGCAGGGGTTGATCGAGGGTGGCTTTTGTCACGCTTTGCTGGCTGGAAACGCTCTGGCAACTCATGATCTTGAAGCAGCCTATTTTAAAACCGGTCTTGGCCAGGATATCTATACCCAGGAATTGCAGCCGCTGGGTCATTATAATCATCTGGATATTTTGAATGCGGTCCGGGATGCAGGTTCCATCAGACAGGCCATTGATACATTGAATCTTAAAGATGGAATCATCTATGCCTGTGAAAAGAAAGGTGTTCCCTATGTTCTGGCCGGTTCCATCCGGGATGACGGCCCTCTTCCGGAAGTCCTTCCGGATGTTTACACCTCGCAGGATGTGATGCGGACGTATGCAAAAAAAGCCACAACCGTGATCACACTGGCAACACAGCTCCATTCCATTGCCTTTGGAAACATGACCCCGAGTTATCATGTAATGGAGGATGAAACCATCCGACCGGTATATTTTTATATTGTGGATATGACGGAATTCAGCGCAGACAAGCTTGCCAACAGGGGTTCTGCCCAGGCAGTTGCCATTCTGACAAATGTACAGGATTTCATGATCAACCTCTGGAATAACCTTGCCAGGAAAAAGAAGAAATCACTATGAAAGGATCTGTCCGGATCATCGGTATCCCGGTTGACCTGGGACAATCCCATCGCGGTGTGGATATGGGGCCCAGCGCAATCCGGTATGCAGGCCTTCTGTCCCGCCTTCGTGAACTGGGTTACGCGGTTACAGATGAGGGAAACATCCAGGTGCCGGTTCGGGATTCCCTCTCAGAAGATACCCTGGTCAAAGAAATCTGCAAAGTATGTGAAATCGCTTATCAGAAAGCCTGCCGGGCAATCGAGGAAAACTGCAAACCTGTTTTTCTGGGAGGAGATCACTCCATATCCATTGGAACCATCGGCGGTGTATCTCATCATTCCACGGTCGGGGTGATCTGGATAGATGCGCACGGCGATTTTAATACGCCTTCAACATCCACTTCCGGAAATGTTCATGGCATGGCCTTGTCTGTGCTGACCGGCCAGGGACTGCCTGAACTGGTCGATATCGGCAGAAAAGGAGCAAAGGTCAAACCCGGTAATGTCGTTCTCATCGGTGTGCGGGAACTGGATCAAAATGAACGGGAAAATCTGAAAAAAAGCGGCATCGCCGTGTACACCATGAGAGAGATCGATGAAGAAGGCATGAACGTGATTGCCAGAAAAGCCCTGATGCGGCTGAATCATCTTTCCCGCATCCATGTGAGTCTGGATATTGATAGTCTGGACCCGATTGCAGTCCCGGGAGTCGGAACCCCGGTATCCGGAGGGTTGACCTACCGGGAGGCGCACCTGTTGATGGAGGTGATCTCAGATTCCGGACTGGTATGTTCCATGGATATTGTCGAGATCAATCCGATCATCGACCATTGCAACCAGACCGCCAAAACAGCGGTTGATCTTGCTGTATCGCTGTTCGGCAAACGTATTCTCTGAAGACCTGCTTTCGGGTATAATCAAAACTGTTGAATAATCGAATTTTGTGGGAGCGGCTTCCAGCCGCGATATGGCTTTTTCAAGATATCAATCAAGACAGTACTGTCGCGGCAAGATGCCGCTCCCACAATGGGAGTAATCAAAACGATTGGATAATCGAAACCCAATCGTTTTGATTACACCCCCTATTTTCTTTGTAGCAGGTTTTGGCATATGTTCTGCCAGATCCGGTGTAAAGCGCTTTTCCACTTCTGATTCTCAAAAGCCCTACCGCGCCATTTGCTCCCTTCCCGGACAGAACGCTCCAGTTCCCGCCAACCGCTTTCATAATCAAACTGATTCCACATGGCTCCGGCCTTATAGATAAACGGAAGATCTTTCAGAAGAATCAAAGCCTTTCCGCCTTTTACCGTATCAAATATTTTCCAGTGGACGCCGGCATAAAACAGAAACTCGCTGTTTTGCAAATGAATCAGGGCATCCAATCCTTTATGAAAGTCAAACTGTTTCCATTCCAGGCCGGAGTAGTAAATGAATCTGGCGCTTTTCATGGAGATAAGTGCATCAAGCCCTTTCCTGCTGTCAAAACGATTCCAGAATTTTCCGGCTCTGTAGATATATTCAGGGTTATTCCACTCAATCAATGCATCCAGAGCCTTGGCATGGTTGAACTCCGGCCAGTAAATGCCGGAACGATAGATGGTCTCGTAGGCCTTGAGCCGTATCAAAGTATAGAGACCGGTTTCACGATGAAAAGAGTTTTCCTTGCAGCCTTTGATAAAAATCTGTTCCGCCTGATTCTTTGTTGTCATTGGATCATCACCACTTTCCCGAAGGGGGGCTGAAATGGTTTTTCTCTATTACCGGTGAGTACCCAAAGTGTTTTTGGGTAGTATCGCAGTTGATCCAGATCGTAAATTTCGCCGTCTGTAATGATGATCAAGGGTTCACGATGCTTCTTCATGAATGTATCAAAAAGCGGCGAAAAAAAAGTTGTGCCGGAACTGCCGGTTTGAAGATACCGCCAGTCTCCTTTTTTATAGATAAAGGATGCATCCGGATTTCTGGAATTTTTCAGCATATTATCGTGTTTATACGGTACAAACACCTCTTCATCAATGCACAGCAGATATACCTTGTGCTGTTTCAAAAGGCTTTCAATCACACCAAATGCCGTCTCGATATCTTCCGGTTTTGCCACCATGGACCCGGATACATCTACTGCGACCATTACGATTTTTCCTCTGTTGTAGGCTCTTCCAGGGGCATATAACCCGGAAGCAAAGTACCGGCGGTCAAACCTGGCTGTAGAATATTTCCACTCCTCAGACATTGCAGAACATTCGACAAACGCTTTTATCATCTCCTTCCAGGATGGTTTTTTGATGGGCTGAATTTTTTTAATCATGGCAGAAATATGCTGAAAAAAACGTTCGTTCCAGCAGGTTTCATCCTGAATTGAATAGTGGATGATCCTTGTTTTCAGTGCTTCCACAGAGGTTTGATGATCGTTTGTCCGGAACAGATGGATTCCGGCAGGCAGTATGCTGGAAGCTTTATCATGAAAGGATAATCCCTGATGAATGGATTGCAGGTCTTCATTTGGGTCATGTCCGGGTAAAAAAAAATTTTTCAGTTGAAAATCTTCCGGATGGTTCCGGATATCTTCTGTTTTATCTGAACGTTTTTGTTCCTGCCTGCTGACAAGCCATTGATACAACACTTCCCAGGTGACATCCTCTTTTTTCATGGAAAGGTGTTCATCAAAAAATGCCCTGGGTATTCCCGGGAGTCCGGGAGGCAGAACAAGAGATGAAATATCGCGTGCTCCTTTATGCTTCCTGGAAAAAAAAGTGTCTTTGCTGTCGATCAGGAAACTGTTGACCACCATGTCCTGTGCAAGGTTCTGCAAGATCGTGTCCTGGTGTTGAAGGCTTCGATGATGGTGGTTGAGGATGATGTGCATCATTTCATGCACAAGCAGACCGATCAGCTCCTCTGTTTGAATTGTTTTAAAAAAGTCAGCGTTATACAGTAAGGAAACCCGGTGATCTGCAACATGAAGCGCGAGTGTGGGGATATGATTCACTTCCATAAACTGCACAGACTGGTAAAAATAAGAAGTAAAACGGCTCCTTTTCCACAACTCCTGAAGGGCTGTTTCCAAACTCAATTTACCCCACCCTCTTCCGGCCGTATCAGATCCTCAAATCTGGTAAAAAGATAATCCGAATCCACTTTATCCGCAATCGTCGCCAGCGCATGCGGAATGGAGGTAAACAATCCGCAGTCTCTCAGTAGCAGGTAGAAGAAAGACATCGAAATATCCGCCCTGGAATATCCAATAAATTGTAACACATTTCCCAGCATAAAAAGATCAATCGCACGGCCGGATTCCTGTGCATCCGCACTCTGTTCCCGAAGATGGGTGATGGCTCCTGAAAGAGCCCACAGAAGATCTTCGGCCGGTATCTGGTTTTTTTTCAGCATCTCCAGTTTTTCCGGATTTCCGCCAAGCACCTCTGAAGTCGTGATCTCCCGTGGTGTTGTGCTTTGAAGGAGGAAATCCGTTCCAACCTCAATCCCCAACAGGGAATAAATGACTTTTTTCAAAGATGAATCCGGATGGTTTGTCAAATATCGGGATAGCTCCTCTGCGCTGTTGATCTTATAGGATATCCGGAGTGCCTGTGAAACCTGATGCCATCCCCTTGGATTGGGATTGATATTCTGTTCATCCCATAATTTGTCAGGAAACAGAGAGATGTAGGAGATAACAGCCGAATGAATTTTTTCCTGATCTGCCCATCGAATCCAATCCCTGGCATTGGGTTTCAGATGAAATATGGCCAGTCTTCCATCCAGAGCAGCGTCATCAAATTCGGTTACGGTTGTCCTGTCCATTTCCCCCAGATTCCCGGAGAGCACAATGGCTGTTTTCTCCGGCAGATCATGCTCACCACAGCGTTTTTCCGTAATAATCTGGAAAAGGGTTTGAATCACGGTCGGGTGTGCCCGGTTTGCCTCATCCAGGAACCACAAAATCCCATTGCAGCCCTCTGGTATTTCTTTGGGGGGGATAAATTTGGGCCGGTAGTAGATCATCCTTTGATCTGCATGGTCCGGAACCGGGTAGCCGCCCAGATCAATATTTTCTTTAAATGCAAGCCTGGTATCAATAAAGTAGTAATTTTTTTTCAGCGCCGTCTGCCGGACGATTTCTGATTTTCCGATCCCGGGGTGGCCGACAATCTTTATTGCGTAATTGATCCGGGAGTCTGCATCCAGATATTTTTCAAGTATGTCCGCCAGATCCCGTATAGTGACTTCAATGGGCTGTTTCATAGATGGTATCCAGAATAAACTTTATTTCTGCATGATTTTAATAAAGAAGGCGGAGCAATGATCAATGCTGCTCCGCCTTTTTTACGCATTCACATGTTTCCTGAATCGATCACCTCTTATGGGTTCATATGATAGGTGTCCACCAGTGAATAAACATGCTCCTTCAGAACCTTCTCAAACCTCGCCATATTCTTCACCGGTTTTCTGATCATCTTCAAACAGATTTCCTGCTGTTTTTCCGTGGCGGAATTTTTGGAATAGATATCCAGTGCGTATTTTGAAAAATCACGAACCAGGAAATCAAATATCTGATCCAGAAGGTCATCATCGACTTTTTCGATTGCAGCACTTTCAACAATCAATTGACCATAAGCTACCAAGGTGAAGATCTCTCCTACTGCCAGAAGGAAATCAAAATCCTCGAGCATCTGATCTCCCAGTTCCATACCGGAAGCCATCAGGAACTCTTCGTAAGCCTTGATCTGTTCTTTGAAAACTTCGAGATTCGGCAGGCTTTTTGTAGCAAATGTTTTTCTGAAATCATGGAATTGAATTTTTGCGTATCCTTTTGTGGGGCCCTGTGCAAAAAGATAATCATCATTCTCCGCTCCATTGAGCTTTGGAACCTCATCAAATTTTTTGGGGTTGAAGAAATAGCTTGGGATCAGCTTGGCAATCAACGCCATATTGACATGGCGGGTCCCTTCCAGTTTCGGGAAACCCCGCAATTCGACAACAGCCTGTTCAAAATAGATATCCTTTTCAAAACCCCGTGCTGCAATGATGTCCCACAACATCTCATGAACCTCTTCCCCCTGAATGGCGACTTTCATTTTCATGATGGGATTGAACAGCAGATACCGTTTATCATCGGCGGATGCACAGCGCATATAATCGGTTGCGCGGAGTCCGAACAGCTTCATGGCGGCAAGGCGGCAGAAAGAGTCCAGAAAAAGTCTTTTGACATGGGGAAATTCCGTGACATATTTGCCGTACAGATTCCGATGCGCGGCATGATTCAATGCTTCATAAAAGGAATGAGTAACGATCCCGATTGCTCCGGACCCGATATTGAATTTGCAGATATTGATGGTGTTCAACATGTCATCCCATGCTTTTTTCCCTCTTGAGGTGATCTCCGCATCGGTGATGGGATAGTCATGAAGAGCAAACTCCGATACAAAATTCTGGGCATTGATGACATTCTGGATGCACTCATATTTTTCATGTTTTGAATCAACAACAAAAAATACATACTCATCCGTATCGGCTATTTTTCCGAAAACCGACACCATGCCTGCCTCATTGCCATTTCCAATATAATATTTGGAACCATTTGCGAGATACGTTCCATCCGCCTGAGGATACAGCTTCATATCCGATGAATAGATATCTGCACCATGTTCTTTTTCTGACAGACCAAATGCACAAAGCGGATTTTCCCTCAATTTCCGTGCGGCCT
>CAYTGW010000207.1:0-6976 GCA_964437395.1 uncultured Desulfocicer sp.
CAGCTTTAGATACATCCTCCGGGATCTCCGGAATCAGGCCGAGTGTATCCGCCATCAAAGTGAAAATCTGGGATGCTTCCAGGCAGTTTTCCGGTGGGCGGACGATCGGACGGCGCATCTGGAAAAACACCTTCGGGAATGTCCAGGGGAAAAAGGTTCCGTCCCAGGACTCGTAAAAGGTACGGCATGGCAGGACATAATGGGCAAAACGGGCGTTTTCGCTCATCACAATATCGTTGACGACCAGCAGATCCAGTTTTTGAAAAGCCTGCTCATATGCGGTGGTATCCGGATAAGACCGAAGGGGGTTGCATGCGCTGACATAGACCGCGCGAATCCGGTCCGGATGATCGTTCAAAATCTCTTCGGGCATAACTGCCGGTGGAAAAGAACCTGCAGCTGCCGGGGGCAAATTTGTTTTAACCGTTCGCCATGTTTTCGGATTTCTCTCATCCGCATGAAATCCCATGGGTGACACCATGCCCGGAATAAGGTTTCCGCCGCGCACGCAAAAGATACCGCAGACAACTCCGAGAATATTCATCAGATAGGAATTCAGGACGCTCTTCCGGCCCATGTAAATACCCAGATCCGGATGCAGGCACCAACGCTTCGTGGTCAGCAGCCTGCATAATGCCACAACCTGTTCATAGGTCAATTCACAGACAGCGATCGCCTTCTTTATGTCAAAATTCTCAAACCAGGGCCGGACAATCTCCCATCCCTGGACATGTGCATTCAGGTATTCCCTGTTTTCCCATTCATTCTCAATAATGATGGCGATCATGGCCTTCAGCAGCAGTGCATCGGTTCCGGGACGGATGGCAAGATGCATATTGGCGATAGTGGCGGTTTCGCTTTTTCTGGGATCAACGATGACCAGCGTTTTTCCGGGGTCCTTGCTGAACGCGGTTAGCACTCTGGGTGCCTGGGGCATCTGATGACTTTCCATACCGTTCCAGCCCCAGCCGACCAGAACGTCTGCCATGTGTTCATCCGGCATCGCTACATTATACTGCTTGCCCAGCATACGCCCAAAAAGCCACCAACTGCTTGAAAACTCCTGGCCTGCGGATGAATAATAATTCTGAGAACCCAACCCTTTTAAAATGGAAAGGCCAAAGGCAGCCTCGAAATGTCCTCCCTGCGAACTGCCTCCCATATATGCGAGACTCTTCGGGCCGTGGGCGTCGACTATCCTTTTCATTTTTCCGGCTATTTCATCTATGGCCTGTTCCCAGGAGATCGGCTCGAATGTATCGCCGATCCGCTTTAACGGCGCTGTCAACCGGTCTTTGGGATATTGATGGTAAATCACGTTCAATCCCTTCCGGCAGGCATATCCCTCGCTTCGGAGATTGGATTTGTCCGGTCGGACCTTGACCATTTGGTTGTTTTCCACAAGAATCTCCAGACCGCAGTTCTGTGCACACAAGACACATCCGGTTTTATGCCATTTTCCCATAGCCGTCCTCTTCAAATAAGTTGTTTGTTTCAACAGGAATACCAAGCCGGATTTTCCCAATTTTATAGATAATAACCTTATACGTTGACCGGGAGAATATGACAAGAGGCATAAATGACAAAAAACACGTCATATATGCCATTTTTTGGGGACGTTGTTGACAAATTGCACAAAATCAAACATCCCGTTTTATAATTTGCGCGACACCGGAGGTGGATATACCCAATTGCCGTGCGGTTTCAGCCAGCGATATTCCATATTGGTTAACAAGGATTAAGGCTATCTCTTTTCTTATCCGGGGCAGCGGGCTCAAACGGCTACCGGACCGAAGCAGGTCAGGGGATATCTTTTCCTTAAGGCAATGGCTTTCGATTTCTTCCCGGATACGCTTTTTAAGATCTTCGGCAGACATCTGGTATTTTATCTTTTCCTCCGCCTGGCTTTTCACTTGAGATACAAAATCCCCGCTGCCGAGTATTCGATTGTCGCTCCCCTCTCTGATTCCGCTCTTTCTCATGGCTTTTACAGCAGACCATCCGCCCATGGATCGGATTAATCCTCCGCCTATCAGGTCATCTCTTTTTCCCTGTTCAACTCCTTTTTTGACAAATGCGCGGTATAATCTTTTTGCTTCGCCTTCTTTCCTGCTGAACCACTGCAAAACATATTCCCTATCCTGCCAGTCGTTTCTGCACCAGTTCATCACAACTGAATGCCCACTCCATCTGTACATGTCAAGTCCGGCCAGGTTTTTCACCATGTCGGCTCGGAGGGGATTCAGATGAATATACCGTACCAGTTCCATAAAATAGGGGTCTTCTTCACAGATGATCGATTTATAGCGATTCTGGAATAGATGTCCGTATCGTTTGTGTCTTCGATTATAGGACACGGCATAGCTGGAAAGAAAGCGGCGCATGAATGTGGGCAGGCTGATATTGCCGCTGCGAAGCAAAATATGCGCGTGATTGGTCATCAAAGCCCATGCATAGATGGATGTGTCTGTATCAAGGGCGATTTCACCCATCCGGTTTAGAAAGTTTTCCCGGTCATTGTCGTCCTTAACAATTTTCTGTTTTTCAATACCCCGGAGAATTACATGATGCAATGTTCCGGGCGCATCCAGCCTTGCTCCTCTCGGCATTTCACCCTTCCTTTCAATTAGTACAATCAAACACGTTGAAATCGATCCTGCATCCGGATTTTTAATTATCCGTCTTTCGGCTCAATTTTTTTTAACACACCTGATTCTCCATCTCATTTTTAATGTTTTTCAATCATAAAATATTTTGTGTAATTTGTCAACAACGTCCCATATTTTTCTCAGGAAAAGAGAACTGGCAAACTATGCATTTGGTAAGAAAATCAGGTGAGGATTCTGCATTTCTACCTGAATGAAAACTACATGGCATTGAACCGTCCCACCATGTCATTTAGTTGATTGGCAAGCTGCATCAACTCTTTCACACTGGCATTCACCTTCGCGCTTCTGTCTGCCATACTTCCGGCAGCCTGATTCGCTTTTGCAATGTCTTTTGATATTTCCTCGGCTACTGCTGAATTCTGAGCCATGTTCCGGTTGATTTCCGAAATTCCTTGAGAGGATTGTGCTATGTTTCCAGCGATCTCTTTGGTGGTTGAAGACTGTTCTTCGACAGAGGAAGAGATAATCACTACATAATTATTCAATTCATGAATAACCTCTGATATTTCAGTGATTTTATTCACGGTTTCCGCTGTAGCGCTTTGAATGTCTTCTATCTGCCGTTTTATCTGCTGTGTAGCCTGCGATGTCTGTTTTGCCAATTCCTTGATTTCGTTTGCCACTACGGAAAAACCCTTTCCCGCCTCTCCGGCCCGGGCTGCTTCAATGGTTGCATTCAGGGCCAGAAGGTTTGTTTGTTCGGAAATGTCCTTTATCGTTTCGGTTACCTTTCCCACCTCTTTGGCTGTCTGGCCCAGTTTATGAACCAGGTCGGAAATAATTTTAGACTGGGACACCGTATTCTGGGCGACTACCTGGGTACGATTTGTATTTTCCGCTATTTCATTGATGGTACTCGTCATCTGTTCAACCGATGAAGCGACCATGTTTGCATTCGTGGATAATTGTTCTATGGAGGCTGCCACTGATTTTGTATTCCTGCCAAACTGTTCGTATGCGTCTGCTACATTATCCGAGATTTTGGACATATCACCAGCGCCGTCTGACATCTGATCCGACAGATCCGACAGCCCTTTTGAAGAACTATTCAAAATTTCGGCATTTTTCTGTATTTCCAGGATCGCCTCCTGCAGCTTCAATTTGCTTGCTGTAAGCTCTTTTTCCCTGCCTTTCAGCTTGTTCCGAATTGTATTCATGTAAGTTCCGATATAGGTAAGCCAGCCCAATCCCAGGAAACAGATGACCCATTGAACAATATTCTGGATGAGATTGAAATCCTGAGGCGGAGACAGAATATTCAGGACAATGACAACTCCATATCCTGCCAACGCAACCAGGGTTACCATAATAAACCCGGACATTGTAAGCTGAAAGGCTCCGAACAGAATGGTTAAAAAATAGAATACCATAATCGCTCCGCGGAGATTTTGGATAAAGTACATGAAATACGATACATATACAGTGCCCGCAGATATCTGGAAAACGGTCAGGCTGGGATCTTGAAAACCCTTATTTATACCGCTGCGAATGATGATGTAAAATGATGACTGTGCGAGAATCAGGAGTCCGAAATAGATGATTCGATGGCTCATGGACATGGCGACCAGACCTGACTGCATGGCGACAATGATCACGATTGCACAAATGCCGAAAAAGGCATTTGCCATTAACAGGCGCTTTATCCGAAACGCTTGTTTTTTATCTTTTTTGGGAATGATTGAAAACATAGTGACTCCAAATTTTATTAAAAAAAGTAAGGGGGATATTTCAGGACTTTTTTCTGATTATTTTTAATTGTTAATGGCTTGCTATACATAGCACTCCGGCTGCCTGGCTGCAAGTAATAGATATTTCATCCTGTTATTATATTATGATGAAAAGCTGTTTATAAGCATGGCATATTTACTGTTATGAGAAATATTAAAAAATTTCCGGATGCTTTTATGTTTCAATGAACCAAAGAAGAATTCAACACCTTGAAATCGCAAACTGCGACATCAAGTTTCACCTGGGGTGGTCGGTGGAAGCTTCCATTTGTTTTTACGGAACATGGAGTCTTGCAGGCAGCAAATGCGTATTTTTATTGTCCGAACTTTCGTTCAGCTATGTGAAATGGCACTGACAAATGAAAAAATTATCGAACATGCTGCACAAGGATTTTGGGGACTTAACAATCTTTTTTATTTGACATGGATAGAGTTTACAGATACTAACAATATCACAATCAAATGTTATGAGAAATAGATAAAGCCAAACCTATCGTGAGGTAGGGACGGAAAGCTACGGGTCTGACAGACAGCCGGGTTGCCTGCGTGTGTAGGTGATTCGGTTTTTTGTTTTATCGCAACCGTTAAACACAGAACGTACCTTTTTTATCCAAAGAGGCAAAACAAACATTCAGATTGTTTTGAACAGTATTGATAATGGATACATGACAGGGCAATAAGGGGCGAGCTTTTTTTTAACTTGACGTTATTAAAGGAGGCGGAATGAAAAAAATAAGATTTTATGCTTTATTTTGCTCCATGATGCTATTATTTGGGGGTTCAGTTGACTGCTGGGCTGCATTAATTAATTTTTCAAATCCATCTGGAAATGTAGTGTATGACGATGTAGCTCATCAATACTGGATGAACAAATTGGATTCATTCACTAACTTGACTTTCGCAGACCAGATGGATTCGGTAAATGCTTACAACACAAATAATTATTATGGTATGCATACTTGGCATATGGCGACGTACGATGATATGCTGTCAATATGGGTGTATAGTTCGGAGGAGATAACCTCCAAGTTTAATCCCTCGTTTACTTACCCTGAAAATATTACGATAGCTTATGATGGCCGGTACGTTCAAGCTAAGGAAGCAGGGCAGCATTATTATGCTGGAATAACTGTATATGAAGGGGTAATGACCAAAAGTGGTTTGCTTGACTATTGGTACCCGGATAACATGGGTGCTACCTTTTTGGGGGCATGGGTAGTTACTGACGCGGCCCAGGTGCCGGTGCCTGCTTCCATAATCCTTTTTGGTTCTGGTCTTATTAGCCTTATGGGGATTAGACGAAAAACACAGAAAAAGTAAATGGAGTGGGGACGCCCTTTGCATTTTTATATTTTTTGTTCCAGGCAGATGCAGGATAAAGGAATCATTAATTCCAGATGTAAAAATATAAAGGGCCCTATTTCCCCTGAACTCAAGAGTGTGCCAGGTTTGGAATGCGCTCAAAGTAAAGTTTCTTAGCGTGCGCCAACATGTTGATGGATGAAATCTATGTATTTCCGGCTCCCGTATGATCCATCAGCGTGCCTTTTAACGGACCGATACACAGTGGCGATAACCTTGCTGAGGATCTCAGGCTCCACCCCTGAAAGGTCTTCCTTGATTGCTGCATCAATGAACGCAAATCCTTCCCTTTCCAGATCATCTGAAAATAGCAGTGTTTTATCGCCAAAAGCATAGTGATCAAGAAGCCTCTCCAACACATTTTTTAAAAAGCCATCTTTGATCGTATTTGTATGTGCATGGTCGAAACCACACATCGCCCCTTCGATGACATCCCCGGCTTCTTGAAGCTCTTGATTGTCAGCCATCTGCCTGGTGCTGAAATACAGTGTTTTGTCGTATCGGCGCATCTCCGCTACAGTCTTATAAAAAGAGCATCCGTTGCATCTGGTTTCATCGCGTGATGTCCCGCAGCAAAGAGCACATACAACCCCGGAAAATACCTTGCAGTTCCGTTTCCCTTTCACTTTCATACATACGCTACATTTGGCCATATTCTGATATGTGTCCTCACTTTTTTGGGGTTTCTTGTGCTTCTTTCACATAACGGTGGGGCTTTGCGGCGAGTGAAGCGAGACCGCCAACAGCCCTTTGTTAGGCACAGTTTTCCTTAACGGGTTGAATATAACCATGAGCCTCACCAAATTTGCTTATATTCATAACCAGTTCGCTACCGAATAAGAAAAAGCACCACATGATTCCTGACATTTCTTCAACTGAAAATAAAAGTTGCTCTCCAATTGAGAAAGATTTTTCATTTTCTTCGAATTTGATGCACAGCATGCTATCTTTTTCCACGACCTTTCCAAGAACAAGCTCTTGTTCACCATCTTCATTCTGTAGAATTGTATGTAACCGCGACCATTTAATTGTCAAAAGTCCTTTTTCACTCACGTCCCGATCGCCCACTACACCCTTCCTGTGAACATAGCAATTCCGGGCTACGTTTATGCTTAGAACTTGTTCCTTGTAAGAGTCCTTAATTTTAATGCCATGTACTTCCGATACTTGACAGTACCGAATTCAACTGAAAATTCGAATCATGCGACGAGCCGCAAG
>CAYTGW010000208.1:0-6965 GCA_964437395.1 uncultured Desulfocicer sp.
GGATAGCGCTACGCTTCACTGCGTGTCTAGTTTTCGCCGGAACTACAACAACAGATTTTTGAAATTGGCTCAGGAGAAAAAAGATTGTTCTTATCGCCTACAAACATATTTGATCACACTTTACCGGAGCTGAAATCATATAAAGTCAATTTTTCTTTAAAAAGACTGACGCCCGGCGTTGACAATATTCACCACGATGTTCATATCAGCCCGAAACTTCGCAAATCCGTAATGTCAGTGGTTGAATACCTTATTGCGATACACTCCAATGCAACTGAATTTGAATCGATAAAAAAAAATACATCCGGCTGGACAAATGTAAGGGATGATTTTCAAGAAATTTGTGTCGATGTATTGCTCAATGCAATCAATCAGGCCAAGCTTCAAAAAGAATATCAGGTTGATTTTCTGGCACAGGCAGCGCTGACCAAATTGATCATGGAGGAGATCCGGAATCGCTTTGAAAGCCTTGTGGAGCATTACAAAAACATTATCCGGAAAAATGAAGTTTCAAGAAGTAGCGGAATCAAAACCGTTATCTTATTAAAAGAAGAGCTGTCTGATCTTTTAAACAATCGCAGACGCATCATAAGCCAGGTTGCCGGCGAATTGTTTCAATTTCTGGTTGAAATTCAAAAACAGGATGTTCAAAATATCCGGGAGTCCAATTTTGGATCAACAATATCCCTGCCCAGTACTTTTTTTTCAAACCCGGTTATCAATTCTGAAAACTCTAGCAGTGATCATTTTCTAATCGAAGCATATGTGTTGTTTGGTAACCGATTGAATGACCCCATAAAATATACACCGATCATTGATCTTCTCCAAAACTTTTTTTGCCAGGTTCATCATAAAAATGAAAGAGCGGAAATCACGGAATCAACCAGTCCGGAAGACATGAAACAGTTGTCAGGGTTGATCAATGAAATTGACAATATGGATAGTCTGTTTAACTACTTTGAATATGAGAAAAAAATTAAGGAATATAAAGAAAAAAATAAAAGCAAGGATGAAATCCTTGGCCTTAAAAATGAAGTAAAAATTCGAAAGAATCGTCTCAATTACTTTTATAAAAAAATTAAAACAATCAAAATGATCGACGGAATCATTGCTTCTTTCGAGATACAGCAGATTTACAGGGATTACTGCCCTCCCCTGAATCCCTTGGAAGTATTGAAATATCTGGTTTCACCAAAGGAACGGAACGAAATTGCCGGAAAACTGAAACGTTTAAAAGGATCAGATGGAAAGGCAACCAATCTGAAGCCACTGATCCAGGCTGCAAAAAAACAGAAAAAAACAAAAAATGAGATCAGAAGACAATATCTGTTTCAATATATAAAAGGGATTGTGTGTTATCACAGAGACCTTCATAACTATAAAATCTTAAAAGAGGCAATGGACTGGATCAATCTGACAGATGATGAAAACACCTTGAGATTGTCCAGAATCAACCATACGCTTTATGATTTTTCGCACTCAAGTGAACAAACTGATGTTGAAAAGCCTGTTGTCAATCATGTTATTTTAAAAACAGATGTTCGCGGCTCCACGGATATCACACATCAAATTAAAGAAAGGGGTCTGAACCCTGCTTCCTATTTCAGTTTTAATTTTTTCAATCCTATCACCGAAATACTTGCCGAGTATGGTGCGGAAAAGGTTTTTATCGAGGGGGATGCCATCATTCTTTCTATTTTTGAAAAAGAAGATACCCCCAAAGACTGGTACGCAGTTGCCCGTGCATGCGGGCTTGCCATCAATATGCTGATGATCACGCAGCGGTACAATGCCAAATCCAAAAAACACAGACTCCCCATTCTGGAGCAGGGTATCGGCATCTGCTATCGGAACACTCCTCCCACCTATCTTTTTGATGGGGATAACCAGATTATGATTTCACCGGCCATTAACCTAGCGGATCGTTTGTCAGGATGCACCAAATCTCTTCGTAAAAAATTTGCCGAGAAAAAACTGCCTTTTAACTTATATGTCTATCAGAGATCATCAGATGAAAATATGAATGGTTCATCCGATGACCAGTTATCCAGATATAATGTAAACGGTATCGAGTTGAACCAGGAAGGGTTTGACAAATTAAAAGAAGAGATCAACCTCCAAAAAATACGGTGCCATGCACAGGACATACAAGACGAAAAATTTGTCGTATACACCGGGACGTTTCCAACAATTTCCGGAAAATATCAGCGGCTTGTCATCAGAGAGGCGGAAATTCCCCTGACCAACCGAAAGTATTATGAAGTATGCACAAACCGTAAACTCTATGAGTTTATTAAAAATGCGAATTAACTCACGGTTATTAACACAAAACCAA
Source organism: uncultured Desulfocicer sp. (assembly GCA_964437395.1). Taxonomy (GTDB): domain Bacteria; phylum Desulfobacterota; class Desulfobacteria; order Desulfobacterales; family SURF-7; genus QZKS01. The sequence continues at coordinate 2,336 of CAYTGW010000208.1, forward strand.
CAAACTGTTGCTTCATGATCACATTTCGGTTATGGGATAGGACAAGCCATTTCGAACCTGAAATCAATATTGAAATTGAATATTATCTCATTGGTTAAAACAAGATAGAAATCTTTTTATGTCACAAAATATAGAATCGCCAAAACAGCTCCCGAAAAAGATAACACTCCTGTTAATCTATGGCCGTCCACCTCTTGCATTTACCGGGATGATTTGTGCTATAGCGGTAATGTTGACCCAAAATCCAATTCCATATTTACTGGGTGTGTCCTGCCTGTTTGTTTCCATGACATTTGATCTTGTTGACGGATGGTTTGCAGCCCGTTTCCATCCCAACAATGCGCTGGCTCATTTGGCGGATCGAATCATGGATAAAATTGTTTACTCCATTATTTTTCCGCTGCTTACCGCAGGCATGATGTGGCGTATGCTTCGTATCAAGCCGGAATATACCAAAATTGAATTTCTTCATGCCATTTTTGTTCTGTTCATATGCGTTACCGTATTGATACGGGATAATTTTGCCTCTTTCATGCGCGGATTTGCAATTCGAAGAGGGCAGGAGCCCGAACCCAGTGAGTTCACACGGTTACGGACGATTGTTGCGGCTCCACTCAGTGCTTTGTTATATGCTCATGCATTCTGCATTCCGGATGGACCTTCCATACAGCTTTACTCCTGGATATCCTGGCTGGGAAATATCCCGATCCGTATTTTCTTTGTCTTTGAAATTGTATTTCTGATCATCAATTTCGCCTCCATTGCGAGGTATTGCAGGAGATACGGAAACTATTGTCTTGATGAGCTCTGCCTGGGAAATGAAAGCCTCAGAAAACGGATCCTGGCGGTGTTTCCAAATGCATTGACGGTCATGAACGCAATGATGGGACTCCTGGCTGTTTTTTTTGCTTACCAGGGAAGAGTTAAAGAAGCCTTTTTAATCATGATCGGAGCGGCCATTTTTGATAAGCTGGATGGTGCAATGGCACGTAAACTCGGCTTGGCCGATGACGCCCCTGCCACACCCGGCAAACCCAAAATCACGTTTGGCGGAATTATGGACGATATTGCGGATACCGTCAGTTTCTGCATTGCACCTGCATGGATTTACTATATCTGCCTCTCTGAAGATTCAACAACCCGTCTTCCGATCACCATTATTGCAATCTTATATGCTGTTTTCGGTATTTCCAGATTGGTATACTTTACCCTGGATAAAAACCCCATACCCGGCGTCTTCAAAGGCATGCCGACACCGGCTGCAGCCCTCTTTGTTACCTCTCCCCTGATTATTTTTGCTCAGGCCATGGACCAGGGATTGGAAAGCATCAAATTCTGGTATTATTTCTGTTCCGGTGTCATGGTTGCGGCTGCCTTTCTGATGAACCTTTTTCCGGCAAAATACATACACGTTGGCCGGTTAATGGATAAAAATCCATGGATTGGACGTATTGATCTGCCACTGGTTGTACTTTTTTCATTCACACCTTACCTTGGATATTTTGCTTTTATACAACTGTTTCTGTATTCAATTTCACCTATTTTTTCGAAACGTAAAAAAGCATAATAGCACGATAAAAAAATACCTTATTCGCAAATGACAGAAAAGGAGGTTATGCAATGAACAGAAGGTCTTTTCTCTCTTACGGTACCGCATCTGTGGCTGGTTTCTTATTTTGCGGTAAATTAGCATTTGCAAATCAATCCTCAGTTCGTATCGAAGCTCCGGACACCGTTGCTTCAGGGCAGGAAATTACGATCAAACTCCATGTATCCCATGATGGAAATAATTTTATCCATCACACAGACTGGGTTTATGTGAAAATCAATGACCAGGAAATCAAACGATGGCAATTTAGAGCATTTGACACCCCTGAATCGGATAATTTCACCCGGGAAATCCAATTCACGGTTATGACTTCTATTGTGATAACATCTGAAGCCAATTGTAACCTGCACGGAAGTACAGGTATTTCTGAGAAAAAAGTAATGGTTCTATAATACTGTTCATTGAATACAAAAGATATCATGAGCCCCATGCCCACTGAAGACACCATCGCAGATAAACTGATTGAACTTGAGCCGGATATCCATGAGAGTCTGGAGCGTGCTTCTACTTTTTTGAAGTTCCCCAAAAAATTGGAAACCTATTTTGCAGAACTGGATACCCCGAAACGAAGGAAAAAAATTCTTTTACTTGGACTGGGTGCAATGATTCTGTTTGATCTTTTTTGTATCGCAGACCGTTTCATGTTACCGGACATTTACATCACAGCATGGAAAATCAGACTCGGAATTATCACACCGGCAATGTGCTTTTTCCTTGTTCTGATCCGCATTAAAAAACTGAACCGCTTTATTGATCTTTTTGCCGGATTCTTGCTTCTTCTAACTTCAGCAAGTATCGTGTGGTTTCTCATCCTGAGCCAACACCCGAATGTGGTTCATTACTACACCGGAATCATCCTGATTATTACCTTTGGCAATATTGTTGTGAGGATTCGATTTGTGTATGCATTTGGATTTTCAATTGCAATCCTTCTGCTTTATGTTTTTTCGATTGATCTTGTTTCCCAGATGCCGGTTGAAGCGGCAGATAACAGCTCTCTTGTTCTGCTTACTTCGGCAATCATCAGCTTGATCGGCAACTATCAACTGGAGAGTGAAATACGGCGGGATTTCCTTTTAACGCTTCTACAAAGGATAAATACAATAAAACTGGAAGAGACAAATCGAAAACTGGAGCAGCTTTCCATTTCAGACGAATTGACAGGTACCGCCAACCGAAGGCATTTTGATATGACTTTTGAGCGTGAATGGAATTCTGCGTCAAGAAATGAGTATCCGATTTCCCTTCTTTTTCTCGATATCGATTTTTTCAAGTCTTACAATGACAATTATGGACATCAGGCAGGAGATCGTTGTTTGAAAAAGATCGGTGAGGCATTAAGCCGGAGTATTCGAAGATCTCATGATCTTCTTGCCAGGTATGGAGGAGAAGAATTTGTCATACTGCTTCCACACACCCAAATGGAAGAAGCCTTTCAAATCGCCGAGAATATCCGTATTCATGTTGAAAATATGGATATCCGACATTCATTTTCGGAAATCTCAAACCAGATCACTGTCAGTCTTGGTGTCGCAAGCACGATACCAAAGCCCCAGACGAGCTCATCATACCTTATTGAACAAGCTGATGCCGCTCTCTACAAAGCAAAAAACAATGGACGAAATATGGTGGTCTGTTACTCAGAAACCATATTGCAAACATGTGAAAAGGAATGATTCGTGAAAATTGAACAAAAAAAATGGACTGCCTCTGATGGATGGAAACCGGCTAACTCAAGCTCGTTGGGTGATTCTGCCCAGTTGGTATTTGTTTTTGCCAGTCCGGACATTATACAGCAGCAGGATCTTTTGAACGACATTAACAGTCGTTATCCAAACGCTGTCATGTTCGGGTGTTCAACTGCCGGAGAAATTTATGGAACAAGGGTGCTGGATGATTCGCTCATCATGACCGCGGTACAATTTGAGAATACGACCCTAAAATCATCCGGAATCCATATAAAAGATGCTTCAGAAAGCTTTCATGCCGGCCAGCAATTGGTTCAATCGATCGATTTGAAAGATTTGTGTCATGTTTTCATTCTTTCAGACGGGCTGAAGGTCAATGGAAGCGATCTGGTTTCCGGTATCCGTACACATCTTCCAAACAATGTCACCATTACCGGAGGATTGTCCGGCGATGGTGATCAATTTCAGGAAACCTTTGTTCTGTCGGGAAACAGGGCAAAAAGAGACTCTATCACCATCCTTGGATTTTATGGAAACCACATCAAAATCGGATACGGGTCTCTTGGCGGATGGGATCCCTTTGGGCCCGAGAGACTTATAACCCGTTCAAAAGGCAATATCTTATATGAACTTGACGGTAAATCCGCATTGGAACTATATAAAAAATATCTGGGTGATCATGCAAAGGGGCTGCCGGCGACCGGACTGCTTTTCCCGCTCAGTCTGCGTTCGGAAGGAGGTGAATCCGGACTCGTGAGAACCATTCTTTCAGTTGATGAAAAAACTCAAAGCATGACATTTGCCGGAGACCTCCCGGAAGGGTCCTATGCCCGTTTGATGAAAGCCAACTTTAACCGGCTGATTGATGGAGCCGCAGGAGCTGCTGAAACAAGCCGTATAGCCCTGGGAGAAGTTGACCCTGAACTTGCTATCCTCATCAGTTGTGTCGGTCGAAAGATGGTGTTAAAACAAAGAATAGAAGAAGAGGTTGAAGCAGTTCATGAAATATTTGGTGAGAAAACCGTTCTGACAGGATTTTATTCCTATGGTGAAATATCCCCTTTCAGACCGGGTATCAAGTGCGAATTGCATAATCAAACCATGACGATCACAACGATTTCTGAGATATAGACCAATTAATTTTTTCCCTATGAATAAACAAATCCACAGCCTTCTGAAAAGACAACTCAAGCGGCATTTTGGCGATACAGATGGTATCCCGGAGGAATGGAAAAACTTTATTGACGCTGTCAATGACGCTTATCTGGAATTTGATGAAGACCGCAGTATGCTCGAACGATCACTGGAGTTGAGTTCGCAGGAACTGATGCAG
>CAYTGW010000209.1:0-6905 GCA_964437395.1 uncultured Desulfocicer sp.
AGTTCGTATTATACTATATCACGAATATATATATTTTCGTGATAATAACTCAGACTGTTACGGATCAAGGTGTGTTTTATGTTTTTCCCTACAGCGGGAATTGAGGTCGCTTTCTGGATTCCACCGTTGGTTGCTTTCGTGATTTCGTTTTTCACATCCATGGGCGGAGTGTCCGGCGCTTTTCTTCTTCTGCCCTTTCAGATGTCTTTCCTCGGCTATACCCATCCTTCAGTGAGCGCCACAAACCAGCTTTACAATATTGTGGCCATTCCCAGCGGGGTCTATCGTTACTGGAAAGAAGGAAGAATGGTGTGGCCCCTTACCTGGATTGTGATCTCCGGCACTTTGCCGGGAGTTTTGATCGGCGCTTTCGTCCGTGTATCCTGGCTTCCTGATCCCCGGAATTTCAAGCTGTTCGCTGCTGCAGTGCTGCTTTACATAGGGGGCAGGATGGTCCTGGAACTTGTAAAAAAAGGAAAAGACCAGCCGAATAAAAACGACAGTGAAAAGCGTTTTCAGGATATGGTGCGTCGTCACCGGGAAGAGTCCGGCAAAACAGGATCAAACGGCAAGGATCTGTTCCCTGCGGTCAAGGTAACCCACTTCAACCTGAAGAGGCTGGGCTACACCTTTTATGATGAAACCTTTGATGTCCCTTTCTGGGGGATCTTTTCCCTGAGCTTTATTGTAGGCATTGTAGGCGGAATCTACGGCATCGGCGGAGGGGCTATTATTGCCCCTTTTTTTGTGACTTTTTACAAACTGCCGGTCTATACTGTGGCCGGAGCAGCTCTAATGGGAACCTTTGTCACTTCCATAGCCGGAGTTGCTTTTTACCAGGCCATTGCACCTCTTTATCCGGAAATATCCATTGCTCCGGACTGGTTTCTGGGACTCCTGTTCGGAATGGGAGGAATGGCCGGCATGTACCTGGGTGCCCGCTGCCAGAAATTCGTGCCTGCAAAGGCAATCAAATGGATGCTGGCCGTCATTATTATCTTTACTGCCGCAAAGTATGCACTGGATTTTTTCAGATAGACCAGACTAAGGTGTCAGCATGAATACCGGTGGATCCAGATATTTCGGATCTTCATTTTCCATGGCATCGGTAATATGCTTATAGGTTCTTTTTTTCATTTCCTGCAAAGTCTTTCGCGGTTTGTGGAACTGTTTTCCAAACCGGATCGCTTCCTGAATTGTGCTTTCAATTCCATCACATGTTTTGATCAGTACATTGTTTTTCTCAAGTTCCGCTGCGCCGACCTTTCGGCCGGACCACTTCATATCGATAAACAGATGATACGGCATGGCTTTTTTCATCCATTGAATCATCGAGGGAGCGAACTGAATGTTCAGATCCACCTCCGGCAAGCACATATATCCCCTGTCAGACCGCATGAATCTGAAATCACAGGCTCCTGCCAGCATGGCGCCATTGCCGAAGGCATGACCGGTTATCGCTGCAATGGATGGGAAGGGACACATGATCAGGAACCGGAAGACCTGGTTCATCTCATAGAGCCATTGGCTGACCGCCTCCATATCTTTGGCCTGAAAGCACTCCATCATCCACATGACATCCACGCCCAGACTCCAGTTTTTGGGATCATCCGATGCAAGCACAAGGGCATGAACATCCGTATCCGCCATCATTTCATCAAAAGCCGCTTTCATGGCTGTTGAAAAAGACGGATTATGACGATTTTCACCATTTGTCATGGTCAATACAGCTACATTTTCCTGTTTTTCCCACTTTACAATAGACATATCCTTTCCTTTCCGAATGGTTGAACCGTAAAGAGTTTTCGTATTCGATAGATCTCAATAGCACATACAGAACAGGGAGTAAACCCGGCAGGAGCATTCAGTATCACTGATCACTGATTTCCCGGGTCTTGTGGAAGGCGATATCCGGCCATTGCTCCATGCAATACCCGAGCTGCCACTCACTGGTAGTGAGATATGCCAGGGAACCTTCCGCATCCAGCGCGATATTGGAACGATTTTTCTGTTGAAAGTCAGAGAGCTTTTTAAGGTCGTCACACTCGACCCACCGGGCAACATTAAAATGAACCGGTTCATAAACCGCATCCACACCATACTCTGTCCGGAGACGTTCCATGGTGATATCAAACTGAAGGATTCCGACTGCTCCCAGGATGTATTCCTTGGTTACAGCCGGCCGGAAAAACTGCACCACCCCTTCTTCGGCAAGTTGTGTCAACCCTTTTTGAAGATGTTTCATCTTCATTGGATTTTTAAGAATGACTTTTTTAAAAAATTCAGGGGCAAAATTAGGAATCCCGGTAAACCGGAGCGGCTCTTTCTCCGTGAAGGTGTCGCCGATCTTGATGGTTCCATGATTATGAATTCCGATAATATCACCCGGGTATGCTTCGTTTACATTTTCTCGTTCATTGGCCATGAAAATGGTTGCGTTGGAGAGTGCAATCTCCTTTCCGATACGATGATGGAAAGCTTTCATTCCTCTTACATACTTTCCGGAACAGATTCGAAAAAATGCAATCCGGTCCCGGTGAGCCGGATCCATGTTGGCCTGAATTTTAAACACAAACCCGGAAAACGTATTCTCATAAGGGGATACTTCTCTTGTAACCGTTTGTCTAGGAATAGGAGACGGAGCCATCTCAACAAAGGTGTCCAGCAGTTCCTGTACCCCAAAATTATTGATGGCGCTTCCGAAAAATACCGGTGTCTGATTCCCTTTCAAATAATGATCCAGTTCAAAAGGATCGGCAGCTCCCTCGATCAGATCAATATCCGCTCTTAACTCATCTGCCTGACTGCCAAGAATTTCATCCAGGTTTTTATCGGACAGATCCTGTATCAGGATTCCATCCTTGTTTCTGGAATCATGACCGGGTGTAAACAGATGAAGTTCCTTCTTATACAGGTTATAGACCCCCTTGAATCGTTTTCCCATCCCGATGGGCCATGAGAGAGGTGTGCATTCGATCTGCAATTTCTCCTCAATATCCCCCAGAATATCCAAAGGCGCCATCCCTTCCCGATCCAGTTTATTGATAAAGGTGATAATGGGGGTATTCCTCATCCGGCATACTTCCATCAATTTCTCTGTCTGCTTTTCCACACCTTTGGCGCTGTCGATCACCATCAGTGCACTGTCGACAGCGGTCAGAACACGATAGGTATCCTCTGAAAAATCCTGATGCCCGGGGGTATCCAGCAGATTGATCTGATAGTCCTTATATTCAAACTTCATGACCGATGTGGTGACAGAGATCCCTCTTTCTTTCTCAATCGCCATCCAGTCACTGGTAGCGTACCGCCCTGCCTTGCGTGCTTTCACCGCACCGGCCTGATGGATTGCGCCTCCATATAAAAGCAGTTTCTCGGTCAAGGTCGTTTTTCCGGCATCCGGATGACTGATAATCCCGAAAGTTCTTCTCTTGTCTATCTCTTTTTTATGAACACTCATATTCCGTTATTCTTCCATTTTTTTCTATTTTGAAATCATGACGCCCATGCAACTTTCCGAAATATCGGACCGGAAAATTACCCTGCGAATATAACCATTCTGATTATTCTTGCAAGCTTTAAATGCAGACAGAACAGAATCAGGGATTCAGCATCGGCCCGATACGAAAAGGACTATAAAAGGCAGTTACTTATTGGAAAGTACAAACTCAGAGAAAACGAATCATGAGGAATACCATGCTGTACAACATAATAGGATGAAGAGCCTGTGAAAAAAAACGGTCAATAGAATATTGAATCATTTCAATTCAAGCGTCATCCGCTGATAAAAAAAAGTCCGGGGATTAACTTATCTCTCTGTCAGGTGCCCCTTTGCGGCGCCGGATCACTTTGACACCCGTGCTTCTTGATTCATCCGTATAATTTTTGTTTTCCAGTTGATCTGCAATAACAAACAGTTGACGCAACTGGGCTTCAATTTTTTTTCTTTTACTCTCTTCCATTATTCCTTTTACCTGCATTTAAAAAAAGTTATTATGCGCAAAAATACGCCAGAAAAAATGAGCTGTAGAATTCAATAACGTGGATACCGCCATCCGCAAATTCATGACTTTCAACGAATCAGAAAGAAGACTTAATTGAGTAATCGTAATTCAGTCAGGGATGAAATCAGACGAAGATGCAATCAGCAGCTATTTCTTTCCAAAACAATCGTACAATATAATCAGGGCACAATCGCAAAAACAGATACCAATTTGAGGAGTTGTTCAGATTGAGAATAAGCAGCGCAGCACAGGAGAATTCCGATTCTGTTTTTGCGACTGTTACCCGAATTGAGACAGTCAATATATGAGATTTTCCGGATAAGCAAGGAAAAATTCATTCCATCCTGTTTTTTTTCTCCGGCATTTTCTGCTTAAAAAAAATCATTCTGTTTCTGATCCGACGGATTTCTTGACACAAATCGGTCTCTGTGAGAAAGTCGATAAACGCTTTATTCAAGGAGGATAATCCAATGGGATTCTTAAAGTTCTTTGCTGGAAAGACACCAGAACAAATTGAAAAAAAAGCAGATTCACTTTTCGATGAGCAGGAATACGGTATGGCGAAAATGGAATATGAAAATGCACTTGCCAAACTTGAAAAACAATCTGATCCAAACCCTGAGCTGGTAAACAGGATCAGCGAAAAATTGATTCAATGCAAAGAGAAGCTGGCCGTCAGGCATCTTCAAAACGCAAAAGAGCTGGTCACATCCAATTGCCACCAGGATGCAAAAGATCTGCTGAAACTGGCTCTGGAACTGACGGCAGATGAAAAACTCTCTGTTGAAATTCAGGAAGTCCGGAAACAGCTTATGGGTTCCCGATCTTCTTCCGGACATGAAAAAGAAGATACGATCGAAAATAATAATATCGGAGAGGATATGCTGTGGGCGGATGATGAATACCTTACAGCCCTTCTGGGCTCCCTGCCCCAGTCAGAACAAGAGGCATATCTTGAGTATGGAAAGGAATTCAAGATCGGTTTTGTTGCCCTGAATCAAGGGGATTTTAGTACGGCTGTGCAAAATCTATCCATTGCACTGAAAGCGCATTCCTCAGTAAAATCTTACATCCCCCTGGAACTGGCCACCGCATATTTAAACCAGGGACAATACAGTGAGGCTGAATCATTGCTGGCCGGCTTTTTAAAAGATTATCCAGGATCCATACGGGCCTGCCAGTTGATGTGTGAAATCCTTTGGGAAAAGAAAAAATTTAAGGATGCAGAAGCATTTCTCCAGACCTGTCCGGAGAAGATTGCTGAATCCATTCCCATTCAGCTTCTGTTGGGAGAAACCTATTTTCTGTCCGGCGATCTTGAAAAAGCCAATACGTTTTATCAGGATGTGTTACAAAAAAGTGAATGGGATAATCACGTTGCCCAATCCCTGGCAAAGACATATGAGGCACTGGGCCGGAATGAAGAAGCCCGCCATGTATACGGCCAGATCATCGGAGCCTGTCAGGGCTGCGGTCGCAAAATCGATCCATATGTCAAACAACGGTATGCGGAAACCAGTTTCGAAGCCGGGGATTTTTCCACAAAAACATTGGAACTGTTCTTCAACCTGACTCAGGAAGATCCGGAAAACCGATCCCATTACTATCACAAAATAAGCCGGATCTATTCCGTACAGGGCAATGAGAAGGAGGCTGAACGATTTTTATCCCTTGCCCGATGATGTGAATAACCCAAGATCGTCATCCCCATGTCAACGGATATCCGCCAAATCCGGAGCGGGGAAAGGATGGACGGCATCGTCAGAGTCCGTAAGCCGGTTTAGAGTCTGCAAAATCGCCGGATCTGTTTCTACGGATGTGTATCCAGAAAACGCCGGTACTCGGCCATTCTTGCAAGTGATTTTACGGCTCTTTCCGGTGTGGGGAAGAAAACAGCCTTGTGTTTTTTGCCTTCAACCCGGTAAACGGTTTTGTCTTCCGCGTCGGTGATAATATTGACGCCATATATCGGTTTCTTATAAGTTTCCATCAGATTGACCACATGTTCAACGTAGCGTTTTTCAAAATCGGTGATCATTTTGACGACCGAATCCAGAAATTCTCTGGAGTAAGACCCGTCTGCTTTTGCCACGGATTGAACCAGTTGACTGGTCATGATACGCTTTCCCATGATTCCCAGATTGATGACCGCATCACACCCATCCCATTTCATCAGTTCTTCCAACACTGTCATGGGAAGACGGTTGTCATTTTCCCCCACAAGATCGATCGGGTTAGCCTTGCTCCAGTAAGGCGGTAGAATTTTGTCAATCCTGGCCGTGATTTCAGGAGACAAGCGGGGCAAAGTCAGATTGTAGTATTCACAGAGATCTGCCGTCACAACACCCCAACCGCCGCCCAGCGTCATAATGGCCACCCGGTTTCCGGTAGGAAGCGGAAGTGAAGAAAAAGACGCGGCAAGATCGAGCATTTCAAGTGACTGATTGACGTTGATAATACCCGCCTGTTTGCACATGGCATCAAACACTCTGGTATCTGAGGTAAGAGCCCCGGTGTGGCTGGAGGCAGCAAGATTACCCGCCTTGCTCCGGCCGCCTTTTAAAAGGACGATCGGTTTCTTCTTACTGACATTTTTGGCACTTTCAAAAAACCGTCTCCCGTTTTTTACACTCTCCACATAAAGCATTACCGTTTTGGTGAGTTCGTCTTCAAGGAAAGCATCCAGGAAATCTTCGATCGTAAGCATGGCCTCGTTTCCCGACCCGCAGAAACCGCGGATACCGATATCCTGCTGATAAGCAAAAGCCAGAAGCTGGGTACCCATGTTACCGGACTGGGATACGATGGATGTGCTACCCTTTCTAGGCCTCACATGTACGCCCGTACAGTAAAGATCGATATGAGGATTGCATATGCCCATGGTATTTGTGCCAAGCAGCA
>CAYTGW010000210.1:0-6836 GCA_964437395.1 uncultured Desulfocicer sp.
TCTGGGCACCGACTTTCGCCGGTGTGACGCTTTTTAATAGTTTTGAAATTGGCTCGACAGTAATTCGAACCATTAAAATTGAAGGTCCATGCCACAAATTATAATTTTCCGGAGTAAATCTGGTACTGTCCAGCAAGATCTATGATGATAATTTTTTTGTATTTTTCAGAAAAGAGTAAAAAGGTAATAATGCGTTTCGCTATTGCGCTATTGTTTAATGTATATCACAATTATTAAATCCGGTCTATAATAACTTCTTTAAAAATGTGTTTCAACAACTCTCAAAATCCTGCTATCCTAAAATATTAAAGGCAGTCCGGATCATATTCAAGTCTGTATATCCTTCACCTTCCTTCTAACAGATAGGGTGCGCCCCGGGATGACTCACTAATTCCTTTGGAAATTACTAAATCCCGTCCAATGGCCATGCCATCGGCTACCACCTCTGCACTCCGATGACCGCTGTTTTTTAAAGTTGTTTTTAAATTTGGATATTTATAATCCATAAACTGTATCAGTCTTGGATCTTCGATGACTACCATCTCCCGGCTTTCAACAGCCGATCTGTAATTATCCTGGTCTTCCAGCTTTTGGCGGAACCCTTTGATGATTCCTGTGGAAAAATCAATTCTATGATATTGATTATATAACGTGCCGATTTTGTATTCATCCCACTTGCGGTTACTATAAAATTTGATGAACTTATACACATATTCAGCGATCATCAAATTTTTATCGGTTCCGCTGATTTCAAGTACCCTCCCCATTTTCCCTTTATCCAGAACAAATGCAGATACCCACACTCCTTTTACAAAATAATAATCGATGATCAAATTTGCCAGATGGTATTCATCAAGGGAATAGCGGAGCATCGGGAATCCCAGGAAGATACTTTTATACCCTCTTTTTGCATCTGTTTGAATGAGCTGGACATTATATTTTTGAATCAGCAGCCTTGCCTTTGCCATAGCAGCCTCAGCTTCATTTTGATTCTGGCTTTCAGCCAGGGCCATCAGCTTTTTGATCCGAATCATTATTTTATCTTCTGTTGCAACTGAATCGTATTGGATCTGTTCATGCAGTGTCCTGTATTTCCCTGAGGCTTTTGGATTTGCACTTAATAAATGGCAGGCCTCCTGAAAAATCGGACCATGTTCGGACTCATGATCTCCGGATAAAATTTCTGAAGTGAGCTGGTGTGCCATTTCGTGAAGCAAAACATCTTTTATTGAATCCCAGGGATGGTTTAAAACAAAATCGATACTAAGACATATTTCTCTTTTGGATTTAGACCAATATCCAAGACACTGTTTCATATCGGACAAACGAAACAAAGGTCTTTGTATTTGTCTTTGGACATCTGGCTTTTGAAGGATTCGTGCAGCATCCCATTCACAGGCAAGGCCATGAACAATTCGTTTTTCCAACTCTTCCTGACAGATTGATTTGCGATTATACTGCATCAATGTTTTGAGTTATATCCAAATGGGTATTTTCAGGCTGTTATTTCTCAGGCAAAATAATTTTACATTTATCCGGATCCGTCTGTTTACGGTAAAAGATAGCAGTGTGCCCGATCATACCAACCATTTCGCTTTCTGACTTTATTTCAAGATCACGAATGATCTCATTTTTTTGTTCTTTTTCCTTAGAATCAATAAATTTAATTTTAATAAGCTCATGAACTTCAAGTGCTTCTTCAACTGCCTTTAAAACCGCTTCTGTGTTACCCTTTTGCCCGATCAAAACAACCGCTTTCAGACTGTGTGCGATCCCACGAAGATATTTCCGTTGAAAGCCTTTCAGCTTTTCCATATTCATTCTCCGATTTATTGAATAATTTGTGACAGGTTATCCCTTTTTTGAATCAAGCATCGCTTCCGCTTCTTCAAGTGAATATGCATTTTGTGCATGATACCCTACAGCCACGGAAACTTTATCAAACTGAAAATGCGCAAATGATCCAAATCTTTTAATGATTCTAACCACATTGGACATCCCAGCTTCCGTAAGCCTTTTCTGTGCCCGAAAAATAAACGTTTCAGACTCATCATGCTGTACCTCATATTCTCTAAGATCTGTGATACAATCAAATCCCTGTTTCAACATCTGAATTTTGCTTTCAATTTCCTGGATGAGCAATTCTCTTTCATCCTTTTCCGGAATATCACCAATTGTAATATAGAGTCTGTTTTTTACACTATCTGCTTTCACCTTAAACATTACGGCCTCCGTTTTCATGAAACGAATGTTGTTAATTTCATTTCATAGAGCCTGGTCATCCCATCTCCTGCCGGCAACCATGGTTTGATAAACCAGATTGCATTCAGAATGTGACTGAATCGCCGGAAATCTCATGTACTGCATCTGTAATCTCTTCAACAAATCTGCTTTTATATGCTGGCTGCCCTTTTCTGAAATTTGAATAACTGATATATAAATAATATATTGCTCTTGTGATGGCAACATACATGAGTCGTCTTTCTTCCTGCAACTCAGATTTTGATTCTTTGGATTTCCAATGAGGAAACAGATCCTCTTCACAACCTGCGATAAAAACAGCAGAAAATTCCAGCCCTTTGCTGGCATGAATGGTTGATAAGTTCACACCAAATCCATCTTCTTTATCTTCCTCCTTATCTTCCCTAATCAGTGAAGCTTCTTCAAGATATTCAAGCAGAGTCGACTTTTGGGAGGCAGAATAGAGCAATGCTTCAATATTCTCAACCCGTGAAGTATAATCGGCACTTGTTTTTGAATACCCCTGTAAGTATTCAAGATATCGAAACGATGTCAGAATGGTTTGAATGGCTTCTGATGGCGACTGTTCTCTGATCCGATCAATCACATTGATCAGTTCTGTCAGACTCGTATGAACTTTCGGTGTTAGCAACCGTTCACAAAGAACCTTTCTCGCTGCATCCTGCAGGCTCATTCCAGGAGTCATCACTCTTCCAATTTTTTGAATCATTCCCGGCCCGATCCCACGACTGGGAATATTAATAACCCTTTCAAAAGAAACATCATCTTTCGGGAAAACAGAAGCCGCAAGATAACAATTGATATCCAGTATCTCCTTTCTCTCAAAAAAACCCTTTGATCCCATCATACGATATGGAATCCCGTAATGTCGAAGAGCTTTTTCAAATGCCAGACAGCAAAATTGGGTTCGAGACAGAACTGCCATTTTATCATATGGAACACCGGTATCTTTCAATACCCTGACCTTTCTACATACCCATCTGGCCTCTTCATCGTCATTAAAAAAATTATGGAGTTCTACAACTCCGCCCTTTTTGCTTGCATAGCATTTTTTGTCCATTTTATCTGGATTATTTTCGATCAGGCTGTTTGCGATCTGAACAATTTCGTCAGAAGATCGGTAGTTTTTTTCAAGTCTGAAAATCCGGGCTTTCTCATATTTTTTTTCAAATGTTAAAAAGTGACTCACATTACTTCCACGAAATCCATAAATCGCCTGCCAGTCATCCCCAACGCAAAAAAGATTAGAACCGGAAAAAAAAAGGCGCGTTAATTCTTCCTGTAAATTGTTGGAATCCTGATATTCATCAACAAGGATGAACTGAAAAAGATCTTGATATTTTTTCCGCACATCCGGAAAATCCCGTAACAGATTCCGGGTTAACAAAAGAATATTATCAAAATCCACTGCATTTTTTTCCTGAAGCTCTTTCTCATATAAGCTATAAATATCAAATAACCGAATATGGGAAATATAAGGCTTCTGATCAAAATATTGTCCAGGGTTTGCTGAATTCTTCGCACTGGAAATTTGTCCTAAAATTGCCGGCACATATTTCTTATCAAAATTCAACCCGACCATAATTTCAGTCAGCAGCTTCTTCTGCTGATATTCTGCATAAATCTGAAGTGGCATACTGTATCCGAGTAAATAACAATAAGATTTTAATATCATAAAACAAGCGCTGTGATACGTGCGTACCCATGGGAAAGACCCCAGTCCGATTCCTGTCAGCCGGACCAGCCGACTCTTCATTTCGCCCGCTGCCTTATTTGTAAATGTAATTGCAAGTATCCTTGTTGGATCATAACCACTCTGAATCAGGTGGGCTATTTTTGCAGTAAGTGTAAGCGTTTTACCAGATCCGGCGCCTGCGATCACAAGTGTAGGAGAACCAGTATATTCAACTGCCGCCTTCTGCTGGTTGGACAATTCCATATTTTTTCCTTCCTCCAAATATTTATTCTGGAAATCCCTTGAATGAAAAATTAGAACCGATAGCGGATAAAAGAATAAAAACGCGGAAAAGCCTTTACATCCTCTTGCCAATATCCATATAAACCGATTTCCGATGCCTGATGCCAAGAATCCATACCTCGGACTCGATCACTTTGAACACGACCCGGTAATCACCCACGCGGAGCTTCCAGTAGCCCTTCAGTGTCTTTCGTAAAGGCTCCCCATAGTCATGAGGTGCAGTCTGCAACCGTTCTTCTATGGCCTTACGTATCCTGTCTTTTGTTTTTCGATCGATAAGAGGCAAATCCTCAATGCGAACAGCGGAATGATAATGTAATGTAAAAAGCATGGATCATTTCCACACATCTTCATTTGAAAGTGCCGTTTTTCTGTCAAATGACTTCATTCGTTTATCGGCAAAATCTGCAAGGGCGACATCTTCCCTCAAGTCAATTGCCTCCCGGATAAGGTCACGGGCAATGGTGGACATGGAAACGCCCTCACTAGTTGCAAGGTCATGCATAACATTATACAGCGGCGGCTCAACAACAATATTTACTCTCGGATTTTTTGTGGGCATCGTTCTTTTTCCTTCCGGAAATAAGTGTAACACTTGTGATGCACCATGTCAAGGAAATAATCCAAAAGGTCTCTACACCGTCAGCCTGCTGGTTTTGTGGATTTTCCAGCGTAAAAATCCAACATGTATCTTTCCGGATTAACCTGGATATTATTGACCCGTACCTCATAGTGGAGATGAGTACCGGTACTCTTCCCTGTATTTCCAACACGGGCGATAATATCTCCTCTTTTTACTGCATCTCCACATTTCTTTACTATTTTAGAGCAGTGTGCATAACGGGTCGATATGCCGTGGCCATGATCAACAACTACCGTATTTCCGAGTAGGCCTTTACTACCTGCGAAAGTGATGATTCCATCGGCTGTCGCAATGATGGGAGAACCTTTGGAAGCTACAAGATCAATTCCCTTATGCATTTCCCTTCTTTCGGTAAAAGGTGAAATCCTGTAGCCGAATCCGGAAGACACTCCCCCTTCAGATGGGAGAACGGAAGGAGTTGAGGCAAGAATATTACGTTTTTCCTCCAATTGTTGTAAAACCTCTGACAGCGATTCCAATTGAATTTTCGATGCATACTCAAGAGTGTCAACCTGCTCATCCATTTCACGGATCAAACGATCCTGTTTATTTTCAACAGAGGCATCCAGCTCACGGTCTTCTGGAATGGATCCGCCAATACCGAAAAGACTCTCCGAATCACTCGTTTTTTCAACATTGGCAATAATCCGGATTTTTTTCTCAATTTGATTCAAATCAACAAGCTTTTCTTTCAGTAAATTGATTTCATCTGCAAATTTTTGGATTTGAAGACGCTGCGTTTCAATCTCCTGCTGTTGACTGACGTTGCTTATTTGTGATGTATAGCTATCCGTGATGCACTGACGAAATTGAATATACTTTGAAATCATCCCCGCCAAACCGATCAGGCAAATCAGCATAACGATGCCTGCAGCAACGGCTGACGATTTTAAAAAAGAAATCTGATTAACCCTTGAACCTGAATTTCGAAAAATTAAAAGTGTAATTTTCTTTTGCATACCGGTATTCATATAAAAAGGAAAATTCAAAGGGATATGTCAACTTGCACCAACGGAAGTTACTATCAATCAAAAACAATGTCCGCTGTCAATTTATTTATATTCTTTTGAATATTTTTTCCATATTCCCGCTTGATGATGTCACCCGGCAAAACATTCAACTCTGAATAAAATTGATATTTGGCATCTGTCCTTCTTCAAGCTGAATGATTGCGCCATCTCCACTTTTTCCAATACTGCAATTTACCACTATTGTTTTTCCAATATTGCTTTGTCCTGCATCTTCATGAATATGCCCGCAAAGAAAAAGCAAGGGTTGTTTCTGAGCAATAATGTTATATATTTCCCGGCTTCCGGAATGAACATGGCCCAATACACGATCCAGAACACCAAACGGAGGCGGATGCATGACAAGGATTGATTTATCGGTAAGGGATGATTCAATCTCACGAAATCGGCTTGCCTCCCGTAAACAGACTTTTGTTTTAAACGGGAGCAATAGCGCTCCTCCCAGACCAATGAAATGAAAACCATCTTCAAAATAGGCTTCCTTGTGAATAGAATAAACAGTTTCGGTTTCCGAGATTAACCTATCCACGATTGGAAAATCCGAATTCCCCCGAACCGTCAAAACCGGAATCGACACATTTTCTAAATACTCAATGGTATCTTTTGGAAAAAAATAGTTGGTTATATCTCCGGCAATAATCAGGATGTCAGGTTGGTATTGTTCGATGTTCTTGCGGATTTTTAAAAGGTTTTCTTTTTTGCCGTGAATATCGGCAACCGCATACAGCAACATATTGCCCAACCCTCCTCCTGAAATAATTAGCCCCGATATTTCATAACCATAACAATTGCACTCCTGAAGAGATTTGAGTGCAGAATCTGTGAATGATTGCCGTAAAGCAATTTAAAGGAGCCAATTTCAAAAGTCTGTTGTTGTCATTCCGGCGAAAGCCGGACACGCAGTGAAGCGCAGCGCTATCCAGTA
>CAYTGW010000211.1:0-6804 GCA_964437395.1 uncultured Desulfocicer sp.
GTGGAACCGGACAGCATAGGAGAACAGGCCGGAATTGCAGCAGGGGATATCATCATGGAAGTAAACCGGAATTCAGTGGACAGCATCAAAGAGTATAACGGGGAAATTGGAAAAGTGAAAAAAGGGGAGATGATTCAGCTATTCATTAAACGCCAGGGAAGCGGGTTTATGGTTATCAAACTTGAAAAAGGATAAGCGGATCAAATTCAATTTTCAATCAAGATGGTATGACTTGTGTAGGGGCAGGCCCTTGTGCAGTCATGTAGGGGCAGGCCCATGTGCCTGCCCTTTGTGTGACAATATACAGTATCAACATGAAAGCAAGTCTGAATAAGAAAATGAGAAAAATCGTCCCCCCCCCTGGGTCGAGTAAAATAACTTGATCCAGTCATTCTCGCCCCGGTAAATCTCAATATTGAGAGGTTTCCGGGGTGATTTTGTCTGGAATAACCTTGTTTCCATTTTGAATAAAAGCGGATTGACAAAAAGGAAGCAGGGTGGCATACTTTGCCGGTCTTTAAAGATAAAAATCCTAAATCATTCTAAAATAATAGATCCAATCAACATCAAACGCATCTGACCATGGACATGGTTTTAACGCATATTTTCATGGTTTCTGAATTTGAGATACGGAGGTTTACGGTATGCTGAAAAAAACAAAAATTGTCGCCACAATCGGTCCATCTTCCAATACGCGTACTGTCCTTAAAGAATTGATTTCCGAAGGAATGAATGTCGCACGGTTGAATTTCTCCCATGGAAGTTATGAAGAGCATGGAGATGTCATTAAAACCATCCGGTCTCTTTCACGGGAGATGAATACGCCGGTTGGAATCATTCTGGATCTCCAGGGGCCAAAAATCCGGACAGGTAAGCTTGCAAACGGAGAACCGGTTGTCCTGAAAAAGAATATGGAGTTTTCAATCACCTCTCAAAACGTACCGGGATCAGCAGAGATTGTCTCGACAACATACAAGGAACTGCCCAGGGATGTGAAAAAAAATGATGTGATTCTGGTGGATGACGGCCTGATTGAACTGAAGGTCCTTTCTAAAACTAAAGATACAGTAAAATGTAAAATCATGAATGGAGGGGTATTAAAAGAAAACAAAGGGATAAACCTTCCGGGGGTGAAGGTTTCCGCTCCCTCCCTTACGGAAAAGGATAAAAGGGATTTAAATTTCGGGATTAAAGTGGGAGTCGATTTTTTTGCCTTGTCCTTTGTTAGAACCGCAGATGATGTTAAACAGATTCAATCGATTATTCAAAAGCAGGGAAAAGATATTCCGGTGATTGCAAAAATTGAAAAACCGGAAGCTGTAAAAAATTTGGACGATATATTGGAAGTGACAGATGCTATCATGGTTGCACGGGGCGATCTGGGTGTGGAAATGCATCCTGAGCAGGTTCCCGCGATTCAAAAGCATATTATCCATTCTGCCATGAAAAAGAACAAGCCGGTTATCACGGCAACGCAGATGCTGGAAACCATGAGCGTGAATCCCATTCCAACCCGGGCGGAAGCTTCGGATGTGGCAAATGCAATTCTGGACGGAACCGATGCGGTGATGCTTTCCGGTGAAACCGCTTCCGGAAAATATCCTGTAAAGGCCGTACAGATGATGGCAAAGATTGCTTCCCAGATGGAGAAATCACCTTTCATGAAATATCATTTACAGTATGAAAAAGGCATAGAGGATCTTGTTCCTCATGCGGTGTCGCAATCGGCTGTGAATATTCTTCATGAGGTGAGCGGAAAAGGGATTGTTTCCTTTTCCGTATCCGGAAGTACCTCCAAGATGATATCAAGACAGAGACCCTCCATGCCGGTATATGCGTTTACACCCAATATTGCCGTATACAACCGTCTATCTCTGTACTGGGGGGTTTCCCCGATGTATATTTCAAATATCAGTGATACAAATCGTCTTGTACAGGCCAGCGAAAACACCTTGATTGAAAAAGGTAAGGTTAAAAAAGATGATCTGATTGTTATTGTGGTGGGCCTTGGATTAAAAAAAGGATCTACAAATTCCATTAAAATTCATCGGATCGGTCATGAAGATTGAGCCAGTGAAAAAAGATTTTTATAAAGAGCCAATTTCAAAAGTCTGTTGTTGTCATTCCGGCGAAGGCCGGAATCCAGAGAAGTGAAGTGCTATCCAGTATTTTCAATTCTTTTCTGGACACCGGCCTTCGCCGGTGTGACGGTTTTTCATCGTTTTGAAATTAGCTCTAAATTCTTATTATTTCAAACAGCTCTACCTCAACCGGATATGTCTGAAATGATAGGTTCGCATCCGGATTTTATGAAACCTGGCTCAGATGGGTAGATTATGTCAGATATTGTGATGGTTTTTTCTTGACATACAATATATAGTATGAGCAGAAAATCTTTACATGAATAAATAAAAAGATTTTTTCAATACGGACCATAATCACCATCATACAGTTGAGGAGGCGGAATGGGTCACAGAGGCAAGGTTTTGATCACGGATGACGGGCGATTTGATTTATCTGCATATCGATGGGATGATCGCCGCTTTTCAGATATTATCGCAAAAGAAAATCCCATCAACCCGGACCAGGCTATGGCAATCAGCCGGTTTGTCCGGGAAGAAATTGCCAAGATGGAGACCTATACCATCACCATGCCTGTTATTGAAAAAATGATTGAATCCAAACTTCTTGAATATGGATTGAAAAAGCCATCGCCCATACACCTGGATAAAACGGTTTTTATCAAAAATGATTTTGTGCTGTCCGATAATGCACGAGTGGTTCTGGAAAGAAGATATCTGAAAAAGAATCTCCAGGGCAAGGTCATTGAAAAAGCGGAGCAGATGTTTGGCCGTGTTGCCAGATTCATTGCCAAGGCAGAAAAAAAATACAGTGATAACGATACCCGTGTCAAGGAAATGGAAAAGGTTTTTTATCAGATGATGACGCGTTTTGAATTTCTTCCCAATTCACCAACCCTTATGAATGCAGGACGGCGTCTGGGGCAGCTTGCGGCCTGTTTTGTTCTACCCGTAGAAGACAGTATGGATGATATTTTTAATTCCATTAAACACGCAGCCCTGATTCATAAATCAGGCGGAGGAACCGGTTTTTCATTTTCCCGTCTCCGGCCTGCCAACAGCCGTGTCGGAACCACAGGTGGTATTGCTTCAGGACCGGTTTCCTTCATGAAGGTATTCAATACCGCAACCGAGCAGGTCAAACAGGGAGGAACACGCCGTGGTGCCAATATGGCTATCCTCCGGATTGATCATCCGGATATATTGGAGTTCATTACCTGCAAACAGGATGACAAGGCGCTGAATAATTTTAACATATCGGTCGGTGTCACTGATACCTTCATGAAAGCGGTTCAGGACAAAGAGAATTATGATTTGATCAATCCATCCAATCGGGAAAAAACCAGGGAATTGAATGCAGCTGAAACCTATCAGCATCTGGTTAAGCATGCCTGGAAAAATGGAGACCCGGGCATTATTTTTCTGGATCGCATCAACCGGGATAATCCAACGCCTGAGCTGGGAGAAATTGAAAGCACCAATCCCTGCGGGGAGCAGCCGCTTCTTCCCATGGAGGCCTGCAACCTGGGATCAATCAATCTGGCAAAATTTATTCTTCATAACGGTCCGGTTGCGGAAATTAATTATGAGGGTCTGAAAAAGCTGGTATGGAATTCGGTCCGGTTTTTGGATAATACCATTGACCAGTCAAAGTATCCTCTTCCGGAAATTGAAAAGATGGTAAAGGGAAATCGAAAAATCGGCCTGGGCGTTATGGGTTTTGCAGATCTTCTTTTTCAACTGGGCATTCCCTATGATTCGGACCAGGCACTGGTCATTGCGGAAGAAGTGATGAAATTCGTACAGGAGGAATCCCATGCTGCTTCAAAACAGCTTGCCGAAGAGCGTGGTGTATTTCTGAATTTCAATAAAAGCATTTTCAAGGATCAGGAAGATTGCCGATACCGGAATGCAACAACGACCACCATTGCACCGACTGGAACGTTAAGCATCATTGCCGGCTGTTCAAGCGGGGTTGAGCCGCTGTTTGCTCTCAGTTTTGTCCGGAATGTAATGGATAACGATAAGCTGGTGGAAGTAAACCCATGCTTTGAACAGGTTGCGAGACAAAGAGGTTTTTACAGCAAAGAATTGATGACAAAGATAGCGGAAAAAGGAAGCATAAGGGATATGGAAGAGATCCCGGTTGATGTCAGAAGGGTATTTGTTACGGCCCATGACATCTCAGCCACCTGGCATGTTCGTATGCAGGCGGCTTTTCAGAAATATACGGATAATGCAGTATCCAAAACCGTAAATCTCCCCAAGGACGCCACAGAAGAGGATGTGCGGAAGATTTATGACATGGCATATGAACTGGGCTGCAAAGGTGTTACCATATATCGTGACGGAAGCAAGGAGAATCAGGTTCTCTCCTTTCCGGCAAAGAAGATGACAGAGGACAGCTTCATGACCATGGTACAGGACCGGCCGGAAACCCTGGAGGGTTTTACAACCAAGATCCGGACCGGAATGGGGCATCTTTATGTTACCGTTACCGAATATGAAGGCCGACCATTTGAGGTGTTCGCAACCATCGGCAAATCCGGAAAATCCACCATGGCCAAGACAGAGGCGATCGGCCGCCTGATCTCTCTGGCTCTTCGATCCGGCGTAACCGTGGATAATATTATTGAACAGGTAAAGGGAATCCGGGGGGAGCATACGGTTTTCTATAATGGGGAACTGGTTCTTTCCATTCCGGATGCAATCGGCCAGATTCTGGAGCAGCGATATGTCAAAAATACTAATGGGAAAATTAAACGTTCCGGTAATACCTTTAAAGGAGACGAATGCCCGGAGTGCGGCCGGCATATCAGCTTTGAAGAGGGATGTGTGACATGTCATGCCTGCGGGTATACCAAGTGCGGGTAAGTAAATTCTGGTATTTGTGCGGTCATGATTCTATCTTGTTGTTTGGATTTTTATATATATAGTGATGTATGAACCTTTTGATGTTGTAGTTGTTCCGTTTCCATTTACGGATTCTGCTCAAACAAAAAGAAGACTTGCCCATGTGCTGTCACAAACTTCCAATTTCGGAAATAAAATTGACCACTCTGTTCTGGCAATGATCACCAGTAAGAAAACGCCCCTGGCCTCCGATTATGAGAAACCCCATTGATTAACCAGGACACGCCGTTCATCCGTCCCCGGGGATCACAAGCCGTATCCGGTTGCATAGGGTGATGCCGGAGAACATGTCTGCTGTCCTTTTGGTAGAGGTTCCGGGCAATGGCGCGGGGAATAGAGGCCAGTGATGGTTGCAGATCGTAGGCTGGGTAGAGCTTCGCGAAACCCGGCAAACAAGGGATGGCGTATCCGAATAGAAAAGAATAAAATCATGGCCGTCCCCATTGAAAAATTCAGGTGGAAAGTAGAAATGTTTCAGTGAAATCGGTGAAAAAGATCTCATAAATTTTTTGGGTTGAAAAAAAGACTTTTTTCTCCGGTTTGATCGCTTGATGTGGAGCTATGTCAGGATATTTCCCAGTCCGAGCGCATTTTACTGGAAAATCGATTTCAACGATCTATCAAAGATTTTTACGAGGAGTATTTTCCTTGTTGATAGGAAGGGAAATCTCAACTAAATAATCAGGATACCTATATATGATAGAGATGACCATAAAAAAAGGCAGGACTTTATATTGATCCTGCCTTTCTGTGGTTACAAAGTTGCTGCTTATTTAGTTATTCGTTTGTGATCTCCGCCTGATTCCAATAAGTCCGAGAAGACCTGAACCTAAAAGCCAGACTGCTGCGGGAATCGGAACCGAACTTGCGTTTACTTGAAAATCATCAAAGTAATATGTTGCATTTGGCTGCCACGACATTCCTTGTGTATAAAGAGAAACAAAATCAAATTGATTTAACTCTGTATTGAATAGAACAAGATCACCATCAATATAATTTTTTGTTCCATTATCAATATCCAATTCAAAAAGATGCCAACCTATCGAACGTCTATAAGATGAAAATTCATTGCCAGCATAATAATAGTCACCGATATCAGGCGCTCCTAAATAATTAGTTTTAGCAGGCGATGTTGTACGATCAACTGTCTGCATTAACGAACCATTTGCATATTGTCCTACAGTAGTATCATAAAACCAAACTGAGATTGACCCTCTCAGACTTTCTGAAAAACTGTGATTTGCGAATATATTTTTATTCCCCCCGTCAAATGAGCTTAATTTTAGAGATTGGCTGCCAGAAACTGCTACATCACTTGATAGTTCAGCGTTACCAAATTCTTCAATTATTGTCCAAAATGAATTTATGGAACCACCTTCAAAATTATCATTAAACGTTACTGATCCTGCTTGGGATTGGGTAACATTGATATTACCAATAAGGATAAAAGTTAATAAAATCATTAATAAATTTTTCATTTTTAATTGTTGTTTGAACATTTTTTTAATCTCCTTTTGTTAAACTTGAGTTATCTCTTAACTGGAAGTAATATTATCTACTACGATAAAACGATATATTTCGTATAAGCTCACCTCCTTTAATCAGTTTTGACGAGTAGGGCTGTTGCCAACCACAAGCCCTATGAATTAACGATTTTGAAAATGTTTTGTTTAATTAGTGTCCATCCACGGCGTTAACTATTTGTAATAAAAAAAGAAAAGCGCATTTTATGGTAGCAATTTTTTGTTCGATGTGGTATGTTGAATGCGACTAACAAATCAATATAACTACAAAAAACAAAAGAAAGGCA
>CAYTGW010000212.1:0-6714 GCA_964437395.1 uncultured Desulfocicer sp.
ATCAACTCAAATGCAGACGTTCCATCAAAATCTCCGGATAGCTTAAGGTGAATGTTACTGCTATTCTGGTGTTTAAATATTTTGAAATTAGATGCCATAAAAAACCTCCTATAATGTATAAGCATTATTGTTCGCCGATGATATATTACTCGTTTTTGCTACCTGATGCATACAATCGAAACCCAACAAGTTCACAACGGCTTGCTTCAAAAACTCCATTTTAAATGGTTTGTAGATTATCGAATCGACATGTGCATGCTTGGCAGCTATTGTTTTTACCGTCGATCTATCACCGGTTACCATGAGTATCGGCATATTGGGAGATTTCTGTTTTATGCGTCCGGCCAGAATCCAGCCGTCCATCACAGGCATATCCAAATCCGTAATTACAAGGTCAAAATGAGTTTCATCAAACAGCCTTAACGCTTCAAATCCAGTACCGGCTGTTACGGTTTTATATTTCATCTGACCAAGCATTTTTGACATGACATCACGCACATCTTTTTCATCGTCCGTGATTAGAATGTTTGCCATTGATTTCTCCTTTTCCTTTCATTTTGCACTGATTTAATCTGGTTTGATTGAAAGACAAACCCGACATTTCACCTGGAGGCTCTGAAAAATGAATTTCACATTCAGGGAAAAGCAATGATAACATCTCAACCAGTAAATGATCCTTGTTTTTATCTTGCGACATCAGCACTATTTTTTTCATAGCATCTCCATGAGATATACTGTTCGGCTTCCATGTTTTTCGCATTCGGATTTCTGCTCAATCAATGGGCCTTTTCGTCAATATATGCATATGGTTTTGCGGATCAGCAGATCCGATTATCCATACTGTTTTTTAAAATGAAATTTTTTTCCGATCTTTTTCAGCTTGAATCTTCTCAATAAGCTTTTTTACTCCAATGACTTTTTCATCTGGTAAGATCCCAAATTGTATGCTGCGTTTGATCATCGTGATCCTGCTTAAAAAACCGGGTTCTGCAATTTCATATTCTGATATCTGCTTTGCAGCAAATTCCTCAAACCAGTACCCCCAGCCAGTAGTAAATACGCTGATTATATCTGTTTTATCAGGTTGATCAAAATCTTTCATGTAGGCAAATGAAAGGCCTTCTTCGCTGATATCAACAACCTGGCCCAAGAAATATGATGATGTATTATGGTTCTTGGAAACCGCAAAGGAATTTTCCAAAACTTCGTACCGTGGGTATCTTCTTTTTTCCAACGATTTGTTAACTTGATTACGGTCGTTCATCTGCAATTCCTCACCTTTCTGATTATGAAAACAGCTTACAGAATCTGTTTTTTTCCCTGCCGTATTTCTTCTGTTGATAAAAAATCTAACTCACTGCAATCCAATAAATTGAAAAAACACTCGTTTTCGTGTACTGGTGAAAGTATTATTCGCAAGTTATCCAAGAGCTGTTCCAAACTTCCGGCCTGCTTTTTCGTAAGTTGATTAAATTTCACACCCCGTCGTCTGATTTTCTCACCGCTGAAACGCTGTCCTACGGAAAGGACAAAATAGTCGAATATCACACTGCATGGAATGCCGGACAGTTCGTTTTTTTTACAGTTACGACCCACAATATCGATTATCTCAGATTTGATTTTCTCGCCGTGGATTGGACTATATTCAAACGACAGACCTCCCATACTGATGTCTTTGACCTCCCACGGTGTTGTGGAATTTTGACAATATATATACAGTTCATTGGGTATCAAAACGTATCGACAATCCTGTTTTCGCATGATTTCCATTTATCTCCGCACTATTTCTCATGTGAGCATTTCATATAACCTCCTGGCCGGCAAAATGCGGGCAAGAGGTTTGACAACTTTCTTATCAAAAAATGTGCCGTATAAGCATATTCAGTCGATATTTAAATAAATATAGGATGTTGAGTATGAATGGGATAATTAGACTGGCTCTTTGAGGCTGTTCAGATCGAATTCTGCATTGTTCTGATTTGGAACACCTATGATAATTAATACTTATAAATATAGATTGTTAATTGGATACAACCCAATTTGGGATAGGCCTTATTGGGACATCCATGTCCTCATCAGAAAAGGCCGGATCTGTATTAAAACGTATCATCCATCATAGGATTCCAATTTCCTTCTGAGGGTGTTGGTGCCGATCCAGAGGAGCCTGGCGGTTTCGGACTTATTCCGGTTGGTTTTGATGTAAACATGAGGAGGAAAACTATATCCTCTGTTCTTTTCTTCTATCAAGATCGGGAATCAATACTCGAAAAGTGCTGAATTCTCCGACTTTGGTTTCAACCTCGATATGGCCACCTAAACTGGTAATCAGGTTATGGCAGACAAATAATCCAAGACCCGTTCCTTCCTCTTGTGTTTTTGTAGAAAAAAAAGGATCATAGATATGGTCTATATTTTTTTCATCGATACCGCATCCATTGTCTGTCACTTCGATAATGGTATGATCCAGCCAATTGTTCCCCATCGCAACACTCAGCCGGATCCAGGAATCCTCTTTATCCGCTGACTGGGCTGCATTTATCAGCAGGTTGATCAGAATTTGCTCCAGGGCAATGGGATCGGTATTGATCTGCTCAAAATCCTCCGGAATATCAACGATGAGCGATTTAACCATTTTTTTTACCTTTGCCCTGCAAATGGAAACAACCTTTTCCACAACTGAAATCAAGTCGATCCTGGTTTCCTTTCCTCTATATTTTATCCGGGAGAACTCCTTTAGATTGGTAACAAAACCGCCGATTCGTTCAGAACCGTGTTCGATATTTGAAACCAGATTGAAAATATCCTTACGGAATTCCGGGTAAGTCATGTTAAACAATTCCAGTTGAGGATGCGTCTTGCCATACTTATCGATAATCTCAATCAATTGGTTGATATATTCTTTTAAAATGGGAATATTAAATTTAATAAAGGCATTGGGGTTATTGATTTCGTGGGCGATACTGGACACCAGGACACCAAGAGATGCCATTTTTTCGTTCTGAATCAATCGTTTTTCGAATACCTTCCTCTCGGTGATATCGCTGATCCGATAAATGATCTCATTGGGTTTTCCATTTTTCAGATTTAATGGATATAGAAAAATCCTTTCCTCCCGGGATTCATCCATGAAGCCTTGTCTCTCAAATTCCGTATCCTCTGCCTTTAAAAATGCTATAGAAATTTTGCATCCCTTGCAGAGATTCGATTTTCCTTTGAATGCCTTGTAACAGAATTCACCGATAGCTCTCAGAGGTTCCGTTAAACAAAAATATTTACGGGCACTTTTATTCAAAAACAGCACCCTCATATCCCTGCCCAATAACACCAGGGGATCCGAGATCCCATCAAAAATTGTCTGAAGCATCTCTTTACTTTTTCGCAACTGCACTTCGACTTCTTGACGTTCCTTGATCTCCTTAGAGAGTTGAACGTTGGCCAAGCTCAGGGCTCGGGTCCGTTCCTGTACCC
Organism: uncultured Desulfocicer sp.; assembly: GCA_964437395.1. Classification (GTDB taxonomy): domain Bacteria; phylum Desulfobacterota; class Desulfobacteria; order Desulfobacterales; family SURF-7; genus QZKS01. Next base: position 3,469 of record CAYTGW010000212.1, read on the forward strand.
GAACCTCCAGCTCATCACGCATTTTCTGCAAGGCATCTGCGGCCTGCATCCGTGAAAGGGTGATCGCCAGATTGTCGGCCATTCTTTCCAGATGAGCAATCAGGGCGGGAGTGAAACGCCCTGGACGGTGATCGTTGAATTGCAGCAATCCGAAAACCTGATGATTGTCACGCAAGGGGATAAGTGCCACCGATTCGTACCCTTCGTCATTACACCGGTTGCGGGTTCTTGCCTGGCGGCCGGTTTCAGTGGTGGTAGCGAGCAGGGAGGTGGTATTGTTGGACCAGAAACTCCCATGGACGGTAAAGTATGGTTTGTCGGGATCGAACCGTCCGCTCAGAATATTTCCACACATGCACTCGAGCACGGGGTTGCCTGCGCTGTCAAGCAGGAGTTCACCATCACGGTCAAACGTGCAAAGTTGATTTTCTTCATGAACAAACGCTGACGGGAACCCTTTGGTCTCATAATACGGATAATCAGGCCCGGAGCGCAGGCGGATGCCAACCGCTTCGCATCCCGACCAACTTTGCAGGGAGGCGGTCAGGGCAGCCATGCGGTCAGGTAAATTGCCCGTTGTATCAAACATTAGAATCAAAATTGCCTTCAACTCGCGCTCATCCTCCTGAAACTTGAGCTCGGTGATGTCGCTCAACACAACACGGCTTATGGTAGAGCCGTCTGCACTCTGCGAAACACTGGTTTCCAAATGAGCCCAGAAGATCGTTCCGTCCTTTTTTACTATCCGCAGATTATACTCCTGAGGCTGACCGGTCTTAAAAAGATTTAAGCGGTTATGGTAGTTGATGTCCTGGTCTTCCCTGAGGATGAACCGGGTCAGTGTATTCTGAATCAGAGCACTTCGGGCCATACCCAGCATCTTTGCGGCGGTAAGGTTGACTTCCACAATCATTCCTTTTTCGTTTAGAGTACAATAACCCACGGGTAATAAATCGAAAAGATTGATATACCGATCCCGGGAAGCTTCCAGTTCGAGCTGTGTTTTGCAGAGTTCATTATTCTGTATTTCAAGCTCGATCTGATGGACATGCAACTCATGGATCAATTTCCGGGCCTCCTCCGGGGTCAGATTCTCCGGTAACCGGGCTGCCTTTTTCCGAGCTATTTGTTCCGCTTGCCTGCGCAGTGCGATTGTGTCATCAAATCCGGTATTGTTAGCTCTCATTGTGAATCTCCTGAAAAATTTCAGTGACGTTTCATTCGGCACTTGCTATTTCATTTGATCAATTCCGGTAATGAAAATGCTCAGCTTCAATTACATCTTGTTAAAGTGAGGATGTTCTGCCAAATTGTGTCGGTAAAATGAGTAAACATAACGTAGCTTGCCATTATGAGGTAGTCAAGCAAAAAGTCTTACACCTTCAGAGCATATTGATTCAAAAAACGACTGCAATCCTTCCAGAATCCAAGTGTATTTTTTCGCCAGGACATGAAATGAAATACATGGGGTTCGTTCGGATAGTAATGGGTCTCTGCCAGATCGGTTTTTGAACAGAGCGATTTTTCCAGCCGTTTTGTATCGTCATACAGGATATCGGCTGTTCCGACTGCGGCAAAGATCGGCGGCAGAGGATGATCCGGATGCCCTGCTTTTTCCATGATGACAAGGGGATCACTCAGGGCATTGTCCGTTTCATGTTGTTTATACTTCTTCCCAAGATATGCCGTTGCCACATCCCGGACAATGTCATAGGATATATCATTCATCTTTTTCAATCTCGCCCTCCGGACCCGAGAATACCTTTCCGGATTGCTGACCTGAAGGAGACCCGCGATAATCTGGACGGAAACCGGTTTGATATTGGTTTCCCAGACCAGTCTTGCAAAAGGCTCAGGACGTTGATAACTGGCTGCAATCGTCAGGCCCATAACAAGATTGGCGCCTGCGGATTCTCCGGCCAGAGATAACCGGTTTTTATCTCCTCCATAGGATTCCACATGTTCAACCGCCCATTTGTATGCATGGCACACATCTTCCAGAGCAGCCGGAAAAGGATATCTAGGAGCCAGACGATAGTTGATATTCAATACCAGAAATCCGAAACGGGCAAACAGAAGTGCGATGCCCCGATGGGTCTCCTTGGAGCAGAGAGTAAACCCTCCGCCATGAATATAGATCATCACCGGCAAAAGACCGGTTCGATTTCTGGGCCGATACACATCCAATAAATTCGCCTTACCTCCATCCAGTCGATACGGCACATTTCGAATCACATCTGTCTGTCTTCGAAGCTCTCTTATTAAAGGCGTCAGTTCTGCCATGTTGGCAAACTGTTGAAACAGATTTGTCAAAACCCACTTGCGGGCTTTTTTGCCTGTAAAGTGTCGTTGCATATGAATCCATTTCCTTTCATCATCGGTTTCTGCCTAATTTTTCATGACTGGAAACCCATTCGCCGGCCATGACCGCACTGGCAAGGGATATCTCACCAGCTACTACTGTGGCAGCGACGATCTCAGCCAGCTTTCTGACTTTTCCGGAACCATAACAACCCAGAATTTCAAGGCACTCCCTTTGTGTGGCGAGACCAGTCCCTCCTCCATAGGTAGCCACAATCAAAGATGGCAGTGTGATGGAGTAGTAATAGTCATTTTCCTTTGTCTTTTCCACATAAACCATGGCTGCGGAGGATTCCGCGACATTGGCCACATCCTGCCCGGTTGCAATAAACAATGCCGTAATCCCGTTTGCCGAATGCGCGCCATTGTTGTTCGCTCCGGCCATGAAACTGCCGAGATTGCTGACCTGACGCTGCCGCAGCAGGGCATCAATGGGTGCGCCTGCCAGGTCTTCCAGAACCTTTGCCGGAATCACCAGCTCTGCAACAACCCGCTTTCCCCTTGTCCTCAGCATATTGATATAGGATGTTTTTTTATCCGTGTCCATATTTCCGGAAAGAAGATAGCGCTGAATCCCTGGATAATGCTGCTTGATCCATTCGCAGGCAGCAAAAGTCGCCATGCTGACCATATTCTGGCCCGCAGCGTCCCCGGTTGTGAAATTGAAACGGAGAAACATCATCTTGCTTGCCGGGTACTGTTCAATATTTTTTAATTTTCCGGATGAGGTTGTACTCTCGGCCGCTGCCCTTATGTTTTCAAAATTTTCCGTTACCCAGATTCCAAAATCCCTTGCCTCCCGTGCATCCGTAAAATGAAATACCGGCGCACGCTGCATGGCATCATCTACTACGGTTGTTTTCACTCCCCCGCTCTCCCGGATCC
>CAYTGW010000213.1:0-6694 GCA_964437395.1 uncultured Desulfocicer sp.
GATTGGTAAATTCGGTTTTCACGCAGCCAAAGCCTTATATGAAGACGGGAATGAAGTCGTAGCAATTGATTCTGACAAGAATCGTGTACAGGCCGTAGATGCCTATTGCACGGAAGCAATTGTTCTCAATTCTACAAACAAAGAAGCCATAAAAGCACTGGGATTGGAAAATATGGATGGGGTAATTGTGTCCACAGGCACAAAAATCAGCACCAGCATCCTGATTTGTCTGTATCTCCAGGAAATTGGGGTTAAAAAAATTCTCGTCAAGGCTTTGGATGAGGATCATGAAAAAATTCTGAAACGGGTGGGCGCAACCGAAATCATCCATCCGGAACGGGATATGGCTTTACGCATATCGAACAGCCTGTCCAGGCCAAATATTCTGGATTTCATTCCCCTTTCCGATGAATTTGATCTGATACAAGTCGGTCCTCCAAGAGAGTTTATCGGAAAAAGCCTGAAAGAAATCAATCTTCGGGCCAAATACAACGTTCATATTATTGCCATTAAAGAACTTGTTCCTGAAAATTTCCTGCTGGTCCCTCCTGCGAGTTTTGTGATCAAGGACAGCGATATCCTGATTATGTTGGGAAAATCTATCGATATCAAACAGATAAAATCATTGAAATAGGCATACAATTTTTCAATTTTCTTCATGTGTATGGATTCACGAAAAACCCTATCACCTTGTTGTCAAAAATCTTAAAAAAACTTGCGTACACCATACTTTTGTCTTATAGTTATGACCATGTGGTCATTTATTTTGCATTTTATTTTTTTTCAGATCAAGGGATAGGGGGAGAAAGAATGCCAAAAATCCCTTTTTCCGACAAAGATCTGCTTCTGATTCAGAAGAAAATTATTGACGGGCAACGCCTTGATTTCAATGATGGCTGTATCTTGTTCCGCAGTCCGGATCTCATTGGAAAAGCAAGGCTGGCTGATTTTATCCGCAAAAAACATCATGGGAAAACAGCCTACTTTGTTTACAATCAGCATATCAATTATACCAACATATGCAAAAATTATTGTGAGTTCTGTGCTTTTTCCAGGGAAAAAGAGGAAGAGGGGGCGTTCACGCTCTCCATTGAGGATGTAAAAACACAACTGCAAGAAAGAGCCGGAGAGCCCATACAGGAAATCCATGTGGTGGGTGGCCTGAATCCCTCTCTGCCGTTTGACTATTATATTGAACTGATTGAAACCATCAAAAAACTCAGACCCGGTTCAGCAGTGAAAGCATTTACCGCTGTTGAAATCGATTATTTTTCAGAAATTACCGGCTTGAGTGTTTCTGAAGTGATTTTGCAGCTTAAAAAAGCCGGACTCTCCATGATGCCGGGCGGCGGTGCTGAAGTCCTGAACCAGCGGGTAAGACAACAGCTTTTCCCCCGAAAAATCGGCAAAGAAAGATGGCTTGAAATTGTGAAAACCGCACATGAAAACGGTCTGACATCCAATGCCACCATGCTGTACGGACATATTGAAACCATTGAAGAAAGAGTCGAACATCTGATCAGTCTCCGAAATCTTCAAGATCAGACCCACGGATTTTCCGCTTTCATACCCCTGGCCTTTCATTCTGAAAACACAAGGCTCTCTCATCTGCCACGGACAACCGCATTTGACGATCTCACCAACATTGCTGTCGCAAGACTGATGCTGGATAATTTCAGTCATATCAAAGCATATTGGGTGATGATCGGAGAACCATTGGCGCAGCTCGCACTTTCTTTTGGAGCCGATGACCTGGACGGGACCATTATCGAGGAAAAAATAACCCATATGGCAGGAGCCAGAACCGCAAAAGGATTATCACGGGACGAGATGATTCATCTGATTCAGACTGCGGGATTTCAACCTGTTGAACGGGATTCATTCTATAATCATATTGAAAACAGATCATGATGAAATCTTTGGATGCACTATATTCTAAAATTAATAATAGCGAACGGATCAACTCCGAAGAGGCGCTGAACCTTCTGATCCATGGCGAGCTGCTGGATCTGGCGGATGCAGCCAATCAGATGAGAAAAAGGCTCCATCCCGAACCCATTGTAACATATGTTGTTGACCGGAATATCAATTACACAAACGTCTGTTCATCCGGATGCCTGTTCTGCGCATTTTACCAGGATTCAGGGGCCCCGAAAGGATACGTGATCTCCGAGGAATCACTGAAACAAAAAATTCAGGAAACCCTTTCACTGGGAGGAACCCAGATTCTTCTTCAGGGAGGTCTCCATCCCGGACTGGATCTGGATTATTACCTGACTTTGCTGAAATTTATAAAAAACAACTTCCCAATACATATTCATGGCTTTTCCCCTCCTGAGATTCTGTTCATGGCCGAACAATCCGGACTCTCTGTCACAGATACGCTCAAAAAGCTGATTGAAGCAGGCCTGGGGTCGATTCCCGGAGGCGGAGCGGAAATTCTGGTAGATGAAGTGAGGATGAAGCTTTCGCCCAAAAAATACCGGTCTGAACAATGGCTGGATGTGATGCGAAAAGCGCATCAACTGAACCTGAGAACAACAGCTACCATGATGTTCGGACATATTGAAACCAGGGAACAGATCATCGAGCATCTTATGAAAATCCGTGATCTTCAGGACGAGACAGGCGGATTCACGGCATTTATTCCCTGGACTTTTCAACCGGATCATACCCGGCTGAATGTTAAAAAGACGACCGCTGTTGAGTATCTGCGGGTTCTCTCGGTATCCAGGCTGTTTCTGGATAACATCAACAACATTCAGGCCTCCTGGGTTACCCAGGGAGATAAAATTGCGCAGGCCTCCTTATTCTTTGGGGCCAATGATCTGGGAAGTACCATGATCGAAGAAAATGTGGTTGCTGCAGCCGGTGTTTCGTTCAGGCTTCCGAAAGAAGAGATGATTCGTCTGATAAAGGATTCCGGATACCAGCCCAGACAAAGAGATTGTTTTTACAATCTGATTGAAGGTAAATAATCTGATGGATGCTATCCAACCTCAGAATAAAAGAATAAATCATATCGGAAATGATTGTTGCCATTCTGATAGGCCGGTTACACACCAGGCTGGATGGGTTGTTGTTGATCAAAATACGATTCTTCAAAATGGATATGTTGTCGTACAGGATGGTTTGATTGCTGAAATTGGAAAAGGGAAAAAACTCAGTACAGATTCTGTTGTGGATCATGGCGATGGTGTGATATTGCCCGGACTTGTCAATGCACATACCCATCTGGAACTTTGTGCATTGAAAAACCGTGTAAAACCGGAAAATGGGTTTCAATCATGGGTACAGGAGCTACTTGCAGAGCGAGCTTCCCTGGAACCGGAAACCATACAAAAGGAATCCGCTCTGGGGATTGAACATCTTTTGTCATCCGGTTGTATTGCAGCAGGCGATATTTCAACCATGGGAATAACAAAAGATCTATTTATCCATTCGCAGCTTATGGGTATCTGGTTTCAGGAATGGCTCGGTAATCATCCGGATACAAGCCTTAATTGCAGAAAAGGGCCAAGACAAAGCATCTCCCTGGCCGGACATGCACCCCATACCACATCACCGGAACTCCTGGGAAGGTTGAAAACCATCACCTCCAAAGGGAAATTACCGTTTTCAATACACCTGGCTGAATCCCGGGAAGAATCGATCTTTATTGCAAGCGGGAAAGGGGAATGGGCGGATTTTCTCACAGAGCGTGGAATTCATTTTTCTTTCTGGGGCATTGGCAACAACCGCACACCGATTCAGTACGCGGATCAGATCGGTCTGCTGGATTCAAACACAATTGCTGTCCATGTGATCCAGTCCGATGAAAAAGACTTTAAGATCCTTGAGGAAAACGGATCTTCTGTCTGTCTCTGCCTGCGGAGCAATCATGCCCTGCACGGAGAACTACCGGATGTGCCATCCATGTTGAAAAACAGAATCAATCTCTGCCTGGGTACAGACAGCCTTGCCAGTGTTGACACGCTTAGTATTTTTGACGAAATGGCATTTGCGGCAAACCATTTTCCGGAAATCCCTCCTGCGGATATCCTTGCGATGGCAACGAAAAATGGTGCAAAAGCACTGGGGTTGGATGGATTGGCAGGGACCCTTGAACCTGGCGGAATCGGCACATTCCTCTATCTGGATTTGCCGGCAGGCAATGAAAAACAGCTTATGGAATCCATCATTCATTCAGCAGCTCATAAAACCATCCAGAGGATTATTTTATGATAAAACAAAATTGATGAAACAATAAAAAGTCTTCAAACCGTCATGCCGGACTTGATCCATCATCCAGAACCCATTGAAAACACTGGATTCCGGGTCAAGCCCGGAATGACAAGAAAGACATTTTCGACTTTTTACGAGGATATAAAAATTAAATTGGAAAAAAAGACTAGTACAGATATGAATCGACTGAAATTCTCAACAGAAACAAAAAGCGTAAGGGTAGGGCGGATCGGGTATATCAATGTCGCACCGGTCTATTATGGGCTTGAACAAACCGAAACACCGTCACACATCAAGCTGATCAGTGAGCCTCCTGCGATTCTGAACCGTATGATGGAACAGGAGATGATCGACATCAGTCCGGTTTCTTCCGCAGCCTTTGCCAGAAACCATAAGGAGTGGTCTCTTCTGCCTGACCTTTCCATTTCAGCCTTTGGGAAAGTGATGAGTGTCCTTCTATCCTCAAACTATCCCCTTGAAGAACTGGGCAACCGGAAAATCCTGCTTTCCGATGAATCCGCATCTGCTACAGACATGCTGAAACTTCTACTGTCCTGGAAACAGATTCATCCCCGGTTTGAAACCGGAAAAGTAAACCCAGGTCTGTATTCAACATATAAAAATCAGGACGGGGTTCTTGTGATCGGCAACTGTGCCCTGACCGGAGGATGGGCTCAGCGATTTCCCTATGTTTACGATCTTGGAGAGTTATGGAAACAGGCAACCGGGCTTCCTTTTGTATTTGCAGTCTGGGCAGTCCGAAAGGCCTTTGCTCAACAACATCCAAAACTGGTTATGGATATCGCCAGAAGGTTTGAACGTTCCAAACAGCTTGGAAAAATGAACATGGCTGAAATTCAATCCGCTTCATCAAGCTTGCTGGCACTGAACCCGGAGGATTGTAAAAACTATTTTAACCTATTGAACTACGGTCTGGGCCATCTTGAATTACAGGGGCTGAAAATTTTTTATCAGGGCCTGTTCGAAGAAAAAATTGTCCCGGATCTGCCAAAGCTGTCTTTTATTCCAACCCTGATCTCCGATCCTGTCCGGTCCGGAGAGAAGCAGTTTATTCATAAGCAAAAACAGGCATTGTTGAATCTGGGATCGCGCCACATTCCCTTGCCATTGAAAAAAGTGTTTCCACAGATTTTACACCTTCTTCGCCAAGGTCGACAGTAAAGGAATTGACATAAAGCTCGATGTGGCGTTTTATAGTTTCTGAAGACATTTCCTGAGAATGCATTGCAACGTATTCCCTGGAAGCCTCCGGATGACGAAAGGCAAACTCGACACTTTCCCGGATCAGGAATTCAATCTTCCGGGCGATGTCCGGCCCCAGACTTCTCCGGATGCAGATCCCGCCGAGCGGTATGGGCATGGACGTGGTCTGTTCCCACCATTCTCCCAGATCCAGGAGTTTGATCAGGCCATACTCCGGATAGGTAAACCGCCCTTCATGGATAATGATACCGTAGTCGGCTTCTCCTTTTTGAAGAGAGGGCATGATCCGGTCAAAGGTCATGGGAATCGTTTCCGGTGTTTTGTTCAGATACAGGGTCAGAAGAAGGAAGGCGGTTGTCCATAAACCTGGAACAGCGATTCTGCCGGATAACATATTCTCAAGCTTCATCCCCGGACGGGCGACAATCAGCGGCCCGCAACCCCTGCCAAGGGCTGCCCCGGACCGGAGCAGGGCATAGGTATCCAGAAGGTGCCCAATAGTAGCGAATGAAAGTTTGGAGACGTGGAAAACACTGCTTTTTGCCTTCTGATTCAAGGTTTCCACGTCTTCCAGAAAAACGGAGAATTGAAAAGGATCATACTTGACAAGGCCGTGTGCCAGGGCATGAAACAAAAAAGTATCGTTGGGACAGGTGGAATATCCAAGTGTCAGATTTTGCCCTGGTGTCAACATCATTAAAAATAATACCTCAATATCAAACGGCTTTCTGTACCATACTCTTTTGCATCCCCAACGCTCCTGTCAATCAACATCAAATACAATTCTGCTTCTCCGCCAACGGAAATATGGTTTGTCAGGTAACCATCTTCGTTTAAACCGTTCGTATCATTTTCTTTATAAATCAGTTTGCCTCCATAATAAATATCTGTTTTTTCATACACGTTCTGGACAAAGTATGCGCCAAACTTCAACGTAATCCAATCCACGTCACCTATCTCGGTATTCTCGCGTTCATAGGTATACAACCCCAGTGAACCTTCCAGTCTCAGATTCGGATTGATTTTTACCGGGCAATGAAGCACCCGGCTGGCTTCCGAACCAGTGTCGGTAATCGATATTCCCAATCCGAACTGGGGAGCGGCGAATCCATTAACCGGCAGAAAAAAGGCGATGATCAGTATGATAAAAAGCTTCCATAATTGTTTTTCAAAAGCTCGTGAACTGTTCATCTATGTCTCCTTGTTGATCAAAAGGTTTCCTATCGTGATAACCCTGGCATCATCA
>CAYTGW010000214.1:0-6678 GCA_964437395.1 uncultured Desulfocicer sp.
TGCGTGTCTAGTTTTCGCCGGAACTACAACAACAGACTTTTGAAATTGGCTCAAAAGACGTTTGTTAAAAAAGAAGTATCTGATAAAAGGAGGTAACCCGCTATAGCTTCATCAATGCTGCTTTATATTACGGTTGACCGTGTCAATGATGGTTTTGATTGAGGATGGTTTTGACAGAACCGCATCAAAATTTTTTTTGTCAATCAGCCATGGGGTTCCGGAAAGCCCCACAACCGGTGTGAGTCGTTTTTTGGATTGCCGGATATGCTTGATGACATCATTCCCATCCAGACCGGGCATTCGGATATCCGTGATCACCATATCATAATTGGATTCGTCAAATTTTCGAATTCCCTCAAGGCCGTCCAGAGCCGTTTCAACATGATACCCATATTTGGACAGGACTTTGGCCAGCAGTGTGCCGATGGCTTGTTCATCATCAATGACCAGAATATTGTACATGGCTTTGATTCCTCAAGGATTTTTTATCAGATCGCATTCCGTTTATTCAGTGTAGCATACGAATAATGGATTCAATCTGGTTTGTCAACAATATATTGTAGGAGATAATTAAAAAACTACTCTATATAGTGTATTCATTATTCGGCTGGATCATGTTCCGGGAAAATCTGACGGCATGGAACATATTCATTATACAAGTTGGTTTTTCCTGTGTAAGAGCGCATACACCAAGGGAAAGAGATTTTTTTTCATGTATACCGGCCTGATATATCTGCCATTTTTTTTATTCAAATCATCAAAAAACTCTACATATTGAATTTTCTAATTGACACATAACAATATATTGTGCTATCAGTTTTTCTCACCACATCAAGAGTTTTCTCTTGGATTTCCGTATTATAAGCTGGATTCATGATCACTATTTTTGTTTGACTGGCGTGCTGTTTCACGTATACCTCAATTGATTTGAAAAACAGAAATGTACTGCAAAGGACAGCGCAATGTTTGAAAAAATAAAAAAACGAGATGGCAGGGTTCTTGAGTTTGATTCTTCCAAGATAACAAATGCGATTGCCAGGGCGGGTATGGCTAGCGGAGAATTCGGGGAACGGGATGCAAAAAAACTGACACTCCGGGTACTCACCCTGGCTCATGAACTTCGTCTGGGTGTGATACCGATGGTTGAGGAAATCCAGGATATTGTTGAAAGAGTGCTGCTTGACTCGACGTTTTTTAAAACGGCAAAAGCCTATATCATCTACCGGGAGCAGCATAATCAGATTCGAAACATCACCACAAAGGCCAGCGTGGATCTTGTGGAAAACTATATCCAGAAGATGGACTGGAAAATCAAAGAAAACAGCAATATGAGTTACTCCCTTCAGGGGCTCAACAACTATATCTCTTCGGATGTTACATCCGAATACTGGCTGAACCGGATTTATCCACCGGAGGTCAGAAGAGCCCACAAGAGCGGGGATATTCATATCCATGACCTGAGTCTTCTTTCGGTTTATTGTGTGGGATGGGATCTGCAGGATCTTCTCCGGCAAGGCTTTAAAGGGGTTGCCGGTAAAGTGGAAAGCGCACCGCCCAAGCATTTCCGCTCAGCCATGGGCCAGATCGTGAATTTCTTCTACACACTTCAGGGAGAGGCAGCAGGCGCTCAGGCCATATCCAATTTTGACACGCTTCTGGCTCCGTTTGTCCGGTATGATGACCTTACCTTTGACGAAGTGAAGCAGGCCATGCAGGAGTTTGTTTTCAACATCAACATTCCGACCAGGGTCGGGTTCCAGACTCCATTCACCAATCTCACCATGGATCTTGAAGTGCCTTCCACCCTGAAAGATCATCCGGTGATTATCGGAGGGAAAGAACAGGCGGAAACCTATTCGGAATTCCAGCCGGAGATGGATTTGATCAACCGGGCGTTTGCCGAGGTAATGATGGAAGGGGATGCCAAGGGGCGGGTGTTTACCTTTCCGATTCCGACCTACAACATTACGGAAGATTTTGACTGGGACAATCCAAATCTGGATATGATCTGGAAAATGACCGCCAAATATGGAATTCCTTATTTTTCAAACTTCATCAATTCCGATATGTCTCCGGAAGATGCAAGGTCCATGTGTTGCCGTCTGCGCTTGGACAACCGGGAACTCATGAAACGGGGGGGCGGTCTTTTCGGAGCCAATCCGCTTACCGGCTCCATCGGCGTTGTGACCATCAATTTGCCGCGAATCGGATATCTGGCAAAAGATGAAGCGGATTTTTTTGCCCGCTTATCCGATATGGTTGAAATTTCTAAGCAGAGTCTGATCATCAAACGAAAGATTTTAGAGTCTTTTACAGAAAATAATCTCTATCCCTATTCCAAGTTCTATCTGAGAGATATCAAAAAACGGTCGGATAAATACTGGAAAAATCATTTTTCCACAATTGGGATCATCGGAATGAATGAGGCGTGTTTAAATTTCCTTGGCGAGGATATCGGCAGCCGGACAGGAAGAGAGTTTGCCCTTCGCGCCATGGATTTTTTACGGGAACGGATATCCAATATTCAGAATGAAACCGGTGATATCTACAACCTGGAGGCCACGCCTGCGGAAGGAACTTCCTATCGTCTGGCCATGCTGGATAAAAAGCTTTACCCGGAAATCATCTGTATGAACCAGGAAGGATATGAGAGAAGCGAAGATCCTTTTTATACAAACTCTACACAGCTCCCGGTAAACTATTCGGATGATGTTTTCGAAACCCTGATGCTACAGGATGAACTGCAGACCAAATACACCGGCGGAACCGTGCTTCATATTTTCTTAGGCGAGCAGATATCGGATATTGAAACCACAAAAGCAATGGTTCGGAAGGTTGCAAGCAATTTCAGGCTTCCCTATTTTACACTGACCCCGACCTTCAGTGTGTGCCCATCCCATGGGTATATCAGCGGCGAGCATGCAAAATGTACCATATGTGACCATGAAACAGAGGTGTATTCCAGGGTTGTCGGGTATCTGCGGCCGGTCAAGCAGTGGAATAACGGCAAGCAGACCGAGTTCGGCATGCGCAAAACCTACAGCATTGATGTCAGGGAAGAAGTACCCTACCAGACAGCAACCTTTTCCGCTGAGATAGCGGAAAAAAAAGCCGTATAGGGAATCGAACCGGACTGTTTGGAGCAAGTTTCAAAAGCCTCTTGTTGTCATTCCGGCGAAAGCCGGACACGCAGTGAAGCGCAGCGCTATCCAGTATTTTTAATTCTTTTCTGGACACCGGCTTTCGCCGGAATGACGGTTTTTCATCATTTTGAAATTAGCTCTTTGTATAATATCATTATCCAGGATCATTATTCGTGCGGTCCTTTCTGTCAAAGGATCGGTGAGACAGAATGATTTTCGGCGGCTTTCAAAAAACCTCGCTTATCGATTATCCCGGTACAGTCAGTTGCGTGATTTTCCTTTCCGGATGCAACCTGACCTGTCCATATTGTCATAACCCTGAGCTCGTAAAGGGCGAAGGTCCGTTTCCTTCTTTTCTAACGGAAGAGTGGGTGATCGATTTCCTGAAAAAACGGATAGGGCTGCTGGATGGTGTTGTGATTACAGGCGGCGAGCCGACACTTTCACAGGGCATTTCCTCATTATGCCAAAAAGTGAAAGAGCTGGGTTTCAAGGTAAAGCTGGATACCAATGGAACCAACCCGGAGATAATCCGCCAATTGATTGAAAAACAGCTTGTCGATTATCTGGCCATGGACATCAAGACCGATCCAATCTCCTATTCCCCTGTTTTTTCAAGGACGCTGGTTTCAGATCGTATTCAGGCAAGCATCAAGTTTCTGATGGATTCCAGCGTACCTTATGAATTCCGGACAACCTGCGTCAAACCATTGTTTGATGAAGCGATATTGAAAGCTGTGTTACAGCAGATACAGGGTGCGCGGCAATATGCTCTGCAACGATTTCATTTCACAAAAATATTGAATTCTTCCTTTTTTGCGGATCAGAATTGCGGGTTTTCCGAAGATGAGTTTCAAACGTTTCAGGAGATTTCATCCCGATATGTTCAGGAATGCATCGTCCGGTAAATCGCGACTGCAAACAGCCGCTCCATGAATAATTTTAAGACTGCGTCGTTCAAACTCGTGGATAAGGGATCGTAAGTAAAAAACAGGATCGGAAAAATAAACAAGCAGTCAGGTTTGCCGGCTTTATTTATAATAAATTCCGGCCGGCAATTGAAGCTGTTTTTTACTAACGATCCCTAACCCACTCAGACAGTGAACGACTCCGCTATAAAATCATTCATTCCGCTATCACCCTGAAGCAGAATAAGCTGTGGATGATGTTTGAAATATTTTGTGTAATTTGTCAACAACGTCCCCGTAATCCCGTAATCCCCCTTGGTTATGCGCGCTCAGCGCGTTTGCCCCCAAAGCAGTGAATGGTTCTCGTACCAGCCTTGAACTCACCTGCATGAGGCACATTTTTTGGAATGAAATATTCATCCCCTTTACAGATCTCAATCCGCTGCCCATCAATTATAAGAGTATACTTTCCCTGTAAGACAGTAAAATATTCATCATATTCATGAACATGTTCTTTAGATATCCCGTCTATTTCACATATCCAGTAAGCCATCTGTTTTCCGTCGACGCCATCATAAACCCAGCCTCTGACTCCACTGGATTGTTGCTTAGAGGCAATTGAATTTTCAGATTCCTTCATAAATTTTGGAAAGTCATCCATATCCGAAACTCTCTTCCGAAGCGCATAACGTCGCGCTTCAGCCGCGCGCTTTTTGCGTCGGCTGCAAGCGCCAGGTTATGTTTTACTTCATTTTAGCTGGTGGATTACAATTGAAATAGAAAGCCAGGTTCCGACTCCTATCCAGAATACTACTTCAGTAAAGATTTGAAGCCCAACATTTGATCTTTTACAGTATCGCGACCACGTCGGATCATGCTTTCCAAATGTTATTATCCAAAGTACGATGTCCCCAGTTAAAAAAATTACAAACGCAACTATAATCCAAGCGATGAATAAGAATATTTCAATAAAAGCGTATAGGATTTGTTCAAAAACTACTGTCATTGTTTATCCGATAAAAAAAAAATAACGCCGCGTGTCTGGGGCGGCATGCTCCTCGCCGTCCCCAGCACACGCTGGTTATGTGCTCTTTAAAAACTCTTCATAGAAGTTTTTGACACAATTTTTACAGATGGACGCATATTTCCCCTGCAATATTTGTTCTAATTCAGAACCCTTTTTGCCACAAAAAGAGCAAATCATTGTCCACCATTCAGCCCTTGGATCAACTTCATACTCGTCTCTTAAAAAATCGTCTATTTCTTGTTGTCCATATGGGCTATCTTGCCATTTATTGGTGATCCCTTTATAGCCACGCTCTGCTTTAGTTTTAGCTTCTTCCATTGTGGTAAATTGAATGACTCCTTTAGAATTCCACTTCTCGTCGCAAAGCATTAACAAATAACTGTTATCATAATATGTTCTTGTGATTGCCAAATTAGGCATTTCACCAATTCTTACAAATCCATTTTCTGAGGTGCCAACATGTAGATCAATCCGATCTGTATATTCGACATCCTCATCATTCGAGGCAAATAATAGTAGTTTTGCCGAGTCTATAATTGGTGGTGGCTTAGGATTCATTTGTATTCACACATAACCATTGATTGTTAGGTCAATTTGCCCTGCTCTTTTCAGGCACTTTTGCCCTAATAATAGCCAAATCAGGGGGTTTTCAGGCATTTTTGCCCTGATAATTTTTCCTGATATTATCGTAAAAAATTATCTGAAAATGGAAGCCATTTCATCTATAAAAGTGCCCGGTCACCTGAACCCAAACTTTTCCAATAGATACGATTTTCGGATACAGAACCATTTTATTGAAGTGATGTCAACACAAAATAACCGGAAACTACTGGATGAAGTCCTCGAAATCATATGGCTTATACATTATTCAATCCATACGGAACAAATCTGTTGCGAGGTGAACCCTTGGATGGTTTGATCGCCGGAAATCCCCGGTAGTTTTTTGGGTATGGGGCGAAATTTTATCGCTCATCAAAACCGGAAAACAGGGTTGCTTTGAAAGAAGAAATTGCCGGATGGCAGCCATTTTTTGAACCAGTTGAAATAATGTTTAAAACACAATATATTGTGCATCTTTTTACTTGACATACAAGACCTGTTATATTACGAAGCGTTATGGTCAATCGTGTTCAGAACCCGCCTCCAAAAAAGGATGGATCATGATGATTACGGTTCCAAAGCACCTTGTTGAAAGCCTCCGGTGACATGTATTCATGTTGCGGGGGGCTTTTTTGATAGAACCTGTCTCAAAAAAACAGAAAAAGGGGGAATTATGAGGATAATTTCAATTGCCAACCAGAAAGGTGGATGCGGAAAGACAACCACAGCGGTCAATCTGTCCGCCTGCCTGGCAAACAAAGGAAGAAAGGTGCTTCTCATTGATATGGATCCCCAGGGACATTCAGCGTTGCATCTGAATATCAATCCGGATGAACAGAACAAGACCGTCAGCGATGCGCTCGGAATCTCCGGCAGTCGTGCAACCCGTCTTGATGAAGTGATGCTCGGAATCGGAAAAAATTTCCATATGGCCCCTTCGAACATATCCCTGAGCACACTGGATCAGCATTTGTCGATGGTGAAGGGAAGAGAATCACGG
>CAYTGW010000215.1:0-6669 GCA_964437395.1 uncultured Desulfocicer sp.
ACGGGATATTACCGCCATTCCCTTTGACGGTTTTGCCATCGGAGGTGTCAGCGTGGGGGAAGGATATGATTTGATGACATCCGTGGTCTCCACGACCGCCCCGATGCTGCCGGCGAACAAACCTAAATATTTAATGGGGGTAGGGTTCCCGGAAGATATTTTTTCAGCAGTATCATTGGGGATCGACATGTTTGACTGTATCATTCCCACCCGTTTGGCAAGGGTCGGAACCCTGTTTACGCGTATCGGGAAAATACGCATCATGGACAAATGCTATATGAAGGATCAATATCCCATTGATACCAACTGCCGGTGTTACACTTGCAGAAACTATTCCCGTATGGTATTGCGCTATCTTTTTTTTGCACGAGACGGCCTGGCCGAAACCTTGGCGACAATCCACAATGTCACCTTTTATCAGGATCTGATGACCGATATCCGGTCAGCCATTGAACAGAGTAATCTGATTGAATTCCAGGAATCCTGGTTGAAAAAATACAAAAAAAGGGCGGTTCAGCGATCAAAATAAAAACGTTTCAAATCCAATCTTGGAGATTTATTCATGTTCTCAAAAAAAAATCAAATATCATCCGGGGTGAGCCAGTTGGATTATCTCCTCGGCGGCTTGTTCATTGGAGATAATGTAATCTGGTATGACAACGCAGGCAGCCTGGCCTCTCCTTTCTGCATGAATTTTATTCAAGTCTCTCAAACACAAAACAAACCGTTCATTTATGTCAGTTTTGACCGTTCTCCGAAAAACCTTCTGGAAAAACTTGGCCCCCTGGCGGAAAGCCAGCACTTAACGATCCTGGACTGTTTTACCCACGGCAAAGGAGATGGTTCAGAAATATTCAGCAAGTTTTATGAAAAAGACGGTGCCCGATGGCCCTATCAGATTATCAAAGTCAACGAACCCTGGAAACCGGAAAAGGTGATTGAATCCATATATGGACTTCACAAAACCATGAAAGGAGATGTCCGATTTGTATTCGAAAGCCTTACCGGAATGCAGGATCTCTGGAAGGGAGAAGAGCATGTTCTTAAATTTTATACCCATTCCTGCCCAAGGTTGTACGAACTGGATACGATTGCCTACTGGATCATTGAAAAAGGCGCTCATTCCGATCGATTAAAGGCCCATATCAATCAGATTGCCCAGGTCGCCATTGACCTGTCCATCAAAAGGGGAAAATCTGCCCTGACCATACTGAAAGCTGAAAAACGAAGACCCGATACACTGAATAAAGCAACGGAGTTCTGGAGTGATGGAATGACGGTCCATTTTGACTCAGAGCGTAACAGGGCGTCTGGCCGGATCAACCTTGGATTGCGGATTAAAGAGCTTCGTACCAAACAGGGATTGTCCCAGAAAGAACTAGCCAACCTGGTGGGGGTAACCCCCAGCACAATTTCACAGGTGGAAAGCAATTCCATCTATCCGTCCTTGCAAGCACTTTTTAAAATGGCGGAAATCCTCTCCGTTGATATCAGTTCCTTTTTTCAAAAACAAACAGACCTGAAGAATCAGGTTGTTTTTTCTTCCAAAGAAGGCGTAAAAACAGCCTTTCCGGACCTTCCCAAGGGTTGTATTACCGGAAAACTATTGAACCCGATTGATTTTGATTCCAAAGCCGAAGCCTACATCATTGAAATTTTACCCAAGAAAAGCCTGCCATCCCATTTTTTCATCCATAAAGGCAATGAGATTGGATATGTTTTATCCGGTAAGCTGCAAACGCAAATCAACAATGCAGTGTACACCGCAAATGAAGGAGATATCATCTATTTGACTTCAGAAATGCCGAGTCAATGGAAAAATCCAGGTACAAAAACAACAAAACTGCTGTGGATAAAAATCAGATAGCGGATTGACAAAAAAAGGCTTTCCGGAATTTATCCCGAAAAGCCTTTTCAATTTTGCTGTCCATGCCGTTATTGAATAGCGATCATCCAGATGACTATCTCTGATTGATCTCCAAACACCCTTTTACGAATTCAAAATCTTTCGGGCGCTTTCATCATTCACATCCGCTACATGGGGAATGCCTGTTTCTTTTGCAGTCTCCCGGTTTCCGGCAAAGATATCCTGCCGTGTAATCTGATTCACGGAAAATTTTCTTGCGCCGGCCAGAAGCTGCTGCAGGCCGCATGAAAGTTTATCTACCACTGTCCAGAAAGCGATTGCTCCGTATGGAATATTTTTCATCTCTTTCTTTCCAACCTTTTTCTCGACGTCAAAATAGGATGCGAATATTTCCTTGGCGGTGTTTCCAATACTTTGTACGGATCTCGGAAGCTCGTTCCAGTTCCCGTTAACATCCGCTTTTCTATCTGCATGGATTGCGCCTTCAATGTTGGAACCGACAAAGCCGGGAATCATGATCGCACGTCCCATGCAGATCAGCTTTGCAAATGGTGCTCCCAGAGCCAGTGCTTTAAAAATATGATCTTCCAGTGCAAAACCACCGGCAAAAGACATATCCACAACACTCTGGCCTTTGGCTGAAAGGATGCTTGCATATTCATATGCTTTTGAATGCAGGTTAATGGAAGGTACACCCCAGCTCTGCATCATGTTCCAGGGACTCATTCCCGTACCGCCGCCGGAACCGTCAATGGTGAGAAGATCCAGTTTTGCGTCTGTTGCAAATTTAATCGCCATGGCAAGTTCTTCCATGCCATATGAACCGGTCTTCAGGGTAATTCTTGAGAAACCCAGACCTCGAAGATATTCAACTCCACTCATGAAATCTTCACGAACCTGTGCCACTGTATCCAGATTTGTACCTCCGAGACGGCTGTGACGGGCAAAAGATTTGATGGAGCCATTTTCAAACGCGGCTTTCACTTCAGGACTTCTTGGGTCCGGATCGACTACATAACCACGTTCCTTTAAAAAGAGGGCGTAATCAAGGCTGGTAACCTGGATTTCACCGCCGATGTCTTTGGCTCCCTGACCCCATTTCAGCTCAATGATCACCTTATCGCCATATTTTTCTGCAACATATTCAGCAACCCCATTACGGGTATCCTCGACATTGAGTTGAACGATGATCGCGCCATATCCTTCAAAATATCTAAGATACTGATTAATCCGCCTCTCCAACTCGGGGGCTTTTTTGATTTTTCCTTTTCTCTCTTTGCCGTCAGCAATTTCAGATTCCCTGTCAACTCCGACAACATTCTCACCGATAACCACCGGAATACCACAGAGGGCACCACCGATTGCGAATGAATCCCAATACTTTTGTGCAATAAAAGTTGATCCAAGCGCCCCGGTCATCAGCGGAAGACGGATCTTTGTTTTTACATTCCGGCCGAATTCAGTATTCAGATTAACATTTGGAAAAATACAGTCATCCGGATCATTGCTCATCTTGCTGTGGAGACCATGCGCACCATAAGCATACCCCTGGATACGGAGCGAATTGTATGAAACGCCAACATGGGTTGTGTTGTTGGACCCGGCTGTTACCAGGCCAAAGCTTCTCGGATATAGCAGCTTGCGGCCAACCAGGCTTGAGAGCCATGTTTCACACTTGCCTTCGCAATCAGCACGACAAAGTGTACAGAGTCCTGATTCTGCAACATTACCACGATTTGTTGTCCCGAGTACGTCATTGTTTTTTGAAAATCTCATTGTCAACTCTCCTTCTTTAATTAAATGATTTTCCCGGAGGTAAAAACCGACCCCCAAAGACCCTGAACGCAAAAAGGCGCCTGTTCTTTTTAAAGAACCAGACGCCTTTGTCTACTTAGCTTCAGTTGCGAATTCGCGGCACGCCGTTGTGCCTCGCTTGACTGCAACTTAAAAAATTTGATTAAAATTAACTACACTTATTTAATAATGTCAAGAAAGAAAAATAGATAAAGTAAGTTTGAATTAATTCGATGCAAAAAAAATTTTCGAGTTGGAATTTTTTGATGTAATCAGGTAAGGAAAATCAACCAGAGGTTATCCGTAAAACATTTCATCGGAGAGAAGAATGGCCTCCGCCACGCTTCGTATGGATTTGCGGGAATCCATGCTTCGTTTTTGAATCCACCGGTACGCTTCATCGATTCGCATCCCACGACGCTTCATCAGAATCTCCTTGGCACGTTCAACAGTCTTGCGCATTTCCAGTTCTTCCTGAATCACCCTGGTTTTTACCATCAACTCTGTATTCAGGATGGCAACCGCTGCCTGGTTTGCAACCGCTGTTAAAAGATTGACCTCGGTATCTGAAAAATCATAAGGGCTGGACGTGAAACAGTTCAGAACACCAATCACCTTCTCATCTTTTAATTTGAGAGGGACGCCGATCATGGATGCGAGCCCCAGCTTTTTAGCCAGTTCTTTTTCTTTAAACCGTTTGCTTTTCAATACATCCTTAATGATAAGAGGTTGTTTATGCGTGGCAACATACCCCACAACCCCTTCATTTGTATTCAACGAACGGTCCTTCATATATTCAGGAGCAATTGCCTGAGTAGCTTTGAGACGAATTACCGGGGGATTTTCATCTTCATCGATCAACCATAAAGAGCAAATTGTAACCCCCATGGCCTGGGCAGTGACCATAACCACCAGTTTCAGAAGATCTTCAAGGTAAAGCTCCGAAGTGATGGCCTTGCTGATATCGGTCAGTGCCTTGATATATTCATCATATGTTTTTTCATTCAGACGATGCACAGACACACCTTATAATGAGATGACCTTTTTTACCGGTTCTGCATTTCCTGAAAACCAGAACCGATTTATCCGGATGAATACTCATCCGGAAACGGAACAGAAAGTATTATACCTGCTTTTATAAAAATAATCTTTTTTTTTCAACAGTTGTCACAACGATTTCCCCAAAAGGGGTTCCGCTCCCTGCCGCCTCATTACCTTTTACATTAATTTATACTTAAAAATACAAGGATACATTATTGATAATCATTTTTTATACAGAAGAACGGAAGATATCTCCTGTTATTCCATCGCGAGTTGACTATGAGCCTTTCCGATCAGATCCGAAATGGAAATTTTCTTACCGGCAAGATACCCGGTTAACCCCTGATGAATCTCTCTGAAAACATCAGGATTGACAAACCAGGCTGTTCCGATTCCCACTGCTGATGCACCGGCAAGTATATATTCAATCACATCCTGCCAGCGGGAAATCCCGCCGATACCAATAATCGGTATCTTTCCGGACCTGCATTCCGGTATGCTTCGAAAACAATCATACACCATAAACAGGCCGACCGGCTTGATCGCCGGACCGGAAAGCCCTCCGATCGTATTACCAAGAATGGGTTTCTGGGTATCAATATCAATCGCCATCCCGCGTACTGTATTGATCATGGACAGCACATCCGTACCCCCCTGAATGGCTGCCTGGGCCGGTACCGTGATATCCGTTACATTCGGGGTTAGTTTTGTAATCACCAGCAGTTTTGGGTCAATCTGTTTTTTTACGGTTTTGACGATCTGCTCCACCATTTTCGGATCTGTGCCAAATGCAGCGCCTCCTTTTTCAATGTTGGGACAGGACACATTAATTTCAAGACCGGATATAATCTGTGCTGAATCATGATCGCTCAGGTATGCTGCAAGTTTACCGAATCCTTCAACCGAATCCGCAGAAATATTCACAAAAACCGGCAAATCAAAATTTACCAGATGGTGAATCTCATTTTGAATAAAAAACTCCACCCCTTCATTTTGCAGTCCAATGGAATTGAGAATACCGGTTCTGGTTTCTGCAATGCGGAATTCAGGATTTCCTTCCTTGGGCTTCAGCGTAACGCCTTTGGTCACAAAAGCCCCAAGGCTGGCAAGAATCTGCCCGCTTTTTTCCAGAACCTCAATTTCATTGGCATGACCGGAGGTTCCGGATGCCGTCATTAAAGGGGATTTCATGACAATATTTTTTATCTTTACCTGCATCCGATTTTTCATAACTTTTCCCAATCGATTTCATTTGAGTCAAAAACCGGCCCGTCAACACAGACCCGGGAGTATTGACTCTTCTTATCTTTCTTTATACGGCACACACAGGACATGCAGACACCGATTCCGCATCCCATCCGTTTTTCAAGAAGCACCTTCATGGGGATGTCAAACTCGGATGCAATGCGCTGCAGAACAACCATCATGGGTTTTGGGCCGCATGCAATGATCATCAAGTTTTCTCTGTTTTTGGTTTTTTCCAGATAGGATCGATATTGATCTGTAACCAGACCGTAATGGTAATTGTCCTCCAGAATTTTTTCACTCAACTGTTCATTGTCACGATACTCTCTGGACAAATAGATATCGCAAGGCCGCAAACCGATTCCGGCAAGCTCTTCAATATAAACATATGCCTTGTCCGGCTGCTCTGCAAAGGACTTCCCATACGGCGTCTCCCTAAGAGATTCAATCCGGTCAATGCCGATGAATGCCTTGAGATCAAAGGAGTAAAACTTCAATGCCTGACCAAAAAAGACCAGCGGTGCCATCCCCACTCCGCCGCCGACCAGATGTACTTCGGAAATACCCTGGAACCGCCATTCAGGGATATGGGTATATTTACCCAACGGCCCCAGCATACGAACCTGATCCCCTTTCTTCAAGACGGTCATTTCCCGGGTTCCAATTCCGCCTTCAATCCGCTTATAAAAAATCTCAAACTTGTGGGGGAAAACCGTATGGGT
>CAYTGW010000216.1:0-6554 GCA_964437395.1 uncultured Desulfocicer sp.
TGCGTGTCTAGTTTTCGCCGGAACTACAACAACAGACTTTTGAAATTGGCTCCATTATCCCGATAAAACCTTCAAAAGGATATGGGTATAATTTCCATGACACCATTTAAAAAGTTTTGTATACTGTCTCAGTTCAGAATTTAAATCAAGGGTTAAGATCGTGCGTATTCGAAATCAGACAAAAAAAATCATACCCATCTCTTTTTTATCTCAAGGGCTTACTTTAAACGGTTTTCTCCATCTTCCGGATAAGAAAAAACCGCCTGTTGTGATCGGATCCCATGGCCTTTTCAGCAGTGGTAATTCCCCCAAACAGATTGCCCTTGCAAAAAAATGCACGGATACCGGAATGGCATACTTCCGGTTTGACCACAGAGGGTGTGGAAAAAGCGAGGGGGATTTCCAGCAGGTAACCTCTCTTGCCGGACGTGTCTCTGATTTATCAGCTGCTGTAAAAATGATACATGAGCACCCTGAAACCGGTGAGAAGATCGCAATCTTCGGAAGCAGTCTGGGTGGAACAACCGGATTGTCCTTGATCGATAATCACAAAATTCAAGCGATTGTGACCATCGCTGCACCCCTTCGAAGTGAACCCATATTCAATGCTGCAAAATCAACAGGAGATCTGCGCGGCCTCCCGCTTTCTTTTTATGAAAAGCAGCTCCGGTTTGATATCACAGGCAATCTATCCAAGGTGTCAAACATACTCAGTTTGCACGGAGATTCCGATCAGACGGTACCAGTGGCAGATGCATATGAATTATATTCAAATGCCTCTGAACCCAAAAAACTGATTATCCAGAAAGATGGAGATCATTCCATGAGCAAGCTTCTTCATCAAATCCATTTTATGAAAACCGCATCCGAATGGTTTAAAAAATGGCTGATCCCATCAGAATCAGTTTAACACGACTTTCATCTTATGATGGAAACGTTCTGCTCTCAGACAAAACGTCTCCAGTTTGGCACTGATCAGTTGTGGAAATGGTGATCCGTCACTCTCAATAGCCAGAAACGGAAGATCATCCGTACCCTCAAGCAGTTGCCTGAGTTTTTTATTTTTCGGATCAGATGCCAGCTTATCTTTCGAATTCATGACACGGTTTAAAATGGATTCGGACATCCGGTTTGGCATGCAACCAAACGGACCCACTGCGATTACACCACAGGTATGGGTGGCGATCTCCTCTATAGAGCTTCCGACGGTTAATATCGCCTCTCCTGCCAATTTTGGAGATATGTAGGCTGATCCGGTCCGGACAACCTTATCAATATGAAATGGTTCAAAATGAATTAACCCGGAATCGGACAAGATACGCTTCAACCGTTTTTCATAATGGCTCATCAAGGCCTTTTTAATGAGAAACGCTACCCTCTCTTTGATAGACATCTGCTCATACACCAGTTTTTTATCCACAAGATAATCCGAATAGAGCAACCACTCGGCAATGGGCGAGCAGATGGATGAAAACCCTTTTTCCGCTAGATATTCTGTCAGATACTGTCTTGACAGGCCATCACGCCGGACAAAAATCTCCCCGGCAATCAGTATGGTTGGAACGGTTTCCGGCGATCGGATCAGGGGGATTTTTTTCAGATCAGAACTGAATTCCGCCAGTTGTTTTTCAATATCCTTGTACTGGCCTTGTTCCAGTTGCAACAATATCTTTTGCCATCCCTGCTCTAAAACCTCCAATGCTTTTTCAGGATTCCTGGTGTTTGCCAGAAGCATGGAACGGATATCCTCCACTGCATCGGATATGATTACTGCCCACCAGACCCGGAGCTGGATATCATTCCCAAGTCCGGCATAACTGTTTTCCGAGGTGAGGGATAGTAGTGCGACATCCTCGAGTTCCAATCTTTTTATCAGGTCTTCCATGAAAACAAAGTACTGTCCGAACCGGCAGGGGCCAGCTCCGGTCGGCATGAAGTATACCAATTTTTCATCCTGCTTTTTCTGATGGAAAACATAGTCCAGAAGCGTTCCCACCGTCAGTATCAAGGGAAGGCACTCCTTACAGGATGTATTGGCACGTCCCAGTTTTAAAATGGCCTCATCAGACGGCGGATGAACAACCGCATGAAATCCCTTTGACCGGAATACGGCTGCAAATGATTCAGTTGAAAACCTGCCCATGGAAGGAAACAGAAGCGTCACCTGCGGATCATTCATGGATAGAATCTTTCCGGAAGATGTTCGAAAATCCGGAATCGGAGTATTAAACAGGATCTGAGACGAGGTGAACCCGGACTGTTTTTTAACGATATGCTGTTTTGATATCAAATGGCGATAAGCTGCGACAATGTCGAGAAAGGCTTCAATGCGGGTTTCCAGACCTGCATCTGCCGTATGACTGTCCAACTCTAGAGTAAGGGATGGCTTTTTGCCCATGATATTTCGAAAATATCCGATAATAAATGAGTCCGGACCACAGGAAAAATTGGTGATATAAGTACCAAAAAGCTGGGGATGTCTCTCCACATATCGAGTGGCCTTCAGAATTCGTTCTCCTATCCCCCAATACATATGACGCTTAGCCTTTTCTTCCAGACAGGGCAGGAAATCAAATGGAATGATCAAAACACCACGGGAAGCAAATTTATGGGGTATCCCCATGTTTGCTTCACCGGCAAATCCGCTATAAGATCTTCCAAACAGAACAATCGCGATCTTTTCCGGATCCGTCTCCAGCTCCGCAATCACCTTTTTCCCGATCTCTCTCATTTCCGCCATGCATTGCTTCTGATTATTCACAGCGACCTGAAAAGCTTTCTCAGCTTCCTTTCGATCCATCCCCATCTGACGTGCCACTTTCACAAGAACCGGCTGAATGGATTCAAGCCCGTCTTTTAAATCCAGATATGGGGCAAGCACTTTCAGATTTTTCTGTTTCATCGCATCCAGCTTGTCCTGAAAAGTAGACTGTAAATAAAAGGTCTCTCCCTGGACAAACGGACAAACCTGAGAGCTCAACTGTCCATTCCGGTTTGGAATTGCTTTGAAATGCGGCAAAAAAATAAAATCCAATCCTTCAGAATTCAAGAGGGAGTCAAAAAAACCATGTGCCAATTCTGCAGGATAACAGAAAGCCGATTCCCGCTGATCAATTCCAGCCTGGGAAACCGTTTCCGGAAGGACTACCTCATATCCGAGCTCCTGAAAAAATACTGCAAACAAGGGGTAATAGGTATTGATTAAAAAACTTCTGTTGATTCCGACTTTCCCCCTTCTTTTTTCAACTGCCTCTTTTTGTTTTCCTGCATATTTTTCAAATACCAACTGCTGGCGTATTTTGACAAGATCCAGGTTCTTTACATCAAATTTGATATTTTTTCGTATATTATAGTAGCGATTGCATGCACCGCCAAAAGGAAATTTTTTGTTCTCAAGATGGATCATGGCAATCTCGCATCGCCTGTCACATTCTTCTCCGCCTCCGTGACAGATGAAAGATTTCCCATAGGTCACTTCCCGTTCCGAAAGATCTTTTAAATCAAATCGATCGATGTTCATAAGACCTGTTTCGATCCGCTTTCCGATTTCCAGGGCTGCTCCGAACGCACCCATCAGTCCGGGTTCCGGTGGGACAATAATCGGTTTCCCGACAAGAGATGCCATGGCGAGCGGTACGGCCTTGTTATAGCAGACACCTCCCTGCATAAATACTTTTTCACCAACAGGCCTGTTGGATTTCACACGATTTGAATAGTTCATGCATATTGAATATACCAAGCCGGCAATAATATCTTCATGCTGTACACCTTCATGAATCGCGTTTTTAATATCGGAGGCAATAAAAGCAGCGCACTGATCATTAAAATTCGGTGGATTCTTCCCTTTTATGGCGATATCAGCAATCTCTTCCATATGAACGCCAAGAGACTCAAGCGCAGACTCTTCCAGAAAAGAGCCTGTCCCTGCAGAGCAGGCCTCATTCATGGCATAGTCTGAAGATACCCCGCTTGTAATATAGGTATATTTGGCATCCTGCCCTCCGATCTCAAAAATCGTGTCCACTTCCGGGTCGAAATATACAGCAGCCGTTGCATGGGCAATGATCTCATTCACAACACCATCCGTCAACGCATGCAGCCCAGCAATCTGACGTCCGGACCCGCAGACACCCAAACCCTGAATATGAATCTCCAATGGATCGACAGATTTTTGAATGGTCTGTAAAATCGCCCGATAACACTCTCTGGAAGCGCCGACAGGATCACCATTGGTTCTGAGGTAAACGGAAGCGAGTATTGCATTATCTGATTTCCGTAAAAGAACAGCTTTGGTTGTTGTCGAACCAACATCCAAACCCAGAAGGCATAGATCATTTTTCCGGACTGTCGATTTTTCAATGGTCTTAAAGGAAACCATATCCGTAAAATCAGACAAGGGTGGAAGTGCTTCAAATACCCTGGCTCCTGTTTTCAGCAGTCCTTCTGTTCCGATAAAAGATTTAGACTCGTTTTCAAGCGCCCATAGCGCTGTCCCAAGAGCTTCAAAATAGGGTGCTTCTTTTGGGACAATCATCCCCGGAATCTCTTTTTTTAGATTTCGGATCATCATTTGATTCAGCGCAGTCCCTCCAGCAATCATGATATTTTCACGCTTGACTTTTTTTAAGAGCTCCAGAATCTTATCCGCCATCATTTTACATAAACCGGCAGTGACCTTGATTTTCGGAATACCCTTATTGGTGGCATGTGTACAGTCTGACTTACAGAAAACAGAACACCGTCCGGATACATGGTGCAGATTATCAATTTCCGACCAGTCTGATATCTCATTCAACGAAAGATCCATTCTGCGCAATTGCTGAACAAAAAACTCTCCGGTTCCGGAGGCGCATTTATTCCCGGTCAGCACATTAGAAATCTGTCCTTGTTGATCCAGCATGTAAACCATGAACGTCTCTCCTCCTGCTGAAACCACAGCAGGACAGGAAACACCGGGCGGTTTCAGGAAACGATAAGCATACTCGACAGCTTCCGGCTCAGAAACAGCCGGCAGATTGACAAATCTCTGAAATTTTCGGCCGGTCACAGCAATGCTGTCAAACTGATCCGGTTCAATATCGTGAAATACAGAAAGAAGTGCTTTTTTAGGATTCCCACCATGCGGATACACTGCATGATGGGTAATCCTTGTTTCTTTTTCAGAATCATTCCCATTTCCGCCTGAACGTATCTCAACCTGGGCAACCGATACGGTTGATGCCCCCAGGCAGATGCCAAGTGCACGTTTATGCGCAAAGGATGCGTTTCTTAAGATCGAATCATCCATAATTATCTTTTTCCATCATCCTGCTTTTTGGTTAAACACAGATTCAAAACCTATCCTTATGAAATAAGAAAGGTAACTTATATAACATTATTCATTTTGCTTTTGAAGAAATGATGCATACGGCCGGCATTTGATTTTATACAACATTTTTCACCAGCCATGAGCGATCGTTTATGTAGATCGGGTAAATTTATCAGCTAATTTTTTTTTTTCAACATAAAAAAATTGTTCCTGCAAATGATGGACAAAGATGGTTTGAATTAAAAAACCGATGTCATCCTGATTTTACTGAACTTTGGCGCAGACCGTACCAAAGCAGAAAATTGATCCCGGAGCATATGATGATCAACAAACCAGTTGTAATCTTAAAAAAAATTCTGGGCATAATATAATAAGAAAAATCAAACTGGGTGTTCAGCCATAACTTATTTTTAAACAGGATAGGGTGAAAAACATCTCTCCAGAAGACACCGAATACCGGCAGAATTGTTAATAAGGAAAGAATGATAATCACATTTACCAGGGCAAAAGAAGACACTGTCCTGGCATGAAAACAGAGAATCAGGCCGCAAAGCGAAAAGACAGACAAAATAAACATTCTATCCGCCATATGCCTTACTTCAAGAAGATGTGCCATTTCTTTACCTGTCCAGAATACGGAAGTTAACTCCCCCTGATGGCGGAAAAATCGATTCAGCTCTTGTATACCCGTATCAATTCTTTCATAACCCATTTTTTCACAACGTGAATGCCAGTTACAACTGATTCTGTACCACCCTGGAAGGTATAGAATCAGTGAAAACGGCAGATACACTGTAAAGTAAAGAAGGGATAAAAATAGGATAATCCGGTTTATGCTTTTAACCAGGGAATTTGTTATATCCTTATAGTTAAACTTTTTCTCCACACATCTTTCCAATCGTGCTTTTGATGTTCCTAAAAAAATCAAATTCCGACATTCTGAAAAAATCTGACCGCATAAAACCAAACCCGGGCAAGATTGCCATTTTCAGATCTGCCTATCCTATTTGGCTATCGTTGTATTGTCAATTTCAAAGCATGATGAAAAAAATGAAATATTTAAAAAAAGGTATTGAAAAGGAATGAGTTGCAAACAGAGATAATTAAAAAACACAATGTGGATATGATGGAGTGATTATTCTGTAAAGTCAGGATGGAATGTCAGTGGAATGGAATTAATGTCCGCCTTCTTCGGTCTTTTTTGCATTTTCCTCCTTTGTTTTAGCTGGAATTTCTTCATAGCGGC
>CAYTGW010000217.1:0-834 GCA_964437395.1 uncultured Desulfocicer sp.
GGAATCCAAAACCCATCAGTTGCCTTCCATGATGCAAACCGGGAAAAAATATGGAATGCAGCTTCTGGACGATGCCATCATGAACCTGTATCAAAAGGGCTGGATCAGCGCGAATGAGGCGTATGCAAAAGCAAATGACAAAGAACAGTTCAGGCCGTTTTTACAGGCACAACCCAATGATTTTACGGAAGTTTAGGATAGCGTGCAGGGCTTGTTTTAAAAAGCCGATGGGTTTCAAATAATGGCATGGTAAGGAGCGCAAAATGAAAAAACAGGAGCTGGACCACATTCTGGCCAGAATGCTGGATTCCTATGAGAATGTATCCGACTTGAATCTGACTGTTGGAAAACCGATGCAGGTCGAAAGTTCAGGCGAGTTGCTTCCCGTAGAGATGAAACCGGCCTTTGAGGAACTGACACCGTTCCAGACGGAAATACTGGCCATGAATCTGATTAATCATGATCCGCGTTTAACCGAAAATCTGATCAAAGAAGGTTCCTGTGACCTGTCCTACAGCCTGCCGGGGAAAGCACGGTTCCGTGTCAATATTTTTTCCCGCTCCGGAGACTATTCCATTGTACTGAGGCGTCTGGAGTCAACTGTTCCAACCATAACCAACCTGAATCTGCCGGAAGTTTTTTATAAACTTGCAGAAGAAAAAAATGGCATCATCTTTGTCACCGGTGCCACAGGTACCGGGAAGTCCACCTCACTGGCAGCGGTTCTGGAGCATATTAATGAAAATCGGTCTGTTCATATCGTTGCTCTGGAAGATCCCATCGAATATCAGCATCCCCATACAAAAGCCACCTTTAATCAGAGAGAGCTCGGGA
>CAYTGW010000217.1:844-6527 GCA_964437395.1 uncultured Desulfocicer sp.
TTTAATGAGTTTTCCAATGGACTCCGCGCTGCGCTCCGCCAGGCACCGAAAGTCATCCTTGTCGGAGAGATGAGCGATCGGGAAACCGTCGAAATCGGTTTGCGGGCTGCAGAAACCGGGCATCTTGTTCTGACGACACTGCATACAGTGGATGCAGGGAAGACCATTAACCGAATCCTCGGTATGTTCAATACAGATGAGGAGAATCAGGTCCGGGTGAGGCTTGCAGAAACCATTCGATGGATTGTATGCCAGAGGCTGCTGCCCAAGGTAATCGGAGGCAGAATCGCTGCATTTGAAATTCTGGGAACCAACTTAAGGGTAAAGGATTCGATTTTAAATGGTGAATCCGAAGGAAAGACCTTTTATGACATCATGGAGGCAAGTCGGGCATTTGGAATGACAACCTTTGATGATCATATTATTAAATTATTTGAGCAGGGTTTTATTTCAGAGGAAGTAGCTCTTGGTTTTGCATCACGAAGGGGAATAGTCGCCCGGGGTATTGATATTGTAAAAGGTTCCAGGGGAGAGGCAACAACCGATATCGAAAATCTTGAAATAGACAGCCACTATGGTAAGTTCCGGTAATCCATGATGCTGACATCCTGTTGAATCGACCGGTAAATCAACATCCAAAAAGGAGGCCTTGAAACGGACGATGGAAATTATTTGTGATCAGTGCGATCGAAAATTGAAAATCCCGGATGAGAAAATTCCAGAGGGTCGGAAGGTTACCGTAACATGCCCTGGATGCAAAAAAAAGTTATCTGTAGAGCGTAAACCGGATACCATTCAAGAAGCTGCTTCTTTTCAATTTGATCCAGGGGATAGTGATTCGGAAGATGCCAATCAATCAGATTTTGGATTCGGGCTTTCCGATGATTATGAACAGCCGGACAGAACATTTGAGTTTATTGAAGATGAAGGAAAAATTGTTCTGATCTGTGAAGAAGACAGTGCGATAAAAGAAAAAATCAAACCGGTTCTCGATTTCATGGAATACCATATTATTGAAGCGAACAACGCCAGAGAGGCGATCAAAAAAATGAGATACAACCACTTTAATCTCATTATCATTAATGAAGAATTTGATTCCCGGGATCCGGATGCCAACGGTGTCATGATCTATCTGTCCCGCATGCAGATGCTGGATAGAAGGAAAATGTTTGTCACGATGCTGACCCGGCGTTTTACCACGATGGATCACATGATGGAACTGAATAAGAGTGTTAATCTGATCATCAATCTGAAGAATCTGGATGATATTGAAAAAATATTGCGGCGTGGTATATCGGACAATGATATGTTTTACAGGCTGTATATGGAAAATTTGAAAAGTATTGGACGTTTTTAAAGAGAGCCAATTTCAAAACGATTGAAAAGCGTCACACCGGCGAAAGCCGATGTCCAGAAAAGAATTGAAAATACTGGATAGCGCTACGCTTTACCGAGTGTCCGGCTTTCGCCGGAACTACACAACAGACTTTTGAAATTGGCTCAAGAGTTTTGAAATGAAATCAGGCAACAAACCGTATACATGTAACGAATATCGTATTGAGATGATTTTACTTGGATTGAATAACAGGCTGAATCAGGAAAATCTTACCCAAGAGGAAAGACAAATAATCGAGGAAGAGATTGTCCGTATTGAGTCTGATATGGGCATGTCATAATGGGTATGGATAACCGGCAGAAAGCGGATATCAGAAAAATTTCTGAGAAATTGTACCGGATCACCTTGTTCCCACCCATACCCGGGTTCGCCAACTTCATCAGTGTCTGGCTGTACAAGGGGCCTCCTTGTTTTATTGTTGATATCGGTCCGTCTGTAACAGTCCCTCAGCTCATCACAGCGCTGAAATATCTGGAAGTCTACAGAATTGATTATCTTTTTTTAACCCATATTCATATCGATCATGCCGGCGGAGCAGGCGATTTCCTTCATTTTTTTCCGGAAACCCCGGTCGTTATCCATCCGGAAGGGATTTCCCATCTGATCGACCCTTCCCGGCTGTGGAGAGGAAGCGTAGAGGTGTTGGGAGAGATTGCAAAAGCCTATAAACCGATCAAGCCGGTTCCGGAAAATCTGTTGATGGATGTCAATCATTTTCACAGCTATCCGGTTGAGCCTATCCTGACGCCCGGTCATTCAGCCCATCATATCAGTTATCAGTTTGAAGATATTCTGTTTGCAGGGGAGGCCGCGGGTGTCAATTTATCAGAGGCTGCCGGGCAGGAATATTTACGGCCCGCGACCCCGCCGCGATTTTTTCTGGAGACTTTTGTTCAAAGTCTGGATCGGTTGCTGGACAGGAAGGCAGATCTGATCTGCTACGGTCACTGGGGGGCAAAAGAATCTGGCCGCGAATGGATGGCAAAGCATCGGAACCAGTTGTATCTCTGGAATCGGATTATCGGAGAAGAGATGGAGAGGTGGAATCAGGGATCTTTTGTTCCGGATTGCATGAAGCGTCTTTTTTCTGAAGATATCCTGCTGTCCGGTTTTTTTAACCTAGATGCGGAAACCCGGAAAAGAGAAGAATACTTTATCACAAACAGCATCAAGGGGTTTGGATTATTTCTCCAGGCTGCTGCTGATAATACGTAATCCATCCAGCGTGAGAGAAGGCTCGACCGCTTCAATTGTACCGGAAACATTGAATATCAGACCGGCAAGACCTCCGGTTGCAATCACCTTGGGATGGGAGCCCATCTCCTTGTCCATCCTCCGGACAATTCCATCCACAAGCCCTGCATATCCAAAGATAATTCCGGACCGGATGCTTTCTCTCGTATCTTTTCCAATGACCGATAAAGGCGGTTCAAAAAGTTCAACCCTGGGCAGTTTTGAGGCATTTATAAACAGGGCTTCGGATGAGATCATTAAACCAGGAGATATGGCTCCGCCCAGATACTCCCCTTTTTTTGAAATGGCATCAAATGTCGTTGCGGTTCCAAAATCAATAACAATCAGGCTGCAATGATATTTATTGTATGCAGCAACTGCATTTACAATCCGATCTGCGCCGACCTCGGACGGGTTATTGTACAGGATGGGCATGGTTGTAATGGTCTTTGCATCCACCCAGATCGGAGCATGGTTCAGGTATTTCTTGCAGAAGGATTCATAAATCATGACAACCGGCGGAACAACGCATGAAATAATGGTCTTTTTGATATCCTGGAACGTTATGTTGCTGCTTGTAAAGAGACCGGAAGCCAGAATAAAGAATTCATCTTCGGTGGCGTTTCTTTCTGTCCGGATTCGCCAGTCTTTTACCAGTCGCTCGCCGTCAAATATCCCCAGAACCGTATTCGTGTTTCCAACATCAATGACAAGAAGCATAAAGAAATCCTTTTCATCCAAGGGAAGCATTTCGAATTTCATCAATGATTTTCAATGTTGCACGGGTATTGGCCACATTATGACATCTGACAATATGTACCCCGCTGAGTGCGCAGGCAGCAACCGCTGCCTGGGTTCCCGTTTCCACCGGCAGTGAATCCGGAAGGGGAGCTTTGTTTTCAATTTCACTCAGTTTATTCCGGATAAACGCTTTTCGGGAAGGCCCCACAAGAATAGGAACGTTCAAGTCCAGAAATTCATGAATATGTTTGAGCAACAGGAAATTATGATCAAATGTTTTTCCAAACCCGATTCCCGGATCAATGATAATTTTGGAGCCGTCAATACCTTTGTCCATGGCTGACCGGATAGCGTTGCTCAGAAAGCCCCTGATTTCTCCAACAACATTCTGATAGGAGGGAGATTTCTGCATGTTTTTGGGGGTGCCAAGCATATGCATCAGAATGACAGGAACCTTTGATTCTTCAATCACTTTGGCCATATCGGGGTCCTGTCTCAGTGCACTGATGTCATTAATGATAGAAGCACCTGCATCCAGTGCCTTCCGGGCAACCCGGGCTTTTGTCGTATCAATGGAAATGGGAACAGAAACATGTTTGGCAAGAACTGAAATAACCGGTATTACCCGTTTGATTTCTTCCTCTTCCGTAATAGGATCTGAAAATGGCCGGGTGGATTCCCCCCCGATATCCACGATGTCCGCGCCCTCTTCAACCATTTTTTCCGCATGGAAAAGGGCTGTGTGAGGATCAATGAATCTTCCACCATCTGAGAAAGAGTCCGGAGTAATATTGACAATCCCCATAATCAGAGTGGTTTGGCCCATATTCAGGGAATGGCCTCTCCAATTGAACTGAAAATACGGCTTGCCGGTCATGGTCACACAATTTTTTCCGAACCGGTGTCCAGGGGGACGGCGGTTGTTTTTTCTTCCCAATACATTTGCAGTTCGATTCCCGGCCGCATGGATCGGATCAGTTTGTCCAGCTCAGCTCCCATAACCGTTTCTTTTTCCAGCAGGAGCTCAGCAAGCTTATGAAGAATATCGATATTCTCCTGAAGAGTCGTTTTTGCCTTGTCGTAGCTTTCCTTGATCAATCGACTGACTTCATTATCAATAATTTTTGCGGTTTCTTCGGAGTAATCTTTGTGCTGGGCGATTTCCCGTCCCAGAAAGATCTGTTCCTCACCTTGTGCATAGGAAAGAGGGCCAAGCACATCACTCATTCCCCAGCTTCGAACCATCTTTTGAGCAAGTTCTGTTGCCTGTTTGATGTCATTGGAAGCCCCGGTGCTGATTCTTTTAAAAATAAGCTCTTCCGCAACCCGTCCGCCAAATGCAACGGAAAGTTCACTTTGCAGTTGATCTTTATATTTAAAATCCCGTTCTTCCGGCAGGAACCAGGTCACTCCTGCGGCACGTCCCCTTGGAATGATGGTAATTTTATTGACCTTATCGGTTTCCGGCAGGAAACGGGCGACCAGGGCATGACCGCCTTCATGGTAGGCGGTTGTTTTGCGATCTTCTTCCTTGATCACCTTTGATTTCCGTTCAAGTCCCATGTAAACCTTGTCTTTCGAGTCTTCAAAGTCAATCATCTGAAGTTTTTCTTTGTTTCTTTTTGCGGCCAGAAGCGCGGCTTCATTGACTAGATTCTCCAGATCCGCACCGGAAAATCCGGGCGTGCCTTTGGCAATTGTTTTGATGTCAACATCCGTATCAATCGGGGTTTTGCTGGTATGGACCAGAAGAATTCCTTCTTTGATATCCGGCAAGGGAACCACAACCTGGCGATCAAAGCGGCCGGGTCTCATCAAGGCCGGGTCCAGTACATCCGGACGGTTTGTTGCGGAGATCAGAATAACCCCCTCATTGGATTCAAACCCGTCCATTTCCACCAGAAGCTGGTTCAGTGTCTGTTCCCTTTCATCATGACCACCACCAAGACCCGCACCGCGATGCCGGCCTACGGCATCAATTTCATCTATAAAGATGATGCACGGAGCATTCTTTTTTCCCTGGACAAAGAGATCGCGAACACGGGAAGCACCGACGCCGACAAACATTTCTACAAAATCCGATCCGCTGATGCTGAAGAAAGGCACGCCCGCCTCACCGGCGATGGCTCTGGCAAGAAGGGTTTTTCCCGTACCGGGAGAGCCCATTAAAAGAACGCCCTTGGGAATCCGGCCTCCAAGCCGGGTGAATTTTTTTGGATCTTTCAGGAATTCGATGAGGTCAGCCAGTTCTTCGTTTGCTTCTTCGATGCCGGCAACATCTTTAAATGTGACCTTTTCTGCATGGTCGGAAAG
>CAYTGW010000218.1:0-6483 GCA_964437395.1 uncultured Desulfocicer sp.
TGGATTCCGGGTCAAGCCCGGAATGACAAATTAGGCACTTTTTGACTTTTTACGAACTCGTCACTGTTATCCGGATATTAAATTTCAAGAAATGAAAAGATGTGCCCCGACTTTCAGTGTTCGGAATATCTCCTTGCAATGGAATGTATGACATCAAGGCTCTCAAACAGGATTTCAACCAGTTCGGGGTCAAACTGCTTACCGGAATTCTCCCGGATTACAGCAAGGGCTTTATCTTCATCCCAAGCTTCTTTGTAAACCCTTGCAGAGCAAAGTGCATCATATACATCCGTGAGTGCCACGATTCTGCCGAAAATCGGAATTTCTTCTCCTTTTTTGCCCTTGGGTTTCCCATCTTCTTCTTCATAACCAGGAAGAGGTTCCCCGGTATGGATATCAACATATCCCGGGTATCCTTCACCATTCCACCACTCATGATGATTCAGGGCAACCTGCAAAGAAGCCTCATCAAACTCCGACTGATTGTCCTGAAACAGTTGAGCGCCAAACAGCGTGTGCTTTTTCATGATCTCATATTCTTCCTGGTTAAACCGGCCGGGTTTTTTCAGAATAACATCGGATATTGCAATCTTCCCGACATCATGAAGCATTGCGGCCATGCGAAGAATATCTTTATTATTGTTGATCGCATCCGGTGAAAGATCATGCTGACTTGCCCATCTCTCATATATTTCCACTGAATAACTGGCCACCCGATTTACATGGGCTCCGGTTTCTTTAGGGTCTCTCATCTCCGCCATCCGGATCATCCGGAGGATGATTGCCCTGGTCAGCCTGGCGCGTTTGATCGCAACCGACGCAATACTTGCAAAATGGGTCATCACCCCCAGATCTTTTTCGGAAAAAGGAATGAACTGATTTTTATCATCCCTGGCATTGATAATCTGAAGAACACCCAGAATCTCTCCTCTGCCGGTTTTTAAAGGAAAGGTAAGAGCAGAGCGGGTTGTGTACTTTGAGGCAATATCGAATTTCCGGCTGAACCGGTAAGGCGCTGAGGGATCGATTTTATAAACATCCTCAATATTTAATGCATTGCCGGTTGTTGCGACATATCCTGCGATACTGGTTTGATCAATGGGAATGGAAAAGGTGGCATAGATCAGTTTTTCACCCTTTCTGATTCTCTGTTCCAATGTTGCATTCTGGGTATAGGAAAAATGGAGATTGTCATTCTCCTTTAAATAGATCGATCCTGCATCTGCATTCACAAACCGTCTTGCTTCGGAAAGTATTTTTTCCATGAGAATATCCAGATCCTGAACCCGGTTTAATTCAATACCCAAATGCGCCAGAGTATCCAGCTTCTCATGTTCGCTTAACATCTTTTACCCCTTGTCAAAATTTCTCCGGACAAAATATCTTTTCCAAATCTCACAAAGGGCAGGCACAGGGGCCTGCCCCTACGAATCATGCCATCTTAATCCCAAAATGGAATCAAATCATCGATCTCCTATACCATAAAAGAACCATATTTGTGATTGATGAACAAATCAATGCAAAAATTGTATTCACACCCCTCTTTTGAGTGGATCTGTTCTTTTCCTGCATTATCCATTATTCCAATAGAATACTGTTTTCCCGACAATTACCGGATCTCAAAAACCCTTCTTCGCTGATCCAACCGGCGGATACCGGCTTTTCTTGCATCTTCCATCGCGGATCGAAATTCTTTTTCCGTAATCCTGCGGTTCAAACCCGGTATCTTGTCCGCCGATCCGCAGGGATAATACTGGGGCATGATATTCACATAGGTATCCGGCGAAATCTCATTCACGATAAACTCCATGACCTGTTTTGTCCCTGCCAGGTTGTCCGGGAGAACAAGGTGCCGGACCAGAAGCCCTTTCATGGCAATACCGGAATCATCCAGAACCAGATCGCCAACCTGCCGGAACATTTCCTTGATGGCCTGTTTTGCAACCATCGCATAATCCTCGGCCTGACAAGCCGCATTGGAAAGCTCAGGATCAACAAACTTGAAATCCGGCATGTACATATCAAACACCCCATCCAGCAGTTCCAGAACTGCAACCCGGTCATACGCTCCGGTGTTATACACCAGCGGAACATGCAGCCCCTGTTCAATGGCAACCGGAAGGGCGGCAAGTATCTGTGGTACCACATGGGAAGGGGTTACAAAATTAATATTGTGGCATCCTTCTTTCTGAAGCATGATCATCATGCTGGCAATCTGCTCCGGAAAGACTACTTTCCCCTCTCCCTGATGACTGATTTCAAAATTCTGACAAAAACAACAGAGCAGATTGCAATAGGAAAAAAAAATGGTGCCAGATCCCTTTTCTCCCACCAGAGGCGCTTCTTCTCCAAAATGTGCGTGATAGCTGCAAACCAGGGCATGTTTGCCGGTTCTGCAGAATCCAATCTCGTTGTTGATCCGGTCAACTCCGCACTTTCTCGGACAAACCTCGCATTTGCGGAGCAATCGATGAGCCATTTCGATCTTCTGAGACAATCTTCCGGATTGATATGAATCAATATAGGAGGGTGTGAAGGAGGGCATGATTTCTCTTTTCCAATTATTTGAAAAATCTTTGATATTCCGTGTAGAATATCGGCCTGCTGTTGCCGGCCATTAAAAAGCTTCCGGACAGGCCACAAAAAAATAGACCAATGCGGTCACAACAAGCAATATCAGAAGAAACAAAATTCTCCAGTTCTTATTTCTGCTGGTTTTCGATTCAATATCATTTGCAGATGTTTCCTGGCTCGTCAACATGGAACTGTCAAACATAACGGTTTCATCCAGCTCTTTTTCAAATGCAGGCCGAATCTTATGAATTTCAGCGACCACCTGATCTGCACTCTGAAACCGGGTGGCCTGATCCTGAGATAGCAAACGGATCACAAGCTGCTGCACATCCGCAGGAATTCCGGAAAAAGCAGGGTGGGGAACAAAGCTTTTTCCCTTGAGTACCGGAATATGGCCGATAAGCAGTTTATACAGAATCGCACCCACTGCAAAAATATCCGCCTGCATGGAAACCGGCTGGCTGCTTGTATTGAACCAGTTGGCCTTGTCCGGATCAAGGGCATAATGCTCATTCAAACCAAAATCCGTTATCTTCACATTGCCTGAATCTGTGAACAGAATATTGGTGGGCCGCAAATTCCCGTGAACAATCTGATGATTATGAGCAAATGCCAGCCCCTGACACACGCCTTCAATAATCTTCAATGCATCCTTACAGGCATGGGGAACCAGCATTCTGTCCGATAGACTCCCGCCGCCGACATACTCCATTACAATGATATAGTTGGATTGATGGCCGGATACACCCAGAATCTCCACAATATTGGGATGTTTCAGGTCTTTCAGCAGATTTGCTGATTTCAGTCCGCCCATGGGCAGGTTGTATCGTTTGACCACCATCAATTTTAAATTTTCTTTATGCCGGAAAAGATAAACTGTTCCATATTTTGTTTCCTTGATAATATCGAGGAGGGTAAAAATATCCTCCATTTTCTGGACACCCTGAGTCGCTTTTTTCCTCTTGGAGGCCTGAATATGGGCACCCTGCAGAATTCCCAGAAGCGTTTCCCGGATAGTGTCGGCAGATGCCGGACGATCGGAAATCTCCGGTTGCAAGCATTGTAAAATAATGGAATCCAGCCCCTGGGGAAGATTGGGGTTCAGGTCAGAAGGCTTTTTAAACTGTCCCAAGGGCTTTGAACCGGTAAACAGTTCAAACATGACCACACCCAGAGAATATAAATCCGATGAATGGGTGATCTGCCGGTCCCCGGTTTTTTGTTCAGGAGACATGTAGGCAAGCGTACCCATGATCAGGTTCCCACTGGTCATTTGAAGATTGTCCGGAACATTTTCATGAAACAGATGGGCGATCCCGAAATCCGCTACCAGAGCATTGCCTTCCAGGTCGATTAAAATATTGGCGGGTTTGATATCCCGATGGATCACACCATTTTTATGGGCATAGGAAAGCGCCTTGCAGACCTGGACAATAATCTCCATCTTCTGGTTTACCGTATGATCCGCTTGTTTGATTATTTTCGCTACATCCGATCCTTCCACAAAATCCATCACAAAATAGGGCATCCCGTTCTCCATGATACCGCGATCAATGACATGGATGATATTGGGGTGGGTCAGACGGGCAATGATCAATGATTCACGGGTAAATCGTTTGACAAACTGAGGGTCTTCTGAAAATTGCTGGTGAAGAACCTTGATGGCAACCGTCCGGTTCAGGGAAGACTGGATTCCTTTATAAACCGTAGCCATTCCACCGGAGTCAATCTTGGAAATCACCTGGTATTGATCAATCTTGTTTTCCATCAGCTCAATGGGAATCCGATCCCTTTAATTGAAATTCAGGTTTATTGTATTGCAATCGATTTTTTGTTTTAATTCTTTGAGGACTTTCAGAAATGATGGGCATTATATAACCATTCAGCTATATCGATCAATAGACAAATTCAGACAGCGCATTAAACCTCCTTATCGAAGATCATTCCGCTTTCCGCTTCAATCCACTCCATCCAGGACTGGAATTCATCATGGGTAATGTTTCGTTTAAACACTTCTTTGATTTTACTGTCGGCATCAACAAACGCCACATCAATAAAAACATCCCCATTTTCCTGGTAGATACAGAACCGATACGGCGAATTTTTTTCAGATAAAATGCGATGGGCCTGTTCCACCTTTCCGGCAAGTTCACGAAAGTGTTTGCCGGCTTCATCTTTTTGTTTTTGTTCTTTTTTTTTCCTTTGTAAAACCGGATTTATCTTTGAAACATTGGGCATAATGCTTTCAATACCATCTATTTTCAGCTCATCAGCCATAACACCCCCCTGTTTTCTTTCACGATGTTTCAGCACGGACATCATGAATTTTTTCCAATGCCGAAAGGGTTGCCGCAACTGTCCCATATCCCGGAGCGAAGTACCAACCAATGACCGGCGTCAGCAGCATCAGAACAAAACCCATTCCAACCCCAATCACCCTGGTTTTATGATCATGAACAAATGCAATGCTTTCGGAAACCGAGAACCGATTCCGTTCCAGGGTATAATCAACAAGGCCAAATCCGCTGTAATAAGATTGAATGATCAGGATCAAAACCGGTGAAATCAGAGAACCAACCAGCGGAATAATACTGAGAAGCCAGGCGATTCCGGTGAAGAAAATCATCCAGCCGAAATTCCGCATGTTGATCGCCAATCCCCGAAGGATATCTTTTCCAAAGCCCTGGAGTGTGAACTGCGGAGGCTTCCGATCATACATCCCTGCCTCGACCCTCTCGGATAAAAATCCCAATATGGGTGAAAAAAAAATCAGAACCACCTGTTGATAGGACAGATACCCGACAATCATCAAAAAAAGCCACAGCAGTATCGAAACCATGAAATAGGTCACGCCACCGCTCATGAACCCGGGAATCCAGTTTTCATTAATATAGGCGGATAATTCCGGCAGAAAAATCATTCCGGATATGGCCAGAAACAGAAGATAACAGAAACTCAACACACCCGGCACCGCAATCCACAACCATAATTTCTGTGCTCTAATCACCTGATGTGCTTTTTGATAAATCAGAATACCTGCAAACAGTTCTTTCAGAAACATATTGGAACACCTTTTTAGAATGATTTCTTTTCAGACAGCACCTATTCATGATACGAAAAGATATGAACCCTATTCAACAAAGCAAACATAAAATTTCGCGGTACAAGTATCAGAATGATTCCATGTATTTCGCACAGATTACAGAAGAGATCAAGGACCTGGCAGCAGCGGAATTGACGCAACTGGGTGCCGAAAATATCATGGTATCCTTTCGCGGAATCTATTTCCAGGCCGATACATGCAACCTGTATCGAATTCATTATCTGACAAAAGTCATTTCCCGGATTCTGGCGCCTCTGGTTTCATTTGCCTGTAAGGATACCGACACTTTATATCAAACAGGAAAAACAATCCAGTGGGAAGATTTTTTCAAGCCGGACACCACATTTGCGGTTACCGCAAATGTTTCCAACAGCCATATCAATCACTCCAAATATGCGGCGCTTTGCCTCAAAGACGCAATCGTCGATTACTTCAGAGAAAAAACCGGAACCCGTCCGAATGTGGATACCCTTGATCCGGATCTCCAGTTTAATCTTCACATCCGGGAGAACAAAGCCGATATCAGTCTGGATACCGGAGGAGGGCCCCTTCACAAAAGAGGGTATCGGGAGGAAACCGTAACCGCTCCCATGCAGGAAACCATTGCCGCAGCCATTATCCAGCATACCCGCTGGAACGGAGACATTCCTCTGGTCGATCCCATGTGCGGTTCCGGGACCCTGCTTTGCGAGGCCCTGATGCACTGCTGCAACATTCCGCCCGGTATTTTCCGAAAAAAATTCGGATTTGAATCTCTCCCAGATTTTGACCGATCCCTCTGGATAAAGACACAAAAACAGGAGGAT
>CAYTGW010000219.1:0-2350 GCA_964437395.1 uncultured Desulfocicer sp.
ATTCGAAAATTGCTTATGCAGCATGATTATACTATTTAATTGCCGGGTTAATAACTATGATGCCAGTAGAGATAATTATTGCAGTGACATGGTTAAACAATGCGATTTGGCTGAAAAGAAAGCGCCAGATGATACAGAGGTATTATTTAAAAGTCTGTTTCTAGAAGCACAATTATATGGATGCTGGCAGAAACCGCTAGGTGTTCGAGGAACACACAAAAAAGCAAAAGAATGTTATGAAAGAATGCTGCAAATAGCTGCTGATATGGATGGGGATTCTTCTATGGTTTTATATAGATATGCATTATTCTGTAGAGTTTCTCCGATGGGTGGCAAAGAGCAAGCGATTGCAAATTTCAAACGAGTTATTGAAATAGAAGGTGAAGACAGTGAGATCGGAATTGAATGTGCAAAGGAGATCGCTAAGGAAGAAGAAAAGAAAAGCGGATGTTTTGTGGCTACTGCATGCTTCGGTGATTATGATTCACCTGAAGTGGTACTATTACGTAAATTCAGAGACGAACACCTAATGGGCAATATAATGGGTCGTCTATTTGTGGTAGTTTATTATTATTTTTCACCTGCCCTTTCAAAAATTCTTTTGCGTCACAACCGCATAAAATCTTTTGTAAAGAATACTATATTGAAACCAATTATCTACACCATCAGAAACTGGAGGTAATCATGGCTGCAACCATCATAGGAAGAGTTAAATCCGGAAATGGTAAATCATATGAAGTGAAATGGACTCAGAGTGATAAAAATGTTTATGTTTCATGGGGCGGATGGACAAAAGTCGGGCAGGCCTCATCTGCCGGGGAGGCCATGACAAAATCTGAAGCTTGGTTATATGATAAGTAGTTAGTAGTTGTACAATGATCAAAAAATCTGATCCTCAGGCTCAGCACTACGAAGCTTATTGTAAAAAATTATGGAGGACTTTGATATTTTTTCCATAAAA
Organism: uncultured Desulfocicer sp.; assembly: GCA_964437395.1. Classification (GTDB taxonomy): domain Bacteria; phylum Desulfobacterota; class Desulfobacteria; order Desulfobacterales; family SURF-7; genus QZKS01. The sequence continues at coordinate 962 of CAYTGW010000219.1, forward strand.
CGTCGTCATAGTTTATAAAGTCTTTTTTTAACGCTTACTGAATTTAGTGCTCTCAAGATTCGGAGGAAAGATACAAAATGACAGAGTCAAATGAGTTAAACGATATTTATACTGTTTGCCCTTATTGCTTGCAGTCCCTGCATGTTCGTGAAATCTGCGGACCAAAGGAATGGAAATGTCCGGTCTGTGAGACTGTAGATCCGGAATGGAATTGCATGCTTAACTGCCTGAACTGTGGTTGCGGATATAGGGTTATCGAGTGTCCTCACTGCAAGGAAGATTTTGACAGTAACCGGATTTTGTTTGAGGTTGGACCTCATTACATGGATTTTATGAAAATTGAAAAATACAATGGCCCTAAAGCAACTTATCGAATAGGGGACCTTCGGTTTATTTTTCAATTACAGGCAGAGATAGGCGAAGAAATTAAGGAAGGTATCATTAAACAATTATCGGAACTCACTTTCAGCTTTCCTGGATTTCCTGAGCAACTCCGAACTATTAAGGTCTATAATCTGCAACAGGACAAATCCGCTAAGAATAAGGTTTGGATGAGCGCATATCTTTACGATGGGGATAAAATTACTGCGAATGAAGATATCGGACAAATCGTATTGGTGTTTAATCCGGAGTTTAAGTGCCATGTCCATAGTGTCGTTGATGTTAGCCGGAGTTTCATATCCAAGAATGAGAAGCAGGAACGATGGACAGAACCGACTCAAAAGTCCGCTGAAAATGAATCCTCAGCGATCCAGAAGATGGAAGAAATATGCCTATTCATTGAAATGCACGGTCTGGAAATGCAGGAAAGGGTTTCGGAGGGGAAACTCCTGGCTGGGGAGTGTTTGAAATCGGCATTCAACTTCCTGTCGGATATTTTCAGAACAGATGAGTACCCCACAGAAAACTTTTGGACAGCGCTTTCCAGCTGTTGCAATTGTATTGGTCAACTGGGTATGCTTGGCAAGGATATGCCATGGAAAGGTCAAAAACTGGATGACGCTCAAGCAAAAAGTGTTGAGTATCTGAATCGTTCATTAGCCATGGCCTATTATAATACCGCTGTGAATTTCAATAAGTCTTCAAAGAGTAGGTTTGCTCGCCAAGCCTATAAAAAGGCAGCTAGTTTTAATCTCGAACCTCCTCTTGCTGTGCAGGTTCATTATAATTGGGCAATATCAATACACGAGGAGAATAACAGTTTTAAAAACCAGGATACTGATAAAGCATATGAAAAAATTGCTGAATACTGTGAAATGACAGCCCACTTTGATGAAGTGATACGGCAGTATGCACTTATTGAAGACAACGAATTCAAAAACGTCTTACAAAGATTTGATACTGATGCCAAGCAGGCTGTACAAGATGCAATAGGTATCAAATCGTCTC
>CAYTGW010000219.1:2360-6407 GCA_964437395.1 uncultured Desulfocicer sp.
TACGACTTCGCAGGTGAAGAGCGTCAGGAAACCACAGGGGCTCAAAAACGTAGCGATGAACACTCTCAGAGAGGATTGGAATACATAAAGAAGAGGATGTTTGATGAAGCAATTAAAGAGTTGAACAAGGCCGTCAAATATGATTTCTCTAACAAAGATGCATTAGTTAACCTGGGCACTGCCTTGCAAGGGAAAGGTTTGTATGCTGAAGCAGTCGAGATGTTCAAAAAGGCGCTTAATCTTGCTGCTTCTGAACATGAAAAAGGCATCATTTACTATAATTTGGGTAATGCCTACAAGGAACAAGAAAGCTTTGAAGAGGCCATTCCCTTTTATTTAAAGGCGATTGAAATAGATTCAGAGCGGGACAACCGACATTTCAATTTGGGGCAATGCTACCTGGCACTGATGCGTTTAGACGATGCAATAGTTGAATATGAGGCTGCTTTAAGAATCAACCCCTCTCATGAGTTAGCAAAGACAAGCCTTGAAGCAGCAAGAATGGTAAGAGATTCAGATATGGCAGAAGAATTATACCGGACCGTTAAATCTTCCAGGAAAGAACATTATCTGGATTCCGTGCAAACAGATGATCGGGAGGATGTACATATTGAAGGGAATGCCAAGGATTATGAGCAAAAAAAGTTAAGCAACATTGATATTTTTCTAATTATTTTCGTCTTATTCATAATATTTTTATTATTACAGTCTTAATTGTAACATTTGTATTTGCTACCAAATTAGTAAGATAACATCAAGGATTACAAAGAGCCAACTTTACAACAGAAACCTACTGAGCAAGTTATATTAGAACAAATCTGTTTTGTATCTTAAGATGTTAATTTGAAAAGCGGCCCAGGTACAAAAAATGGAGGATAGAATCAGATGGTGATCAAACATTTAATTGCTTTAAGGTGATTCAACAGTTTTTTAAGAAGTACGAAGATTAGCGGAAGGTAAAAAAGTTCAAACCGTTCTTATTTTAATCAATAAGCTCGAACTGTAAATTGAGTTATATACACGTTTATAATGTGATTATACGAATTATTGACCATACCTTCCAATCATAAGCCGTTTCAGTTTCTTAATGAACAGTACCTGGATTGCCAGTTATGAAAAACTTCACAATATGATCGATTATCCGTTTCAGTATGATTCCAGAAGCGCGTTTGAAGACTTTGTGAGGTTTGTGAGATAGAATGATAATGTAAACAGCCCTGAAATAAAGGAATGATTGAGAACGGCTGTGGGTGCAGAAACGGAAGATCATTCTCGGGAGTTTTGATTCCGGAACAGACATAAAAAGGAGTAGATATGAACCAGGCGATGGATACATTATTGGAAGCCCATGTTCAGCATGAGATGGGCCGTTTCAAATCAAAAAAGTACCGGCAGGTAATCCGGGAAGAAGTGGCGGCGGTCTTTCAATGGATAAAAAAAATAAAACTGCGGGAAATCGTCACGCCCGAACAGATTATCAGCCTGATTGAACGGAATGTGGTTGAACTTCCTGTCGCTGAAGGGATTACGGAACTGGTAGGTGAAATGAGCCAGCGTGTATTGGCTTCTCCGAAAAACAAGACTACCGCGATAGCGGATATCTTTTCCCACAAATCTTACAAAGATATTGTAGATAAAATCGGTGATTTGGAGAGCGCCAGAAAAGACTTCATCCACTGGTTGGTCAACAGTTCCGTTTACTCCCAGCAGATTTCAGAGGTGCTGTTTACCGGGATCAAGGACTACCTGCTAACTGAAAATATTTTTGCCCAGAAGGTGCCGGGCCTGGCATCGCTGATCAAACTCGGCAAATTCGCTGTCAATAAAACCATGCATCCCCTGGAGGTCGCGGTTGAAAAAACCGTCAAAACCTATATTGAAAAAAATCTCGGAAGTACCATCCGGCGAAGCGAAAAATCCATAAACGATTATTTCGATAAACCCCATATTATTGAAATGGGAGATGAAATCTGGGCCGCCATAGCAAAAACAAAATTGTCGAAATATTGTAAGATTCTGGATGCAAAGGATGTGGAAGATTGTAATGCCATTGGCCTTGATTTCTGGCTTCACTTCCGGGAAACGTCTTATTTCAAGGAAATTTACACGGATCTGGTACATTTCTATTTTAAAAAATACGGAGACCGGTCGCTTGATCAGATTGCCGATGAGATAGGGGTTACCGAGAAAATGGTGGTCAATGAACTGGTGCAAACCCTGTCTCATGGCATTGAAAAAACCTTGGCCATCGGGTTCCTGGAAGAACGCATCCGGGTCCGGCTGGAAAACTTTTATCGATCTCCCCAAACCTCGACCCTTGTGGCTTCGCTGATGGGTTCACAGGCAAAAACTGAACCCGTCCTGACGGAACGTACTCTCCCGACATGGGCAGCACCTAAAAAGAAGGCGGTGGTCAGAAGACCGTCGGCGAAAAAGAAAAGTATGAATTAATACTAAGACCTTGGTTTTTTTAAGACACACCGGAAACAATCTACTTTCCAGTAAAAACCGGGTTTCGTTTTTCGATAAATGCAGTTTGACCTTCTTTGAGGTCGTCGCTGTTAAATGCTTCAGTTATAATATTTTGCGCCATCATCATGTCTTCGGAATTCATGAGAGGATATTTTCCTATCATGTTGATAATTTTTTTCATGCCCTTGACGGAGAGGGGGGCATTGTTGGCAATCTCATCTGCCATCCGGTATGTTGTTTCCGAAAGCGCATTCATCGGAACCAGATGATCCACCAGGCCCATTTCCCTGAGCGGGTTTCCCTCATAAGTGTGTGCAGTGAAAAATATTTCACGAGTTCTTGCGATTCCGAGTACCTCGATAAATTGTTTCAAACCTTCGGGATGATAGACAAGACCAAGTTTTGCCGGAGGCATTCCAACCTTGATGTGTTCAGCTCCGATCCGGATGTCACAGCACATGGCCAGATTCAAACCTGCACCGAAACAGTATCCGTTGATCATGGCAATAACCGGAAACGGAAAGTTCTTCACGCTGTCAAGAGCTAGTTCAAGGGGATTGCTTGTCCTCAGTATTTCCGCTGTTTCAGGGGTCATTTCAGTCGGAATGGCCGTGATATCATATCCAGCGGAAAAGGCCTTGTCTGAATTTCCGGTAATGACCACAACCCGGACGGCATTTTCCTTTTCCCAATTTTTCAGGGTCAGATGAAGATCTGATAGAAGGGTCGGCGAAAGTGCATTCCTCTTCTCAGGTCGATTGAATTTCAGGGTTCCGACAGTATTGCGGATTTCTTTGATCAGTTCAGTATCGGGCATGTTACGCTCCTTTTCCATCCGGGGTTATCCGGGAAGAAATTGAAAATGATTGCCTGCTGCCGTACAGAAACGTCCATTGAAACAGCTTTTCCACGGCCTTGGGAGGCTGCTCGAAATGATCGATAAACTGGATTGCATGTCTGTATTGCTCTTCCATGGTTTTTTTGTTTTTATAGCCATATCCTAATGTGATCAAGATAATTTTTTTCTGTTTGCAGAAATCGATTCCAATTTTAATGCTGTACTGGAGAATGAATTCGCCATGATGCGTCTGGCTGGAATGATCGGAATGAATGTGCCGGAGATCAGGGCTCATACCCATCCGTACTATATCTGGCCTGCCGGATGATATGCTGGCGATGAAAGGCAATGCTTTTGTGATCAGGCGATTTGACCGTAAAGAGGATGGATCGGCTGTCTGATTTTGCTGACAGAGCAAGATTGCCTCAAAAGCTTGTGCTGGACACAACCAGGGAAACGGTTGAACGATTTATGGACACATGGGAAAACGGAGTGTATCTTGACCAGTTGCCATTTGTCAGGGATGCAATGAAAGAGCATTTGAAAACGATCAGGCTGGTTAAGGAGTTAGCAATGAACAAGTAGATTGTTTGGTGAAGGGTTGTTTATCATAAAACAAAAATGATTTTTAAATTTTTGCCTGAACCTGTCGATACTATAAACAGGAGCTAATTTCAAAACTATTAAAAAGCGTCACACCAGCGAAAGTCGGTGCCCAGAAAAGAGCCGAAAATACT
>CAYTGW010000220.1:0-216 GCA_964437395.1 uncultured Desulfocicer sp.
CTCCTTTTCCTTGTTCGTGCTCTTTTCTGGCTCGGCAACCGGATTAAAAGTAGCAACTTCCGCCCATGTTGTTTTCCCATGCCCGGCAATATGGGATGCTGACCAGGATACGGGATAATTTAAAACCACATTGATCTGCTCGTCTGTTTTGGGAGTATTGATGTTGGGTTCATCTCCCCACCGGATGTCGTGATACAGGAAATATTTCATGAAAAA
>CAYTGW010000220.1:226-6404 GCA_964437395.1 uncultured Desulfocicer sp.
GCGATGGTAAAAGCAGCTAGGAGTATTTGAAGGTTAAACAAAGGACTGTGAATTAATTCCATGTTAAAGCGGATCAGATTTGCAGTGAATGTGCGGGCAAAATGGAAGTCCGGGTCCACAAACAACCAGGTGAGCAATGCGCTGCCCATGGTGACAATGAAAAGTCCAAGATTAAAGAAATGTTCTGCGGTGGTGTATTTTCCGAGACTGGGATCGGTCATCCTTTTATAGATCAGTCCGATTGCTCCGGCAATCACTAGGATAAAACCAAGGGGACCGAACAGGTTGGTCAATGCTGCAACCACCGAAGAAAAAGCGCTTCCGGAGCCGATAGCCATTCCTGCCAGTTGAGCAACAGCGCCTACCCCGAGAAGCCCGATAAAGGCGACAATCAGATAAAGCCCGAAATGGAATGGAAATGTAACATACCATAATGGCCGATTGTATTCCCATACGGCCTTCAGGAAAAGGATCTCAGGGATCATGACCTTGAGTTCTCCTATTTTTGATTTTTCCCGGGGTTTGGTCCACCAGTCAACATCTTCAAGATAACTTCCACCATAAGATGCTCTTTTCCCCTCATGGGCAACCGGATAAAGTTCCCATCTCACATGGATCGGGTTGTTGAGATAACTGACGATACGCTTGATGACAAAAAAGAAAAAAACGATTATCGCCAGATAAACAATTGAATATATAAATAGAGCCATTCTACTCTCCTTCTTGAAGTAATTTTAAGTGCCTGAAAAATTCAGATGATTACGATTTGCTCAACAGATCGGAAACCATCTTTAAAAGTGTTTTTTCATCAATGGGTTTGTTCATGAATCCTTCCGGTTCAGGGAATCCGCTCAATTTTTTTAAAAAGCTTCTCATGGAATCTCCGATGGCAGTAATAATGATCACCGGTATTTCTTTGAGTTCATCATTTCCCTTGTAGTACCGGTAAGTTCTCACACCGGATTGGTCGGGCATTGTGATATCGAGAGTGATCAGGTCCGGCTTTTCCGTTTTTGCCAGATCAAACCCTTCAATCCCATCCTTTGCTGTAATGACTTCATATCCATTGTCCTGAAAAAGCGCGGTGAGATAGATCAAAACATCCTGCTCATCATCTACTACTAAAATTTTTTTCTTGTTGCTCATATCCTTTCCCCTTCGTTTTTTAGGTTGGCTTTACCGGGTGATCATTTTAAGCAAACAGCCTTCATCTTTTTTTTATTGGTAATCAGCTATCCTTTTTACAGTCAGACGATGATTTTCGATTCTGGTTATGAAGAGAGATTTCTTTCTCAGCAAGTCTTCTGATTTTATAAGCTGCGTCACGCATGGCTCCGAAAACAACCCCGCACCCGTTATCCAGCCGGAATTTGTCTCCGTGATCTGCCAGTTCAAGCATCTCATAGCAGAGGTCCACTATTCTTTTCAGGGTTTTATCTTTTTCCATGTTGGGTAAGCTTTTTGCTGATTATCGCCTGCTTTCATGAGACAGACACTCATCTGGTCTTTATGGATAACAACAAATGTGCCAATATTGAATGGATAGGGGTATTCTTTTTTTATATTGTTGTTACAACATGTTAATTCATATAATAGGTTGATTCAGGATGCTGTGTCTCAAGTTACCATTGTGGAACTTATGTGAGGTAATTTGGGAGTTACATTTTTTAATTTATTGTTTTTTTAGGTAATAATGTATTTATGAGGATTGTTTGACGCGTATTGAGTGATATTTCTGGATTAATTAGAGACACGAGACACGGATTCTGAAGAGGCAAGCGAACGGGTTTGTCCCTGCATTTTATCTCCCCGGACAGGTTGGGGTATAATCAAAACTGTTCAATAATCGAATTATGTGGGAGCGGCTTCCAGCCGCGATATGGCTTTGTTCAAGATATCAATCAAGACAGTACTGTCGCGGCAAGATGCCGCTCCCACAATGGGGGTAATCAAAACGATTGGGTAATCGAAACCCAACAGTTTTGATTACTCCCGACAGGTTACCAGGGTTTGACATCCACTCAGCTATCAGGATTCATCTACTTCAGTCCAAATACTTCCAGGTAACGGTACAATGTCGCCCGTCCGATGCCGAGAATCCTTGCAGTCTCTTTCCGGTTACCTTCCGCCTTTGCAAGAGCGATAATGACATCTTCTTTTGAGTGTTTCAGAACAGGGCCGGGTCGCAATTTTTTTTCATCCGATCGGTTGATGATCTCGGGGGGGATATCTTTTTCAGTAATAATGCCGGTTCGGCATTTAACATATGCGTATTCAATTGCATTACGAAGTTCGCGAACGTTTCCAGGCCAGGAATAGCTTGAGAACAAATCCATTACCTCGTTTGAAGGTGTCAGGGCAGGTCTATTAATTTCATCTGATATTATTTCAAGAAAGTGCTCTACAAGCATCGGGATATCCAGCCTTCTTTCCCGTAAAGGAGGCAGGGTTATGGGAACAACGCACAATCGATAGAACAGGTCCCTCCGGAATTTTTTCTTTTCAACCAGTTTCATCAGATTCTGATTGGTAGCGCTGATGATCCTGACGTTGACCTGTATCGATTTTTCTCCACCAACCCGTTCGAATTTCTGATCCTGGAGGACTCTGAGCAATTTAACCTGCATTGCCGGTGAGAGCTCGCTCACTTCATCCAGGAAAATGGTTCCTTCATGGGCCAGCTCAAATCGGCCTTTTCGATCCTGGACAGCTCCTGAAAATGCTCCCATAACATGTCCGAAAAGTTCACTTTCAAGAATGCCTTCCGGAAGTGCTCCGCAATTAATCGCCACAAAGGGTTTTTTGGAACGAGGGCCGATATTATGAATAGCATTCGCCACCAGTTCTTTGCCGGTTCCACTTTCCCCTTCAATGAGAACCGGGGCAATAACAGCGCTCACTTCCCGTATCTGATCGAAAATTTCAAGTGTTTTTGGGTCTTTGCCTACCAGCTCTCCAAGGGTATGATGATGTTTCAATCTTCTTTTTAAAAGATCCAGCTCCGTATCATCTTTAAAGGAGAGAAGAGCCCCGACTTCCTGGTCGCTCTCATCGATCAGCGGCATGATGGACATCTTTAGAACCCGTTTTATGTTGTCCGGCCTTGTAAAAATAATTTCTTTTTGTAAGATGCTTTTTTCCCGCTTCGTCGTGAGCGTTTCACAGAATTCACAATCTCCGCCGCAGAATCTTCCCGGGAAAACTTCATGACAATCTTTCCCGAGAATATCTCTTCTTTTATATCCGGTTATTTTTTCAGCAGCCTTATTAAAGAAAAAAATTCGTCTGCTTCGGGTATGAGCCATAACGCCATCCAGAAGATTATCCAGAACACCTTCCAGATTTCTCCGGGTAACAAAAAGGGCATTTAGAAATCCTGAATCAAAAAGTGTGCTGAGTCTGCTTTTTATTTTCTCCTCAGCAATTTTCAGTTCGTTGTATCGATGATTTTCATTTTCACCGGGAGAAGGATCAGGCAGGTCCCAGTGTATATGCGGAGGCATGCCCGGAAGGGTTGGCCGGCAATCCTGATCAAATTCACCGAGTGTGATGATCAGGTCGAACATGAAAGGTTCGACATCCAGAAGAGACAGCAAGGGAAGACCGGACAGGTCTATTCCGGACTCCAGCATCACTTTTTGTGTGGTTGGATTCAGCTTCGGAGGGGTCATGGAGGCACTGATAAAATCAACAGAATCGGTTTTCATCTTATGGGCAAAGGCGTTTGCTATAAGGTGAAGGTTGTTTCCGCCATCGCCAAGAAAAAGTATTCGTCGTTTCCGGTCAGCCATCAGGTGCGATCTGCTCTATCCAAAGGATGTTTATCAATTGATCTTTTTTTACTACCGGCGTTATTTTTAAAAATCGGTTGCGTCAGGATTCCTCCGTACCTGTCGGCACCGGCAAACGGTTTCGGGGCAGGGTGATCCGGAAAGTGGTTCCCTTGCCCGGCTCGCTTTCAAGCTCAATCTTTCCACCATGTTCCTGAATGATTTTTCGGGTTATTAAAAGTCCGAGGCCGGTTCCGCCGAGCCCTTTGGTGGTAAAAAAATTTGTAAATACCTTATTTTTAATTTCGTAATCCATTCCGCATCCATCGTCAATAACTTCATATATGATTGCATTATCTTTTTCAAAGGTTTTCAGGAGGACATTTTTTCCGTTTTTATTATCGCTCATCCGGCAGGCATCAATGGCATTCCCCACAAGGTTGGTAAGGCATTCATGCATGCTTTCGCTGTCTAGACAGGCCGGGGCGATATAGCTGTCATATTCATGCAGCAGTTTAATTCCAGACTCATTTGCTTTGGCCGCGTACATGGTAACCACTTCATCTGCGGTTTTAACCGGATCGCAATTTTCCGCCTTGATTTTTCTGCCCTTTGAAAAACTGAGAAATTCCTGAACAAATGTGGATACCCGGTGGATATTTCGGTTCAACATTTCCATTCCCTGTCCGATTCGATCGGCTTTGCCTTTTTCAATTCCTGAATTCAGCATGTACATGCCGCCTTCCAGACCGGTGATCAGATTTTTTACGCCATGAGCCAAACCAGCAACGGTTTGTCCTACTGCTGCAAGTCTTTCCGCTTCCAGCTTTTCATGTTCCAAGCGCCTGATTTCGGAAAGGTTCTGGATTGAAATGGCCATTCCTGACTGCTTCCCTTTGATCTGAATCTGCACTCCTGCGAGGCGAACCGGTATTTTCCCCCCATCCATGGTTATCACCTCGGTTTCCGGGAGATACACATGGGCAATTCCGGCTGAAACCTGCGCCAGAAAATTTTTGGGAAGCATTGAGGCAAGCTTTTCCTTGGTTATTTTTTCATGATCTTCGATTTGAAAAATTTTTCGGGCAGCCTGATTGAATATGGTTACCTCTTCTCCCATATCGACTGCGATAATGCCGTCGATCGAGGTAGCAATGAGAGATTCCATAAAGGCATTTGCGATTTTTAAATCATCTTCCAGTTTCAGTGTCTGGGTGATGTCAATCGCCACCTCCATAACCAGATCAAAATGTCCGTCTTCATGCCGGAGGGGTACGGTGGATACCAGAAATTCACGTTTTTTCCCGCTGCGGGTTTTCCATACATGATTCCCGGAATGCATTTTCCCATCACGGAATGTCTGGCCGGAGGTGCATTCCTGGCATTCCTTATCATAACCTTTCAGTGCGACAAAACAGTTCTGACCAATAATATTGCCGAAAGTGTTTTCCACTTTTTGATTTGTTTTCACAATCCGGAAATTTCGGTCAATCAACAGGATGCTGCAGGGAACCTGGTCAAATAAAAGTTGGTATTCTTTTCTGATTTGAGCGGTTTCGGTTATATCCAGAGACATCTCTACCAGAAAGGGGATATCTCCATTTTCATCGATCACCGGGATGGTATGCTGCAAATAATGTGTAATACGGTCTTGCTTATTATATCCAAGCTCTTCGCTCACACGCGCAACCCCGTCTTTGAATACTTTGACACCTTTGCAATCAGCACAATTGACATCTTTGTTTTTATAGACAACATGACATTTCTTTTGTTCCCATCTGCCGAACATTTTTTCAAAGGTCTTGTTGGCAAATACAATTTCGAATTTTTGATTGATCACTGCAATGGCAATTGGGATCACATGAAAGAGATTATTCTTTATCCAGTCGTCAATATTGGCAGGAGTTACCATATGTTTTCCTTTATCGTTTTAGTTCATGAACAAGTTTTATCAGTTCGGGCAGCCGGATGGGTTTTTCAATGAAGCCTTCCGGTAATGGAATGTTATCATCATTGACCAGTCGCCTGAAACCTTTGGGGAGAAAACTTTTTTCCGAAGACATCCCGCTCATCAGGAGAATCGGAATTTTTCGAAACATTTCCGTACTGCGCAGCTCCCTGTAGATGGATATACCGGAACGCTTCGGCATCATGATATCCAGAATAATGAGATCCGGCTGATTTTTCTGAATAACCTGGATCACAGAATCATTTTCATCTACAGTTGTTACATCATGACCGTTATCCTCAAGCGCAGCGCTTAGATAAGTGCAGATATCCGGTTCATCATCAATTAACGTTATTTTCATTCATATATCCTGTTTACCATGGGAATTCCTGAATTATTTTTCTTTGTCAAGATCGATCACAAAATATTCTGGACAATATCATCAAATTGATGATTAATC
>CAYTGW010000221.1:0-4942 GCA_964437395.1 uncultured Desulfocicer sp.
ATTGGCAACCCGGCTGAAAAGTTAAAACCGTGGGTTTTCGTTCAGACACTAATTAGCCAGCGAGTATCCAACCCGATTTTACCGATGGAAAAATAACGACCTATTATCTCTAAAAAAGTAAAGATACAAATAATGGCATAAAAGCCTGCGTATTCCTGACGAATTGTTTTTTTTAAAGAAAATGGAAGTTCCGGCTGTTTCCAGTTTCGCAACTTTGGGAGAAATGCAGGTGTATGTTGCGACCAGGCAAGGTAATGTTCTCCAAATTTTTTTCGTAAAAATTCTTCTTCAGCAAAAATAATCCGTTCATAATATATCCAGAAAATAAACACTACCAATAACGTCAGCCACCAGAAGCGAAAAAAGGTGGATATACCCACCCAAATGATAAAATTCCCAAGGTAAAGTGGATTCCGGACAATGGAATACATGCCAGTTGTATTCAATACCATTGCTACCTGTTCTTTTGTATTCCTGCCCGAGGTTCCTTTTGCCTTGTATCCGGTCACAAGACTACGGACCAACAGACCACAATAGGCAAACATCATACTGATTATCTCACCCCAGTCTTCTATTTCCTCTACTGCACCGGGAAAGTGAAATTGTGTGGCGGCATGAATAAACATTGCAATACCGATTAACGGCAGATAGCTGCGCCAACGGAACAACCATGTTCCCTGTTTTTCCAGCTCTTCTCTCAATGCCATAATGGAAAATCCTATTTGATAAAATTAGTATTGTCAATTATTCGAACCTTGACTCTTTTAAATAAACACTCTCAGGCGGAAATAAGATAAGTGAATATCACTTGACAATATCGTATGTCAATATTAAATGTTGATATCAATATAAAAAAATGGAGGTATCATGATACGTGACCTGGAATTGGCATTTGTTAAGATTCACATCCTATATCATGCTGAAAAAGATGAGGTATTCGGGATCGGATTGATGGAAGAATTGGCCAGTCATGGCTACGAGATCGGTCCTGGCACTCTTTATCCGACTCTGGCAAAACTGGAAAAAGGTAATTTTTTAAACTGTAAGACGCGTACGGTTGACCACAAGCAACGCAAGTATTATCGGATCACACCCAAAGGCAGAGAATTGCTGGATAAGATGCGGGGAAAAATCAAAGAACTTTATCGGGAGGTAATCAAATAGAAATGAGTTATATCATTATTTGTCTGTCTGCAATGCTGGCATCGGCGTTAACCCTGTTTTCAGGCTTTGGCCTTGGCACACTTTTACTGCCGGCCTTTGTTTTGTTTTTTTCAATTGAAGTGGCTGTTGCCGCTACCGCTGTCGTACACGGCGCGAATAACATATTAAAAGCGGGGCTTGTTGGAAGGTATGCGGACAAGTCGATCGTTCTGAGGTTCGGTATCCCTGCTATTATTGCTGCCTTTGCTGGAGCTGCTGCACTTGGATATGTGTCGAATTTCGGGGAAATTACCAGATATCCGGTTGGATCTCGGATAGCAGTGATCACGCCTATTAAACTTGTAATGGGGATGCTGATGCTTGTGTTTGCATTGCTTGAGCTTTTGCCAGGTCTTCGGGCGCTGAAGTTTGACCGGAAATATCTGTTTTTAGGGGGTATGCTTTCTGGTTTTTTTGGAGGATTCTCCGGCCACCAGGGCGCACTTCGTTCAGCATTCTTATCCAAGGTGGGCATCTCAACACAGGCCTTTGTGGGAACGAATGCAGTTATCGGTTTTATGGTGGATGTGGCACGAATAGCAATCTATGTGGTAGTATTCTGGGACGCAGAAGAGAGCAATCTGCTCAGCCTGAATCAATGGCCGCTGATTCTTTCCGGTATTATCGCAGCATTTACAGGTGTCATGATCAGCAAACGCTTTCTGCATAAAATTAGCATGAAAACAATTGAGATAATCACAGGTATTTTACTGCTGGTTATTGCCATCGCACTTAGTACCGGGATTATCTGATGATCAAGGTTGCGTCCTGACAATTATTTTAAGTCAATTCGCTGCCCGATTCTCAAACCCGACTGCGGCTTTCAAAAAGGATTTGTTGACATATGCCGGAAAGAACCTCAATAAAGAGAGATCTTCTGGCATCTCCTGGAATGAAAAAAACCGATCAGAAAGCGTTCAACGGCTATTGATAGACTTTTCTCAAGGATTGGCTTACATCCGTAAACACCTCGAAGTTATTTTGAAAATCATTTTCTTTGGAAATCAGGGTAAAATGAATATTGCAGGTGCATTTATTCTGGCATTGATTTAAAAACTCAGACCGGACATATTTTTCACCTGCAAGGCTCTGCGCAGATTCCTGATAAATAAAAGACGGGCCATATCCTTTTTTTACGGTCAATGGACCGATTTCATAGGAATAATTTTTTATTTGGTTGTTTGTTATCAACTCTCTCTCTCTGTCCTGGATTCTCAGTTTCAATCGTCCCTTGAAAATATCCGGGTTATAACCCAATGCAAGGATATCTTCATTTGATTTATCTGCCTGAACGATGATCATGCCGTTGTTTTGGGGATGGATCAGCATGACAACAAAGTCTTTTGAAAAAAGACCGGTAAGTCCTATATCAGGCGATTTTGGCATCGTTTCCTGGACATGCCATCCGTTTGGAACCTGAAATGCAAATTCATATTCGAAATTTTTATAAATTGCATCTTCAACACGTGGAGTCTTGAAGATTGTGCAGCCAAAAAGTATTGTCATGATCAAAAGAACCAGAACCGTAAAGTTTTTCTGAGTTATTGCCATTTGTCCCTCCTGTAGAAATTGAATTGTATTTTCGTTACGATATTAAAATTTTTATTTATAATTGCTGGTATGCTTTTTCTGTGTTTTTTACTATTGGATTCGAATGGAAGCAAGCAGTTTTTCCATATCGCAAAACAATCGCATAAAATTATCCATAATAGAAACTTGAATCTTATAATTGCATCTGATATAGCAGCAGCCTTATCCGGGAAAAATAACACAACATGTTATTCCGATTTGTTTTCATATTGACACTATACATGGTCACACAAAGGGCAGGCACAGGGGCCTGTCCCTACGAATCATGCCATCTTGATCGCATAATGGAATTGGACCAGCTTTATTTTAAAAGGGATTAAAATCGTGCTCCACTATATATATCGTGAACTCCCAAGGACTCTTTCGTATGGATTGAAAGGCGTCAAAAGGGTCCGCCACACAACAGGGGTTCTAACAAAGACGGGAATTGGATGGTTATTGGGGGATCGCCCTGAAACACCGGAACTGGTTCGCAGAACCTTTGAGCGTATGGGAGCGACCTATATCAAACTGGGTCAGGTTATTGCCAGCTCGCCTTCGCTGTTTCCGGAAGAATATGTGAAACAGTTTAAACGATGCCTGGATAAGACTGAACCGGTTTCCTATCGGGTTATGGAAAAAATTTTGTACAAGGAGCTGGGAAAACAAAAGGTGAAACAGTATTTTGCTAAGATCGATCCCCAGCCCTTGGCATCCGCATCCATAGCGCAGGTTTACGGAGCAAAACTGAGAACCGGGGAAGAGGTGGTGATTAAAATTCAAAGGCCGGGTGTTAAAGATATTCTGGTTACGGATCTGGTTTTTCTTCAAACTGCTGCTCAACTTCTGGAATGGATTGTTCCCCGGCTGAAACATGCATCCATTACCGGAATATTATCTGAAATCCAGAAATCGGTACTGGCAGAGTGTGATTTTTTACAAGAATCTGAAAACATAGAAATATTTTCAAATTTTTTACATCGAACCGGCAGCAACAGGGTTGTTGTTCCCAAGGTATACCCGGAAGTAACGACAAAAAGGGTTCTTACCATGGAGAGATTTTTCGGGATTTCGTTGACCGACCGGAAAGGGTTGATGCAATATGCGGATGACCCTGCGGAATCCATCGGTGCAGCGTTTGAGACATGGTTTAAGAGTATCACTCAATGCACCCTGTTCCATGCAGATCTTCATGCCGGCAATATTCTTCTTCTTCAGGATGGAAAGGTCGGATTTATTGATTTCGGCATTGTCAGTAGCATTTCCCATAAAACCAGATCCGGGATGAAATCCCTGATCCAGGCAATGATGTGCAATGATTTTCATCTAATGGCAAAATCCATGATTATGATCGGTCTTACCGGGAAGAGAGTCAACAGGTTTCAACTGGAGGAGGATCTGAAGAATCTGTACGATCAATTCTCGGGTCATGATTCCATGCCCGCTATCAGTCCCATGCTGCAAAATGGGGAATCAGACCAATTCCTGCTTCGGATCATCCAGATCGGGGAAAAACACGGGATACGTTTTCCCAGTGAATTTACACTCCTCCTGAAGCAGTTTCTGTATTTCGACAGTTATCGGGATATCCTGATGAACTCGGAAGCGTTTTTTGATGGAATGATGACAATGACCGGGCTGGGGAGATGATTTTTAAAAATCCCATCGAAACATCGCGTCTGATTTTGCAGCCTGAATCCATTGCAGACTTCTCGAGATTTTATGCCATGACCATTGATCCGGAAGTGATGAAGTATATTGGAGATGGAACTGTTTTTCATTGGACGGAAGATGTTGCACTTGAAAAATACCAGGAAAGGATTTCAAACCGGGAAAATCAGGAACCCGGTAACCTTGCGGTGTATCGTAAGGAGGGAAATCAATATATCGGCTGGTGCAGTATCGGAGAATCCAGATTTTTGAAAAAGATGGAACTGAGTTATCGATTCTGCAGCGATTCATGGTATAATGGATATGCAACAGAAGCAGCACAGGTCATCCTGATCCAGACCTTTGATTTGACCGATATCGGGCAGATTTTTTCCTGTACGCATCCGGAAAATTCAGCCAGCATGGCCATCCTCAAAAAACTCGGATTTGTATTGTCCTATCATATATTGAGTCGCCCCATAAACCGGGAGATGCCGGTGTTTCTGGTAACCCGGGAAAC
>CAYTGW010000221.1:5042-6390 GCA_964437395.1 uncultured Desulfocicer sp.
TCCAGGGAGAGGATCGGTTATCCAGCATTTCAATAAAAGCTTCCAGACGTGTTTTAAGCTGGCCTTGTGCAAAATTTCTGGAATCAATGCAGTCGACCTCAAGGTTCAAGACCGGAACGCCTATCTCTCCCAACCCTTTGCTGACAAGACCCCTGGCTCCGCTGCCTTGCCTGCATCCCCAATGACAGGGATTGATGGCGCCATCAATCTGATAGTCTTTGGCCATCTGCTGAAGGTGTCTGATTCTTCTTCTGCCCTGTCCGTTAAATGGGATGGAGATGGCTCTTCTGGCAAGACCGACATACGGGTTGTCCGGATCAATGGGGTCCCAGGTGATGTCATTCAATTCATCGGAAATAATAGATGCATTGTACTGTGTTTCCAGAATGTCAATCAGAGGATTTTTGAATTGAATCCGGTTTTGAATCCAGAGAAGCCGATACCGTTCATTGGGAATCCCGGACACTCCGTTTTTCAGCATCTCCTTGAATGAATCGCGATAAACGGTTGCAACATCTACTGCTGCCTTTGTGCCCAGCAGCAATGCGACCACAATCCCAAAATTGCCAAACAGCCGACCATTGGCAGGCGAGGGGAGATTCATGGCCATTTTGTATACATCGACCATAATTTCCCTTGCCTTGTTTGTGTTCGCAATGGCTTCCCGGAACCGGTCTTCTGAAAGGGGTTCGCCGGTATGGTTAGATACAAATCGTACCATATCCTGAATCTGATCGGCAAGGTATTGAACGCTCTGATCTGTTTCCTCCTGGGGGATGTTGAGGACAAAAAGATCTTTGCGGAAATGGCGGGCCAGATTTTCCATGACCGCGAGACCTCCTGTACAGGGACAGCTTGTTGCGATCAGGAAGTCGGGAACCGGCATGAGATTTTTCCGGGCAGCCCCCAGAACCGATTTGTGATAGGCACAGGTATCTCCGGCAAAACCTGCCTGTTCCGCTTCTGCGAGAAATTCGGAAACCATGCCGGTAGATGCCAGCATGGCTCCGATAAACTCCACAAAACAGGAAGTGATCCCCATGGCAGATAGCAGATCAAAAGGGGCGGTGACACCGCACCATGCAACCCTCTCTTCCCCTCCGTAAAGCCGGCGGCCGATTTTAGCCACTTCCAGAGCATAG
Organism: uncultured Desulfocicer sp.; assembly: GCA_964437395.1. GTDB lineage: Bacteria > Desulfobacterota > Desulfobacteria > Desulfobacterales > SURF-7 > QZKS01. Next base: position 6,185 of record CAYTGW010000221.1, read on the forward strand.
ATTTTTCTCGGACTCATACTGCCCGGATCTTCCTTGATTTTGGCCTCGATTCCATTCACCAGGTCATCAAAATATTGTTTCATCATGGCATCACCTCAACATCTCTGCAAATGCTTCGATTCTTGTTTTCTGCTGCCCGCAAGAGCGCAGGGTGCAGTCTCCTTCCAGGAGCAGTAAAGGAATTTCCGTTCCCTGAATGGCGTCTC
>CAYTGW010000222.1:0-6372 GCA_964437395.1 uncultured Desulfocicer sp.
TAGTTCAATTATATTTCTTTTTTTATTTTTACCGGCAGTGCTCTTGATCTATTTCCCAGCAGGCAAACGATTCCGAAACCTGTTTCTGCTGTTCGCCAGTCTTTTCTTTTATGCATGGGGAGAGACATTTTATGTGCTGATTATGCTGGTTTCTATCTCAGCGAATTACCTGTTTGGCCTGATGATCGATAAATTCAGAAGCACTACCAGAGCAAAGCTGTTTCTCGGTTTTGCAGTTACCGTAAACCTCGGACTGTTGGTTGCATATAAGTATACCAATTTTCTGGTCAACAATTTCAACCAGCTTTTTTCTTCAGTTCTGGCTGGCCCGATACAGGTTGACCCTGTCCATCTGCCGATCGGCATCTCCTTTTTTACATTTCAGGCAATGAGTTACGTGATCGACGTATACCGGAATGAAGTACCGGTGCAAAAAAATCCGCTGAATATCGGCCTTTTCATTTCGTTGTTCCCCCAGTTGATCGCAGGGCCAATTGTCCGTTATAGCGATATAGCCCAGCAGATTATTTCCCGAAAAACCAGTTTGAATGATTTTGCAGAAGGCATCGAACGCTTCATTTTTGGATTGGGGAAAAAGGTGCTGATCGCAAACTCCGTTGCCGTGGCGGCGGATAAAATTTTTGCCATCCCATCTGAACACCTGACATTCAGCCTCGCCTGGCTTGGTATTGTCTGTTACACGCTCCAGATCTATTTTGACTTTTCCGGATATTCCGACATGGCAATCGGCCTGGGACGGATGTTTGGATTCCATTTTCTGGAGAACTTCAACTACCCTTATATATCCCAATCCATCAGGGAATTCTGGAAGCGATGGCACATCTCCCTTTCCACCTGGTTTCGGGATTATCTTTACATTCCGCTGGGCGGAAGCAAATGCGGAACATTCCGGACATACCTGAATTTAATCACGGTTTTCTTCCTTTGCGGCCTGTGGCACGGGGCAAGCTGGAACTTTGCCATATGGGGACTTATGCATGGTCTTTTTCTGGTGCTGGAACGGATCGGGCTTGAAAAAATGATCAACCGGATCTGGTCACCGATCCGATATATGTATTCGCTTCTGGTTGTCATGATCTGCTGGGTTTTCTTCCGTGCCGAAACCCTCCCGGATGCGCTGTCTTTTGTTTCCGCAATGTTCGGATTTGCAAGAGGAGACGGGATCATTCACCATACCGGCCTTTATTTGGACAATGAAATCATCCTGACCATGATTGCGGGGACGATTTTTTCCATCCCGGTACTCCCCTGGGTTCAAAAACAATGGAGCTCATTATCAACCACGGATACGAAAAACATATTCTGCCGGCCGGAGAGTGTATCTGCTGCCACCAGCCTGCTGACACTTGCTCTGATTTTTCTGGCATCGGTAATGAGCCTGGCCGCCGGTGCATATAATCCGTTTATTTACTTTCGATTTTAATGGCAATGAAATTAAGCGAATTACGATTTTCCTATAACTCGATTATATCTTATCTGTTTCTGTTATCTATATGTATGCCGGGTATTTTGATGACAGTACAGACCGGTAAAACCATCTCACAGATAGAAAAGAGGAATCTCGCCCGATTTCCGGATTTAACATGGGATTATCCCAGTATTAAATCGTTCCCTGAAAAATTTGAATTATACATCAAGGATCACTTTGGATTCAGAGATTGGCTTATATACACCAATAACCGGATCAAATACAGATGGCTGCAAAAATCTCCCAACCCGCAAGTAGCAATCGGTAAAGATGGCTGGCTGTTTTATCAGACGGATACATTCGGGATCTCTCTTTCCGATGATTTCCGTGGTTTGATAAAACTATCGGAATTACAACTTGAAGGAATGAAACGGAATCTTGAAACCAAACGGGACTGGCTTGCTAAAAGAGGCATTCACTATATTTATATCGCTGTCCCCAACAAGCAGACTGTCTATCCTGAATATTTTCCGGAACATTTTAAAGTTGTTGTAAGAAAAACCCAACTTGACCAGTTTCTGGAGTATATGAAACAAAATTCCGACTTGCAAATCCTTGATCTCCGAGCCGTCCTGATAAATGAAAAAAATCAAGACCGCATTTATTACAAGACGGATTCTCACTGGAATGACAGAGGCGCTTTTATCGCCTATCAGCGCATTATCGACAGGATCAAAACAGCCTCGGTTAAGATAAACAGCAGTATTCCGGAATCAAATCTTGAAATAGAAGAACGATCTGAATCTGGGAGAGATCTTGCCAAACTGATCGGTCTTCCGGATTTGACGGAATTCAATGTCCCTTCATACAGTCTGAAAAACAGTTCCTTTAATAAAAATGATAATCCGAAATGGGCCGTTACCAGTTGGCCCTGGTGGTTTCAACCTTTTGAAACAACAAACCAGGAGGCGGAAGCAAAATCCATTGTCTTCCGTGATTCGTTTTTCGACGCACTGCTCCCCTTCTTTGCCCAGCATTTCCGACACGCTGCATACATCGCATCCAAGTTTGATTACAGTGTGATGGAGGATCTCATCAAAAAAATAAAACCGGATATTGTCATTGAAGAAGGAATTGAACGCCATACCTTCCTTGCTTTTCTGCCGGAGGCAATTTTCGCAACCATGGGAAATGATCTGCTGATTCGAGGCGAAACCGGGGCCGCCATAGAATATTTTAAAAAAGCGGCAGCCGTAAAGCCGAACGACCCGGACAGTTATTGCAATCTGGGCTTTGCTTTTTTAAAAGCAAGGCAGTTCTTTAAAGCCGTTGAAATGTTCAAGCATGCCCTTCACCTTGATCCCAATCACATAAAATCAAGTGAAAACCTTCGCATAACACATGGCATTATACAAAAACTGAATACGGAAATAGCAGCACTTGAAAAAAAGTGCCTATCGAATCCGGATGATGTTTCCTTGCTAAAAAAATTGGGGCGAGTATATCACAGAAGAGGTGAAACGGAAAAAGCGTTGGGCTGCTTTTTCAAGGTTCTGATGATCGATGATTCGGAAATTGATGCAATGAATGACATTGCGCTGATCTATACACAAGAAAAAAAGTATGGCGATGCAATTACTTTTTTCAATAAAATTTTAGCAATTGCACCAAATAGAGCCGATGTTTTTTACAATCTGGCTTGTGTCTATTCCATTCAAAACAAACTGGAACAAGCTGTGACGGCTTTGCAAAAAGCAATTGAAAACGGCTATCATGATTACAACCGATTGCGATTCGACTATGATTTACAAAATGTGAGGCATACCGCATTTTTTAAAAAACTTGTCTCCGCAGACTTAAAAACGCCATAAACGGTAAAAATACAGCGTACGCATCCAAAGTACATGGCTTCCACTTTCAATCACACGTTTATCATACTTGCTTATCAAAACTCTCCTTATCTGCAGGAGTGTATTCAGTCATTATTAAACCAGACAACTCCGAGCTTGATCAGATTGTCTACTTCAACGCCATCCGACTATATCACAGCCCTCTCTCAAAAATATAACATTTCGTTGCTTATCAATCCAAACCCGCATGGAATTGCAGCAGACTGGTCGTTTGCTTATAAGAACTGTGGAACAGAATACCTGACCCTGGCGCATCAAGACGACTTATATCTTCCTGAATACACGGAATCGTATCTTGCCGCTGCAACAAAATACAAAAAAAACCTGATCATATTCAGTGATTACAATGAACTCTATCACAATAAAATGAGAGACAACAATCTGCTGCTGCTGTTTAAAAGATTGCTCCTGAACCTGTTTTTTCTGTTTAAACCAAACCTGTCATCTGCCGGCTACAAAAAAAAGATATTGTCATTCGGCAATCCAGTATGCTGCCCCAGCATAATGTACCATGTGAAAAATATAGGGCCGTTTACCTTCAATTCTTCCTATACAATGAATCTGGATTGGGATGCCGCCCTCCGGTTTTCCGGCATGCAAGGCGACTTCATATATATTAAGCGCAAGCTGATTACCCGTAGAATACACGAAGGATCGGAATCGACAAATGCATTGACAAATCGAACCAGACATGAAGAAGACCGCAAAATATTCGAACGGTTGTGGCCCACATGGTTTGCCGGCTGGCTGTCATTGTGCTATAAACTGGCGTACAAGTCCAATGGATAGCATCAAGGATAGGAACAGGATATAGATTTATGAAAAAAAAATGTATTATTATCCCTGCATATAATGAAAGCAAAAATATTTTGGATGTCATTGAAAACATAAAAAAGGTAACCGATGCCGACATCATTGTCATCGATGACGGATCAAAAGATCAAACACGCTGCCAGGCGTTAAAAGCAGGTGTTTTCGTCGTCTCCCATCCCTTTAATATGGGGTACGGCGTTGCACTTCAGACCGGCTATAAATTTGCTGTCCGGCATCACTATGATATACTGCTTCAGATTGACGGTGATGGACAACACACAACGGATACGATACCGTTGTTCTTTGAAAAGGTAGAGGCAGGCGAATGTGATGTTCTCATTGGCTCGCGATTTTTAGGGAGCAACAGCTACAAGCCTTCATTGCCCAAAAGAATCGGAATCCTGCTTTTTAAAATTATCATAAGAATGATTAACCGCACCGAGATTACAGATCCAACATCCGGCTATCAATGCATGACAAAAGAAGTCTTCAATGTTTTTACCGATGACGACTTTCCATGCGATTACCCGGACACCAATATCATTATCCGGTTGCACCGCATGGGATTTATCGTGAAAGAACTTCCGGTACAAATGAAGGAAAATCCCGAGGGAAAAAGCATGCATCGTGGCACGTTTACCGTTATGTACTATTTTTTCAAAATGTTCCTGTCAATTTTTATTTCTCTAATAAGCAAAAAAAACTATTTAAAATAAGAGGCGATTGACGCATGACACTATATCAAAAACTCTTTGCTGTGTTCACCGTCTTGTCCATATTCTGGCTGATTGTCCAGCTTGTGAAAAAAGGCAAACTGCGGGAAGAGTATTCATGGCTTTGGATACTTACCGGTATTATTCTGATTACCATTGTTCTCTGGTATGATTTGTTGTTGTTTATTACAAAGCTCACCGGGGCTGTCTTGCCAACGACAACGTTGTTTGTTTTCGGCATTATTTTTCTACTCATGCTGTCCCTGCATTTTGCAATTAAAATATCGCTGTTGACCTATGAAGTAAAAAATCTGACGCAAAAGATCAGTTTTCTTGAAGCCGAGGCAGATCAGGGAAAACCAGGTATGAATTCCGACTCCCAATCCATATCAATCGATTAATCAACTTGATTCAGGTCTACACAAATCTGTAACAATTATGAGTAAAAACCAAAAACGCAAACCAGCTTCTACAAATTCTTACAAAGCTGATTTGATTCTACTGTCTGTTTTATCAATTTTTACGTTCCTGCTGTATGCGCACACCCTTCACTACTCGTTTAATTTTGACGATGAGATCACGATCACGCAGAATCCCAATCTGCACCTTACGGAGCTGTCGTGGAACATTGTCAGCAATATGTACAGGTTCGTTTATGGTCTTCGGCCCATCTCAAACGCAACGTTTGCCTTGAATTATTATTGGGGCGGGCTGGATGTATTCGGCTACCATCTGGTAAACGTCATCATTCATATCCTGAACGGGATCCTCATTTATCTATTGGTAAAAAAGACCTTGACGGTGTTGAAAGAAAACGGACAAGGGGGCACGATTACCGACCATCGGCCGCCTCATTTGTTATATATACCATTTTTTTCATCATTGATCTGGCTTGTGCATCCTCTTCAAACAAACTCAGTCACATACATCGTGCAACGGATGAACAGCCTGGCATGCCTGTTTTTCTTGCTTTCCATGATTCTTTATATTCAGGGAAGAAGACACAAAATTCAGGCCGCATCCATTTCGAATCAAACAACCTATACCAGCCATCTCTTATTCGGAGGCTCTTTTATCAGTGGTCTTCTGGCACTGGGCTGCAAAGAGATAGCGGTCACGTTACCATTTTACATTTTGTTGTATGAACTATATTTCTTTCAAGGACTTCGCAAAAAAGCCATTACATTCTTTTTCGGGGGCACCATCTTTGTTGCGTTGCTTTCGATTCTGTTATTTCAGCTAATTATCGGCTTTGGCTATCTAAAATCTTATTTTGCGACCTATTATGCGGGTTTTCCGTTTACGATGTATCAACGCGTTCTGACCGAATTTCGCGTGGTCGTACATTATATAAGCTTATTCTTTTTTCCCCATCCGGATCGACTGAACTTTGATTATGATTTTACGATTTCACAATCTTTTGCCGATCCCATTTCGACACTTCTATCGGCCGGCGTACTGATTGGCCTTGTCCTGTTTGCCATCGCCATTTCAAAAAAGGAACGAA
>CAYTGW010000223.1:0-6364 GCA_964437395.1 uncultured Desulfocicer sp.
ATATGATGAAATAAGCTGGTCAAGTGGTTGCCACTCTCCCTTGTAGTTTACCAAAGAAGGCGCTTTGGGATGTGCTCCCATCCAAAGCTCTGCCTGTGGTTTTTCAGATGGTGAAGCATCTCCGATAAGATTTGAAATAAGCGTTCGAGATCCCCATGCATATTCCTGAATTGTATTTTTCAACAAGCAGATCTGATCCATTCTGTCTCCTTTCAATAGACAGGCTTCATACCATAGTCTTTCATGGCAGACAATCCATTATGCAGTGCGTCCGCAATTCCCAAAAAAGGAAAGACCCTCTCAAAAGATATTGAAATTCTGCTGAAGGCAGATATTTTCGGTTGAATATAATATGTCTTTATGGCATATTTATCACAATGGATTAACCAACTGGATAAACGAACTCCCCTTTCTCCAACAGCGAAGTCAACACCTCTGAATATTGAATGATAAACGGTTATCCCTTAATAAATCAACAAGCGGGGGCAACATGTCGGATGGTCTGGATGTTATCATTGTTGATGATGATTTGGCTGCATGTGAATCCATTGCAGATATTATAAATCGATTTTACACATGGGGTGATGTTTTTGTTTTCACCGACGATGAAGAAGCCACCCTGTATTGCCTGAACAGGGAAAGCAGCATTGCGATTTTTGTAGTGGATGTATTCCTGAAAGACAAGAGCGGTTTTTTATTCCTGGATACGATCAGCAGTAAATTCAAGACAATTCATGATGATACGGTAATGATCACTGGAAATGCCAATACAGATGTGGTGGATATGTGTGTTGCATCCGGAATCAATCACCTGCTTGAAAAACCCATGAGACCCTATGTGCTCCAGTTAGCGGTCCGATCCATCGCTTCCAAGTATATGACCTTTGCAAACAGACTTCTGAATAACAGTGAATTTTTAATTGAGTGTAACAGAATGATCGGATCTCTGAACTGTTGAATGGCTGAATATTGATTTTTTGGGTACTGGCGCTGCCGGATCAGGATTTACTTTCCAGCTGTTCCCATCGGGCATAGACTTCTTCAAGCATTCGCTCCAGCGCCCCTACTCTTTCCTTTATGGACAGAATCTCCGTTCCTTCTCTCTGGTAGAACTTGGGATCAGACATCGAAGCATACAGCTCTTCCTGTTCTTTTTCCAAAGCCTCTATCTTTCCAGGAAAGGAGTTCAGCTCTCGCTGTTCATTATAGCTGAGTTTTTTCGCGGTATTTTTCGTATATATCGTTTTTTTCACTTGAGTCGTCTGTTTTTCCTCAGACATTACTGCTGGTCGTTGGGCAATCCAGTCATCATAACCACCCACATATTCGGTAACCTTCCCCATGTCTTCAAAAACCAGTGTGCTGGTAACCACATTGTTCAAAAATGTTCGGTCATGACTGATCAATAAAAGTGTGCCAGAGTAGTTCAGGAGAAGATCCTCCAGCAATTCGAGTGTTTCCATATCCAGGTCATTGGTCGGCTCATCCATTACCAATACATTCGACTCTTTTGCAAACAGAGAAGCCAGTAGAAGCCGATTTCGTTCACCACCGGAAAGCGTGCGAACCGGACTTCGAGCCTGCGCCGGTGTAAACAAAAAATCCTGAAGATAACCGATTACATGTCTTTGCTTCTGATTCACTGTGATCATATCATTTCCATTGCAGATATTGTCCTGCACGGTCTTATCTTCATCCAGCCGGGCACGAAGCTGATCAAAGTATGCCACATGAATCCGTGTACCCAGCCGAAGCGTTCCATGGGTCGGCGGAATCTCTCCCAACAAAATTTTTAATAGAGTGGTTTTTCCGACCCCATTGGGCCCGATGATCCCTACCTTATCTCCCCGCAGTATGGTGGTTGAAAAATCCCGCACAATATCTCTTCCATCCCATTGGAATGTAATCTGCTCTGCCTCGATAACCAATTTTCCGCTTTTTTCCGCTTCCTGGGCTTGCAGTCTGGCTGATCCGATCTGATGTCTCCGTTGTTTTCTGAGTTCGCGCATTTTTTCAAGCGCACTGACCCGACCTTCATTGCGTGTCCGGCGAGCCTTGACTCCCTGTCGAATCCACTTTTCCTCTTTTTCGAGTTTTTTATCAAACGTCGCGTTCTGCTTTTCTTCAGAAGCAAGATCCGACTCTTTTCTCTGTAAAAAAGTTTCATAATTACATTTCCAGTTAAACAGACTGCCACGATCCATCTCAATGATTCTGGTTGCAAGTTTTTTCAAAAACATACGGTCATGGGTGACAAATAAAAGCGTACCACTGTAACTCGCCAGATATTCTTCCAGATATTCAATGGCACGGATATCAAGATGGTTTGTCGGTTCGTCCAGCAGCAGCAGATCCGGATCCGACACCAAGGCTTTTGCGAGCAGTACCCTTCGTTTCAACCCTGCAGACAGATGATCAAAAACAGCATTCGGTTCCAGTGTGAGCCTGGTGATAACCTGGTTCACCTTTTGCTCCATTTTCCACCCATCGGTTTCATCAAGGGTTTGCTGGAAACCATCTAGTTTTCTGAACAATGAAGGGTCTTCATTCCGTGACATAAGTTGACTGATTCGATAAAACTCGGAAAGGGTGATTGCCGCATCACCATAACCACTAGCCACAACATCAAATACACTGCCCCTGATTTCTTCCGGAACCTCTTGCGATAAGCAGGCTCGACGAATTCCATGGCTAATGCCTACCGAGCCATGATCCGGAGAAACCTGTCCCATGAGTATCTTGATCAAAGTGGATTTGCCTTCACCATTTCGACCAATCAGGCTGATCCGCTCTCCCTGCTCGATCTGTAGGTTAACATTTTCCAGCAGCAACGGGCCACCATACCCCATGCTGACATTCTTCAAATTCATGAGAATCATAGACTGGTTATTCTATCTGCCACAGCATTTTTTATATTTTTTTCCACTGTTACAAGAGCATGGATCATTTCTTCCGATTTTCGGACTGTTCCGGATAATCTGCTCTTGCTGCGGTGCTTCTGCATCATAAAAGAACCATTTGTCTTCTTGCTTTTTGAACTGGGCGATTTCATGATGTTTATGCCTTTTCCCCTTCTGGTAATACTGGGCTATAAATTCAACCTGCCCTTCCGTATCTTCAGGACCCCCTTTTTCGGTGTTCAAAATCTTCAGATCAATCCAGTCTGAATTTTTTGCCCAGCTTTTCACTGTTCTCTCATCATGCTGATCCCTTTTATCCGGATGAACTGTATTCACAATATAGCCAACTTCAATTTTTGTAAAAGCCGTATACCTGGACCGCATTAGAGCTTCGGGTGTTTGAGGCAGAGCCTCTCCCTTGATAAAAGGCCCGCAGCATTCTTCATATGGTTTTTCCAATCCACAGGGACAATTTTCCATCTTTTGCTCCTCATATTTGAATTCAGTAATTGATTGATTTTTACTTTAATAATAACTTGATTCAAAACAGATTTTCACGCATAGAGTCATTGAATTGTCAATGATATCTTTTTAGTGTTTCACAATACAATCAGCCTATTCCTCCAGTTCGATAATCTCCGCATGCTGCTCGTTTCCTCGAATATGGAGAATCGCAACAGACAATGGATTGTCATACCGCCTTTGGCCGGCACTGCCGGGGTTTAAAAAGAGAACTCCATTCTGTTTTTCAATTGATGGCCGGTGAGTATGCCCGTAAATAACCACATGAACCCTTGCAGCTGCCGGCACCTTGCCGACCATGTGACTGACATGGATAACCGTCTCTCCAATCTCAATGGTTTCTGCTTCCCGTAAGGACAATTTACCTAGATCAAAATCCATGTTTCCGCGAACAGCAACCACAGGGGCAATAGATTGTAATTTTTCCAGCACCTCTTTGGTGTCGATATCTCCAGCATGGATAACCAGGTCCATATCCTCAAATACGCTATAAACAGAAGATGGCAGCCGACCATGCGTATCGGAAATAACACCTATATCATAAAAATCCTTGCCTGTGAATTTTCTGGACATGATTAATAAATACCATGGGAAACTGAATTTTACGACGCCAGATTCGGAAATCTTTTATCCAGAACCCGGTTCCATTCCTGGATCCGATCGGCTGTTTTTTCCAATAAAGAAGCGATGTCTCCCTCAACCGTTATATTTCGAATTTTATCTCCCTGAACAATACTGTCAACAACAGCCTGGTCATCCTTCCCCATCACTTCTCCAAATACCGTATGACGGTTATCCAGATGTGGAGTCGGTAGATGGGTAATGAAAAACTGACTCCCATTGGTTCCGGGGCCTGCATTGGCCATGGAAAGAATCCCGGCTTTGTCATGGCGAAGCTCTGATATAAACTCATCCTCAAACCGGTATCCGGGATCACCCGTACCCGTACCATGGGGGCATCCGCCCTGAATCATGAAGTTGGAAATCACTCGATGAAAATTCAATCCCTTATAGTAGTTCCGTTTTGCAAGATTGACAAAATTGGCTACGGTTACCGGTGTCTTCTGATCATATAATTTTACGCGGATGTTTCCTTTATCGGTTTCAAAAACTGCAATAATATCCTTTGTCGTCATTCGATTCTCCTTATTCTATTTGATTTACGAAACAATGTGATTGGATTGATTCCGGAGTTGGGATTGGATTCGTATCAGTTGATGTCCCAGATCATTGATCTCCTGCTGCCAGAACCGGTCACTGCCCCAGTCCGGAAAATTGGTTTTAAATTTATAATCATTCGCCTGTTTGCTGCACCAGGCAAGAAAGTAAATAATCCTCATGGCACGAAGGGGTTCAATCAGCTTCAGCATCCGCCTGTCAAACTCCCGAAACATTTCATATCCTTCCAGTATCAGCTTGATTTCCTGCGCGCATTTCTCTGCATGATCCGGCAATAAAAGCCAAAGATCCTGAACCGGCGGCCCAGTCATCATGTCATCAAAGTCAATCACCATGATGCCTTCCTGAGGCCGGTACAACAGATTTCCCCGATGGCTGTCTCCATGAAGACGGATAAACTCGGTATCATCAAAAAAACCGGAGCTGATATCCACAATCTTCCGACCGATCTCTTGAAACGGTTCTACATGTCTCGGGGTTACAAATCCTCCTTTGATCAACTGCTGTATATCACTGCAGGTTGAAATGCCTGGGTGTAAAACCGTTCTGGTCCTGGCTTTCCGGATGCTTCCCGCAACATGAATTCTGGCGATCACTCGTCCCAGTCTCCGCCAGTCATCATCTTCGATCACTTCAAATTCCCGCCCCAGTTTTTTAGGAAAGACAGCAAAATAGATGCCGTCCACTTCACCGAGAGTGGCCCCATGCAACAATTTCAGAGGAGAGACGACCGGAATTTCCTCAGACTCACAATCCAGAATAAACTGATGCTCTTCTTCAATCGACTCTTTGGGCCATCGGCCTGGACGGTAAAATTTACCGATCAGACGGGTTCCATCTTTTGCCTGGAATTCATAAACCCGGTTGATATAGCTTGGCAAAGGGGAGGTCAGACCGGTCATTGGAAAACCGGTTGCCTTTTCCACGGCTTCAATCAACCGATCCGGCATAATTGTTTCAAAAACTGCAACTGTCACAAAAAAACCTTCCATTATTTGAACATGCAAAGCAGATTACCAGTCCGAAAAGGCATTGTAAAGAAGATGTTTCAGGTCTGAATAAACGATTGTATGCAGGAGCAGCTTGCCTTTATAAAAAAGGTGCATGGCATCAAGCCATGCACCTTTTTCCTTTTTTTATAAATGCAGGGATTTAAAAATTGTAGGACACCTTGCTTGCAAACAGGAACCAGTCCGGATCAGGATCCGAGTCCGTGCCAAAATCAACATCATTAAGCCCGCTCATGTAATGACCTTCCAGCTTGAATATCCAGTTTTCATTCAGATCAAACCGGGTGGTCAGGCAGGCATCCCGCATCCATCTTTCTTCCTTGAATCGACCCGGTATTTCTTCAAGCTCACTTCCATCTCTATCTCGATCATTTGTATTCCAATCACCGTAATACGCTCCCAGTTCCAACCAATAGGTAACCCGATGTGAGGCAGATACAGCCCATCCAAGAACTTCGGTTGTGGCAATATCTCCAACACCAGGAAGCGTTCCAATATCAACCCGAATCATATTATATTCAGCAGATAATATGGTATCGCCTCTTGTGTATTCAACCGATCCAACAAGACTGGATACGTTGTCTAGGCCCACATTAGTGTTTGTGTAGTAGACTGGGCCGGTGGCGGAAGCCAGTGAGTAATCGATAACCATATTAATTTCAGTAAACAGCCAGGTACCGGATAACCGTAATCCTTCTGCAAACCTAGGAGCCCACTGGAGGGATGCATTCTGGGTGTTGAGCGGTGTTGCAC